>DATCUS010000283.1:0-8479 GCA_036561845.1 Tardiphaga sp. | reverse complement strand
AACTGCAATGCGTCGGCCGCGACGTCACCGACCGCAGCGAGACCGAGCGGGCGCTGGGCGAAGCGCGCGACCAGGCCAATGCCGCCAACCGCGCCAAGTCGCGCTTTCTGGCGATGGCCTCGCACGAGATTCGTACGCCGCTGAACGGCATCATCGGCATGAGCGGGTTGTTGCTCGACACGCCGCTTTCGCCGGAGCAGGCGACATACGCCAAAGCGGTGAAGACCTCCGGGGACGCGCTGCTGGCGCTGATTGAGGAACTGCTCGACTATTCGCGCATCGAGGCCGGCAAGATCGACCTCGAACATCGCCCCTTCGCGCTGGCGACCATGATCGAGGACATCACCGAGCTGCTGGCGCCGCGCGCCCAGGCCAGCAAACTGGAGATCGCCGCCTATGTCGACGAGCGGCTGCCGCTCGACGTGATCGGCGATGCCGCACGGTTGCGCCAGGTGCTGCTGAACCTCGCCGGCAACGCCATCAAGTTCACCACCGCCGGCGGCGTCGCCATCATCGTCGAGCCGGGCATCTGGCCCGGCGAGATCAGCTTCATGGTGCGCGACACCGGCATCGGCATCGCGCCGGACGCGCAGCAGCGGATCTTCCAGGAGTTCGAGCAGGCCGACGAGGGCACCGCGCGCAATTATGGCGGCACCGGCCTCGGGCTCAGCATCAGCGAGCGCATCGTCAAGCGCATGGGCGGCCGCATCACCCTGCAGAGCCAGCCCGGCGTCGGCTCGACCTTCGAAGTGTCGATCCCGCTGGCGGCGGGCGACGCCGGCGGCGGCGATCGCCAATCATTCGACGCCCCGGACCTGGCCGGCCAGTCGATCATGCTGGTGGCGCCGCAGAGCATCGAGTCCTCGCTGACCGCGCGGCGGCTGGAGCGCTGGGGCGCGCAGACCTGCACGGTGTCGGATCTCGCGGTGGCCCGGGCACTGCTGCCGGAGCGGCCGTGGCAGGCGGTGCTGATCGACCGCGGCTTCGGTGCCGCCGATGTGGAGGCGCTCGCGGAAATCGCCGTGCCGCATGCGGACCAGCGGATCGTGATGTTCACCCCGGCGATGCGCCACGAGTTGCAGCCGGTGCCGACCACCGCCTTCACCGGCTATCTGGTGAAGCCGCTGCGCGCGGCGTCATTGGCTGCCCGGCTCGGCCCGCGCGCGGAAACCATCGCCCCGGCCATGGCCATCGACGACCTGTTCGAGCCGGAGCCCGACGCGCCGGCGCCGCGGGCCATTCGCGGCCTGTCGATCCTGGTGGCCGAAGACAACGAGATCAACGCGCTGTTGATGCGCGCGCTGCTGACCCGTCTCGGCCATCAGGTCGTCATCACCACCTCCGGGGAGGAAGCGCTGGACTCCTGGCAGGCGTCGGACTCCGCCGGCACGCCCTACGACCTGGTGCTGATGGACCTGCAGATGCCCCGCCTCGACGGCATCGAGGCCGCCAAGCGCATCCGCGCGCGCGAGGCCGGCAGCCGCAGCCGCCGCACGCCGATCCTGGCGCTGACCGCCAACACGCTGGTGGAAGACCGCTATGCCTGCTTCGAGGCCGGCATGGACGGCTTCCTCGTGAAGCCGCTGGACCGCGACAAGCTGTCGAACGCGCTGGCGGACCTCGCCAAATCACGGCACATCGCCGCCTGAACGACGCCCTCATGGTGAGAAGGCTAACAGGTGTCATCGCCTGCGAAGGCAGGCGATCCAGTATTCCGCGAAGCCGGTGATAACACCGCGATGCCGCCGTATACTGGGCCACCCGCTTTCGCGGGTGGCGACAGCCAAAGCTGTCACACAGCCGCAACAAGCTCGTCATCCCGTTGTCGGTTGCGCGTGATCTGTCTGTCCTGAAAGCCGCATGGAATCGAATCAGCCCGCGGCTGAGGGGAGTCTCATGCGCGGTGAACAGCTGACGGGATCGAAGCTGGGATTTCTGCAGATGCTGCGGCCGCAGAATGTCGGCCTCGCCGCGCAGAAGACCATCACCTTCTTCAAGCCGCCTCATGCCGTGGTGACCGACGGCGGCATTGCAATGCCGCCGGCAACGCTGGGCCGGATGGGCCCGCTGGAAGTCCGCCTGGCCCGCGACAAGCGCGACGTCAAGCGCGCGCAGAAGCTGCGTTACAAGGTGTTCTACAAGGACGGCAGCGCCATCGCCGACGCCGCCACCATGCTGGCGCAGCGCGACAAGGACGCCTTCGACAAGATCTGCGACCACCTGATGGTGATCGACCACGCCGCCAAGCCGACGCTGTCGGGCCGCCAGCCGGTGGTCGGCACCTATCGCCTGCTGCGCCACGAGACCGCGATGCGCCATGGCGGCTTCTACACCGACAGCGAATTCGACCTGTCGGGCATGATCGAACGCCATGCCGCCTTGCGCTTTCTCGAGCTAGGCCGCTCCTGCGTGCTGCCGCCCTATCGCAACAAGCGCACCGTCGAACTGCTGTGGCAGGGCATCTGGGCCTATGTGAAACAGAACCGCTTCGACGTCATGATCGGCTGCGCCAGTTTTGAGGGCACCGATCCGGATCGTCTGGCGCTGCCGCTATCGTTCCTGCATCACCACGCGCGCGCACCCGAGGCATGGCGCGCGCGAGCGCATCCCGATCGCTATGTCGAGATGAACCGGATGGCGAAAGAGGCGATCGACAGCAAGGCCGCGCTGCGCATGCTGCCGCCGCTGATCAAGGGCTATCTGCGGCTCGGCGCCATGATCGGCGACGGCGCGGTGATCGATCATCAGTTCGGCACCACCGACGTGCTGATCGTGATGCCGGTGGCCGCCATCGGGGCGAAGTATATCGAGCACTTTGGCGGCGACGCGCGGGCGGCTTAGTTCACCTCTCCCCGCCCTTTGCGGGGAGAGGTCGGATCGCTCTTGCGATCCGGGTGAGGGGCCGTGCACAAGACATCAACGGACGCATGTCACGCGGATCACATCAATCCGTTTGGCTGTCCCGACCTTTCTGAAGTGCTTCGTCGATCGTTTCGAGAACGCCATCGATATTCGCTAGCACATCGTGGTTCCAAAACCGCAACACGCGGTAACCTTTGCCAGCCAAATACCCATCTCGAATTTCATCCCGCTTGGATTCCAGATGTTGCCCGCCATCGACCTCGATGACGAGCTGCACTTCCCGGCAAACGAAGTCGCAGATGTAACTACCGATTGGCTCCTGCCGTACGAATTTGTAACCGCCGATCTGCCGGCTGCGAATCCGGTACCAAAGTCTGGTTTCGGCATCGGTCTGGTTGGCGCGAAGCTTCCGCGAAAGTTGAGTGCTTCGAGTACGACCGCGCATGGCCTCGCCCCTCACCCGTCTTCGCTTCGCGAAGCCACCCTCTCCCCGCAAGAGCGGGGCGAGGGAGCACCAGTTCCGCCTTCCTACAATCTCCGCAGCGCCACCGTCTCCACCACATGATCCGCGCCCTTTTTCAGGATCAGCGTGGCGCGCGGGCGGGTCGGCAAAATATTGTCCTCGAGATTGGCGAGGTTAGTGCGTTCCCAGATCGCCAGCGCGGTGGCGGTGGCTTCCTCGTCCGACAGCGGCGCGTAGCGGTGGAAGTACGACCTGGGATCGTGGAACGCGGTGTCGCGCAGCGCCAGGAAGCGGCGCACATACCAGTCGCGCAGCACCGGCTCGTCGGCGTCGATATAGACCGAGAAGTCGAAGAAGTCGGAAACCACAGGCACCGCCTTGCCGTCGCGCGGCAGCCGGCCGGTCTGCAATACGTTGACGCCCTCGACGATCAGGATATCGGGCTGGTCGATCTCCTGCCATTTGTTCGGCAGCACGTCGTAGGTGAGATGCGAATACAGCGGGGCGCGCACCGGGGAGCGGCCGGCCTTGATGTCGCTGAGAAAGGCCAGCAGCGTCGGCAGGTCGTAGCTTTCCGGAAAGCCCTTCTTCTGCATCAGCCCCTGGCGCTCGAGCACTGCATTGGGAAACAGGAAGCCGTCGGTGGTGACGAGGTCGACCTTGGGCTTGGCACCCCAGCGCGCCAGCAGCGCCTGCAGCACGCGTGCGGTGGTCGACTTGCCCACCGCGACGGAGCCGGCGACGCCGATGATGTAGGGCATCTTGCGGTCCTCGATGCCCAGAAATCTGCGCTGCGCGTAATACAGCCGCTGCGTGGCGGTGACGTAGATCGACAGCAGCCGCGACAGCGGCAGGTAGATCTCCTCGACCTCCTTGAGATCGAGGCGGTCATACATCGAGCGCAATGCGGCGATCTCGCCGGCCTCCAGGGTCATCGGCGTATCGTCGCGCAATGCCGCCCACTGCTCGCGGGTGAAAGTCCGGTAGGGATTGTATTGCTGCTCTGCGCGCATATCCATCCAGCAGTCCCTTGCTTCAGCGAGGCGCGATCTTTTCCGAAAACCGAAGTCCGCTTTTCGGGGATCGAGCCCCTGGTCAATCGCGCTTGCGCGAGGCCTTTTCCTCAAGCCCGGACATGGTGGTGCGTTGTCCGAGCGCCGTCTCGACCTCTTCAAGGGTCACGTTGCGCGATTTCAGCAGCACCAGCAGGTGGAACAGCAGATCCGCACTTTCATTGATCAGATGCGTGTGGTCGTTCTCGACCGCGGCGATGACGGTTTCCACCGCCTCTTCGCCAAGCTTCTTGGCGCAGTGCTCGGCGCCCTTGTCGAGCAGCTTGCGGGTATAGGACGACTCGCCGCCCGCCGCCGCGCGGGCGTCGATGATGGCGGCCAGGTCGTGGATCGTGAAGCGGGCCATTGCGGCGCTTTCTGTCAGGCCCCCGATGGGGCCGCGAATTCCTGCCAGACTTTGGCCTACGGGTCGAGCCGCATCGGCAATCCCGCCCGGACCATATGGTCCTTGGCCTCACGAATGGTAAATTCCCCGAAGTGAAAAATCGACGCCGCCAGCACCGCGGTGGCGTGGCCGTTCTTGATACCGTCGACCAGGTGATCGAGGTTGCCGACGCCGCCGGAGGCGATCACCGGCACGTTGACACTGTCGGCCACCGCTTGGGTCAGAGGTATGTCAAAACCCTGGCGGGTGCCGTCGCGGTCCATCGAGGTCAGCAGGATCTCGCCGGCGCCGAGCGACACCACTTCCTGGGCGAATTCGATGGCGTCGATGCCGGTGCCCTTGCGTCCGCCGTGCGTAAAGATCTCCCAGCGCGAGCCGCCGCCGGCGCGCGTCACGCGCTTGGCGTCGATCGCCACCACGATGCATTGGTCGCCGAATTTCTCCGCCGCCTGCTTGACGAACTGGCGATCGGCCACCGCCGCCGAATTGATCGACACCTTGTCGGCGCCGGCGCGCAGCAGCGCCTTGATATCGTCGGTGGTGCGCACGCCGCCGCCGACGGTGAGCGGCATGAAACAGGCCTCGGCGGTGCGGCGGACCACGTCCATCATGGTGCCGCGGTTTTCGTGAGTCGCATTGATATCGAGGAAGCACAGTTCGTCGGCGCCGGCGGCATCATAGGCCACAGCGGCTTCCACGGGATCGCCGGCGTCGCGCAGATCGACGAAGTTGATGCCCTTGACGACGCGGCCGTCTTTGACATCGAGGCAGGGGATGACGCGCATCTTGAACATGTTTTGTCCTTACGCCGCCGCGCGTGCGGATTTGATCAGCGCCAGCGCCGCCGCCGGATCGACGCGGCCGTCATAGAGCGCGCGGCCGGAGATTGCGCCTTCAAGCTTTTGCGCACGCGGTTCGAGCAGGGCCTTCACGTCCTCGATGGAGGCGAAGCCGCCGGAGGCGATCACCGGTATCGCGATGGCGTTCGCGAGTTCGACTGTCGCGTCGAGGTTGAGGCCCTTCAACAACCCGTCGCGCGCGATGTCGGTGAAGATGATGGCGGCGACGCCGGCATCCTCAAAACGCTGCGCGATCTCCAGCGCCGTGACGGTGGATGTCTCGGCCCAGCCTTCGACAGCGACCTTGCCGTCGCGGGCATCGAGGCCGACGGCGACGCGGCCGGGGAACTTTTTCGCGGCTTCCTTCACCAGTGCGGGATCGCGCACCGCGGCGGTGCCGATGATGACGCGGGTGATGCCCTTCGCCAGCCAGGCCTCCACCGTGGCGAGATCGCGGATGCCGCCGCCGAGCTGCACCGGCATCTTCACCGTCTTCAGCATCGACTCCACGGCACCGGCATTGACCGGCTTGCCGGCAAAGGCGCCGTCGAGATCGACCACGTGCAGGTACTCGAATCCCTGCTGCTCGAAGGCGCGCGCCTGCGCGGCGGGATCGAGGCTGAACACCGTGGCGCGCGCCATGTCGCCCTGTTCGAGGCGGACGCACTGGCCGTTCTTGAGATCGATGGCGGGGAAGAGGATCATGATGAAATTGTCCGAAAACCAAGAGCGCTGTAGCTCCCCTCCCCCCACTTGGCGGGGAGGGGTCGGGGGTGGGGGGCTGCTCGGCCAAGCAAGCGCCCCCCACCCCGACGCCTGCGGCGTCGACCCTCCCCACCGCTCGCAAGGGCTCGCGGGGGGAGGGTTGTGACCGCCGATGTCGAAATCAAATTCACGGCTTCCACTTCAGAAAGTTGGAAATCAGCGCCAGCCCGAAACGCTGGCTCTTTTCCGGATGAAACTGGGTGCCGATGGCGGTGTCACGGCCGACGATGGCGGTGACCGGACCGCCGTAGTCGGCGCGCGCCAGGATGTCGCCCTCATGCGTGGCGTTGAGATGGTAGGAGTGCACGAAATAGGCGTGGCGGCCCTTCGGCCCGAGCGGCAGCCGCTCCAGCACCGGATGCTCGCGCACCATGTCGAGCGTGTTCCAGCCCATGTGCGGGATCTTGAAGTTCTCCTCGCGCGGCGTGATCTTTTCGACGTCGCCGGCAATCCAGTTCA
The DNA here is from genome assembly GCA_036561845.1 of Tardiphaga sp. Classification (GTDB taxonomy): domain Bacteria; phylum Pseudomonadota; class Alphaproteobacteria; order Rhizobiales; family Xanthobacteraceae; genus Tardiphaga. The sequence goes on along the minus strand of DATCUS010000283.1, from coordinate 1,633 downwards.
GCCCTTCGGTGGTGACATGCTCCTTGCCGCGCGTGGCCATCAGCTGCATGCCGACACAGATGCCGAAGAACGGCCGCGCCTTCTGCCTGACCGCCTCGGTCATGGCGTCCACCATGCCGTCCAGCGCATCCAGTCCCTTGCGGCAGTCGGCGAAGGCGCCGACGCCAGGCAGCACAATGCGGTCGGCGCGGAACACCACTTCGGGATCGCGGGTGACGACGACCTTTTCCGGCACGTCCATGCTGCGCGCCCCGCGCTCGAAGGCTTTCGCCGCCGAGTGCAGATTGCCGGAGCCGTAATCGATAATGGCAACGCTCAACGCGACGCTCCCGGTTGTGGAAACAGGCCGATGATGGCCTCGTGGGCGCCCGACGGCGGGCGCGAGAATGGCTCACCCGGGACGTGGCGAGTCGGCGGTGGCGCGCCGCGGTCGATTGCCGCCTGGTCGTTGACGATATTGCGCCTTGCGGTCCAGCGGTCGAAGAAGCGGCGTTCGGCGGACTGCTCGTCGTCGGCGACCACGACGTCGATCTGCCGCCACTTGCCGCGCGACAGCGTCCAGCGCCGCAGGCTGGCGCCTTCAAGTCCCATCAGGACAGCGAACAGCACCATCACCGCGAAGCGGGTACCGGGTCCGGCTCCCAGCGCCGACAGCGCGACCTCACCGACGATGGAAATCACGATATAGCCGAGCAGCGCCCACCACAGCCGGTGCCAGACCAGCCAGACCAGAGCCGCGAGAAACGCCCAGACGTAAAAGCCGTCGCGCACGAACACGAAACGGTCGGTCGCGGCGACCTCCGGCCGCGAGGCCGCAGGCGCATGAACTGTATAGACCGGCATGGCATCAACTCCGCCGATGCAAGGAAAAAAGACAAGAAAATCAGCCGCCGAGCTGACCCTTGGTGGATGGCACCTCGCCGCCATTGCGCGGATCGATGGCCACGGCCGCGCGCAGGGCCCGCGCCAGACCCTTGAAGCAGGATTCGGCGATATGATGGCTGTTCTCGCCATATAGGGTCTCGACGTGCAAAGTCACGCCCGCATTGCCGGCAAAGGCGTTGAACCATTCGCGCACCAGCTCGGTGTCGAATTCGCCGATCTTGTGGGTCGGGAACGCCGCCTTGAACACCAGAACCGGCCGGCCGGAAATGTCGATCACCACCCGGGTCAGGGTCTCGTCCATGGGCATGTGGACCCCGGCATAGCGGGTGATCCCGGCCATGTCGCCGAGCGCCTGCTTGACCGCCTGGCCGAGCGCGATGCCAACGTCCTCGGTGGTGTGGTGGAAGTCGACATGGAGATCGCCGACCGCCTTCACGGTAATGTCGATGCGCGAGTGGCGGGCGAGCAGGTCCAGCATGTGGTCAAAAAAGCCGATGCCGGTGGCAACCTGGGACACACCGGTGCCATCGAGGTTCACGGAGACCTCGATGTCGGTTTCCTTGGTTTTGCGCTTGATCGTCGCCTGACGCATGAAAATGGCTTTCCGGGTGCTGAAAACGCGCCCTTTTAACAGGGTCATGACGGCTTCGCTACCGCGGGGAGTCGCTTTCGAAGCCTATGGTGAGCGAAAAGAGCAACCGCGCACGCCGTTGCTCCCTCTCCCGCTTGCGGGGGAGGGCCGGGGAGG
>DATCUS010000282.1:0-8134 GCA_036561845.1 Tardiphaga sp. | reverse complement strand
TGCTCCGGGGCCGGGTCATCCGGCAGTGCCGGGGCGTCGCCGCCGGGATCCATGGTGTCCGACGGCAGCGGCAGCCGGCCGGGGTCGTGCCCCCCGGCGAATTTCACCAAGGCGGCGACCCGGGCATCCACCGACGGGTGGGTGGCGAACAGGTCGGCAAAGCCCTCGCGGGGGTTGTCGACGCACATTTCCATCACCGCCGAGGTGGCGCCCGGCAGCTCGCCGCGGTTCTCGATCTTTCGCAAGGCGCTGATCATGGCATCGGGGTTCTTGGTCAGTTCCACCGAGCCGGCATCGGCCAGAAACTCGCGCGAGCGTGACAGCGCCAGCCGCACCACCAGCGACAGCGCCCAGGCCAGCGCGATCAGCACCACCGCCAGGATGATGACGAAGACGGCACCGCCGCCGGAGCCTTTGCTGTTGTTGTCGGACGACGATGATGACGAACGCGACGAGCGGAAGCCGCCGAAATTCATGCCTGAGTTGAAGAACAGCCGGAAGAACAGTTCGGCGGTGAAGCCGACCACGCCGGCGATGATCACCGCCACCACCATCATCTGCACGTCACCGTTGCGGATATGGGTCAGCTCGTGGCCGAGCACCGCCTCGACCTCGTGGTCGTCCAGCGCGGCCAAGAGGCCGGTGGTGACGGTGATGGAATATTGCCGGGGATTGAGCCCGGTGGCGAAGGCGTTGCGCGCCTCGGAGTCCACGATCTTCAGCTTCGGCGTCGGAATGCCGCGCGAGATGCACAGGTTCTCCAGCAGATTGTACAGCCGCGGCTGCTGCTGGCGGCTGACCGCCGCGCCGCCGGTGATGGCGTCGATCATGTTCTGGTGGAAGAAATAGGCGATCACGATCCACAGCGCGGCGCCGATGGTGGCGTAGGGGAACGCCCTGACCAGGTCGCGCGTCGCGGCATCGAGATAATAGGCCACCGAGCCGTCGCCGTTGATCAGCACCTCGGCGATCAGCGCGCCGGCGAACACCATCACATAGATCAGCAGGAACAGCCCGCCGAGCAGCAGCATCGAACGGGTCTTGTTCGCGGCGATGTGGGTGTAGAGACCGTAGGCGGCCATGAGATTTCCACTTGGATGAAACGCTGTCGCTCCCCTCCCCCCGCGCGAAGCGAAGCTTCGCTAGGCGGGGAGGGGCCGGGGGTGGGGGTCCACAATCGCTACAGTCGCGTTGGTGGCACCCCCACCCCGGCCTCCACTTCGACGATGCTGCGCATCGTCTCGTTCGGCCGACCCTCCCCGCAAGGGGGAGGGCAGCCATCGGCAATTTTGCTAAACTAGAACTTCACCTGCGGCACCTGCTCGACCTGCGTGCGGCTCTCGCCGAGGTCGAAGAACTCCTTGGCCGTGAAGCCGAAGGTGCCGGCGAACAAGGCCGCGGGCATCTGCTGGATGCCGGTGTTGTATTCCTGGACCGCGTTGTTGAAGAAGCGGCGGCTGGCGGCGATCTTGTTCTCGATGTCGGAGAGCTCGGACTGCAGCTGCTGGAAGTTGGCGTTGGCCTTGAGGTCGGGATAGGCCTCCGACAGTGCGATCAGCCGGCCGAGCGCGCCGGACAGCTGGTTCTCGGCGGCGCCGATCTGCGCCGGGCCCTGCGCCGACATGGCGGCGTTGCGCGCCTTGATGACGTCGTCGAGCGTGCCGCGCTCATGCGCGGCATAGCCCTTCACGGTCTCGATCAGGTTGGGGATCAGGTCGTGGCGCTGCTTGAGCTGCACGTCGATGTCGGCAAACGACTGATTGACGCGCTGGCTCAGCGCCACCAGCCGGTTGTAGGCGGCAAAGGCGAAGAAGACGAGGACAACGAGGACGCCAAGGACAATCCAGCCGGTCGACATGTGGCAACTCCCGATAGAGATCAATGCCGCAGCCTAGCCGATAATTGCGGCACGGGGCAGGGGCCGCAGGAATGCAGCGAGCATTGGTCGGCGGCGACGCCGGACAAGTTCAATCGGTGCGGCAGCGCTCGCTGCGGAGCGACACGGCATCGTTGCTGCCATGCACCAATACCCCGCATTCCGCATGCGGGCTGGCGCCTTCGCTTCTCCGTCATCCAGCCGTCATCCCACAAACCTAATGAAGCCTTAATTATTTTCTGCCGGGGGTTTGTTGCGATGGTGAAGTGGCGTAGCGGCGTGAGCCGGATGGCGATGGTGATCGGTCTGGCGGCGCTGGCAGCGCCGATGACGGCCGAGGCGGCATCGTTTACGATCACGAGCGGCACCACCAACACCACGGCACAGTCGGTCAGCGGAACCAACACCGGCACGGTCGAGGCCAACGCTACGCTGCGCTCCACCAGCGGCACCGTGCCGCTGACCTGGAACGGCGCCTCCACCGGCGTCGTCATCACCAATTCCGGGACCATCGAGAACACCGGCAGCGGTCGGGTCGTGGATGCCACCGGTGCGCTGGCCAACCGGACCTTCACCTTCCTCAACAATATCGGCGCCATCGTCCGCTCCGCGCAGAACGATGTGTTCCGCATCAATCTGGCGCTGACGTCGGGCACCATCGTGATCGACAATGCCGGGCTGATCCAGGCCGGCGGCAGCGGCTACACCTCCGGACTTGGCCAGGCCATCGACGTGCGCGGCATGACCGGCGCCGCGAGCATGACCATCATCAACCGCGCCACCGGCATCATCGAAGCCCTCAGCGATGACGCCATCCGCACCGGGCAGACCACCGTGGTCGAGAACTACGGCATCATCCGCAGCTTCGGCACCAACACGTCCAGCGGCTCCTCCGACGGCATCGATGCCGGTGGCAACACCGGCGCCGTGATCAACAACCGCGCCGGCGGCCTGATCTCCGGCGCGCGGCACGGCATCACCGCGGATACCAACATCACGGTGACCAACGAGGCCGGCGGCACCATCCTCGGCCGCAACGGTTCCGGCGTCGGCTCCGACGGCACCGGAACGGTCACCAACTACGGCCGCATCACCGGCGCCTATGCCGGCGTCGGCAACATCTTCACCAGTGCCGGGGTCGCCTCGATCAACGGCGACGGCGATGGCGTCGACATCGATCTTGCCGCCACCATCGTCAACTACGGGATCATCGAAGGCACCGGCGCCGGCGGCTACGACAGCGGCGACCGCCTCAACAACAGCGAAGGCATCTCGATCGGCGGCGGCAGCGTCGCCAACTGGGGCACCATCAGCGGCGCCTCCTACGGCATCGTGGTCAACAACGATTCCAACGCCGACGGCTCGCGCAGCGGCGTCGCGGCCACCACCATCACCAACAATGCCGGCGGCCTGATCGTCGGCCAGAACGGCTTTGCGATCCGGCTCGAGAACAAGACCGGCACTGCTGCCGACAACGACACCATCGTCAACCGCGGCACCATCATCGGCAACGGCGCGATTCCCGATCCCAATGGTGTGGTGCTGCTCGGATCTGGCGCGGTCGACGCCAACTCGGTCGGCACGCTGAACGGCGTGACCTACACCGGCACCGGCTCGGCGCGCTTCATCCGCGGCGACGGCTCGGCGATCCAGATGGGCGAGGGTGCCGACGTTCTCACCAACTACGGCACCATCATCGGGAACAGCGGCCGCGCGGTGAACATGGAAGGCGGCAACGACACCGTCAATATCATGGCCGGCTCGCGCATCGTCGGCCTGGTCGACGGCGGCGTCGGCACCGACACGCTGAGCTACAACAAGGTCGGCCTCACCGAAGCCAAGCGCGCCGCGCTGCTGGCCGGGCAGACCGTCAACATCGGCGGCACGCTCTACACCTCGTTCGAGGTCATCACGGGCACCTCGCAGTCGTTCTCATCCTTCGCCACGGCGGGTGGTCTCGGCGTCGCCACGGTGTTCGACAACCTGCCCGTCACGGTGGCAACGAGCAGCGCCGCGATGACGCTGATCGATGCCGTCGCCAGCGCGGCCGACGTCGGCGCGGCCCTGAGCCAGCTGTCGCCCGTCGCCTATCAGGGCCTCGGCCGGATGACCATGGACTCGGCGTCCCAGACCGCGTCGCTGGTCGGCCAGCGCCTGACCCAGAGCCGGTTCGGCAGCACCGGCAACGATCTCGCAGGCGCCAGCCAGGCGCTGGCGATGGCCGACGGCGGGTTGTTCGACAAATACGGTTCTGCGCCCGACCGCGCGCTGGCGGCCATCACCGGCTTCCCCGTCAACCAGGTCAACGCGCTCAACGAGACCAACTGGCTGAACCGCCAGAGCGACGCCCATGATGCGATGGCCTACGCGCCGACCAAGGCACTGCCGCGTCAGCGTAGCGCGGCGCCCGATGCCGAACATGGCGTATTCGTCACCAGCAGCCTGAACTTTGCCCGCGAAGGCGCGCGCGGCGACGCGCCGGCGATCCGCTACAACACCGCGAATGTGGTGGCCGGCGCCGACTGGCGCGTCACCGACAGCGCGCTGGTCGGCGTGTTCGGCGGCTATGCCTATACCCGTGGCGATCTCGACACGATCGGCAGCACCACGCGCATCGCGACCCGCAGCGTCGGCGGCTACGCCAGCTATCAGGCGCCCGGCTGGTTTGCCACGGCGATGGGCCTCTATGGCTGGAGCGACTACGACAACAGCCGCGTCGCACTCAACACCATCAACGCTTCGGCCTTCAACGGCTCGCATTACACCCTGCGCGGCACGGTCGGTACCGACCTTTGGCTGGCGGGCTGGATCGTCACGCCGGAGGCGGGGTTGCAATATACCCGGGCGCGCACCGACGCGTTCACGGAAACCGGCGGCAGCGCCGCCCTCAACGTTGCCGCCGATGCATCGGAATCGCTGCGTTCCAGCCTCGGCGCGCGCTTCGCCCATGATATCGCGCTCAATGGCGGCGTGCTGACGCCGGAGTTTCGTCTCGCCTGGCTGCACGAATTCCGCGACGGCGTGCGCGGCATCAATGCCAGCTTCGCCGACATCACCCTGCCGGGCAGCTTCGTGTCCGCCACCGGCAGCGGCCTGCGCGACCGCGGCGTGATCGGCACCGGCCTGTCCGGCAGGCTGGCGCCGCTCACCGTGGTATCGATCGGCTACGATGCGGTGATCGGCAGCGACGATTCACTGGCGCATCAGTTCACAGCGCGGCTGAAGCATTCGTTCTGAGCGTCCTTCCCTCTCCCACCTAGCGCAGCTTCGCTGCGCCTGGGGGAGAGGGGAAGAAAGAAGAACCTACGGCTTCGCCATGTGCCAGGTGCCGTTCAGGAACCCGTCGCCATTGATGTCGCCGGGGGCCGCGTCCCTCTTGAAGGTGTAGAGCGGCTTGCCCTTGTAGGCCCACATCTTCTTGCCGTCGTCGCGCACCACGACGGTCATGTCGGCGGTCGGCTTGGCGTCGTCGGCGGCCATCAGCGGCGGCCAGTTTTCCGCGCACGGCCCGTTGCACGCCGACTTGCCGCCGGCGTCCTTGTCGAAGGTGTAGAGCGTCATGCCCTTGGCATCGACGAAGGTCTTGCCCTTGGCGGTGTCGGCGGTCTTCAGCATCTGCGCCGAGGCGGCGGATGCGCTGAGCATGAGAGTCAGAGCTGCGATCGCGGCGAATGTCCTGGACATGGCAACGTACTCCTGATGGGAATTGATGAGGACGCGGATGCGTCACGAGAACAAACGCCGGGGCGGGGGGATTATTCCATCGCTCGCCAAACACTCGGCTGTCATCGCCCGGCCCGGCGCGCTCTTGCGCGCTGGGACCGGGCGATCCAGTAAACGCGGGCAGGAGTGATGGAGCCGCGGCGATGTCGGTTACTGGGTCCCCGCATGCGCGGGGACGACAACCGAGTTTGAGTTACTCGAACACCGCATCGCCCCAGTCGATCTTGCGGAATTTGGCGTAGGCTGCCTTGTCGCGGCGGGGCGCGGTGGCGATCTCGAGACCGCCGGGTGTGCAGAGTTTTGCCGTGATCGCGACCTTGGTCATGACCGGCTGCGCCAGCACGCGCGACGGCCGCCTCACCGCCGGTGCGCGCGACAGCGCGACATAGATAAATTTCTCGTCCTCGTAGGGAAGTTCTGCGGACTTGAGTTGTTTATGTACGCGCGAGCGCTGCAGCCGCTGGGTGAAATGGCACCAGTCTGGCTGGTGCAGCGGACAGGCCTGGTCGTGCGGGCAGGGCGCGACGACGTGCGCACCTTCCGCGATCAGCCGGGCGCGCGCATCGAGGATGCGCTGCCAGCCGGCCGGTGTGCCGGGCTCGACGATGACCAGCGTATCCGATGTCTTCGTCCATGCGCGGTCGATGAATATGGCGCGCTGCGCGTCGGTCAGCTCGTTGATCACATAGCTGGCGATCACCAGCTCGGCCGGCGCTGCTTCGTCGAGTTTGGCGACGGCATCGCCGAGTGTGTAGTTCATTGCAGCGAGGCGATGGCTGTGTTGGACGAGATCCAGCGCCAGCGCACGCAACGCCGGATTGGCATCGAGCAGCGCGAAGGTTGTCAGGGAGCCGAATGCCTCGGCCGCCGCCCATGTCGCGGTGCCCGGCCCGGCGCCGCAATCCAGCAGCGCGCGCGGCGCGAAGTCCGGGCGCACTTCGCTGAGCGCATTGAGGCTGGCGATGACGGCCGCGAATGTCGCCGGCATCCGCGCCAGCGCATAGGCGAGCGCGTCGGTCTCGGAACGGATTGCGGTCGAGCCGCCGCCGGATCGGTATGTCTTCGAGATGGCATCCGAGCGCGCCGCGGCATCGCTGCGCGACAGGCCGTGCAGTTTTGTATTGAGAGCGGCGGTGAGTTCGGCGGGCAGGTCGGGGGCGGTCATGATGAAAGCGTGCCCCTCTCTTCTTCCCCCTCTCCCCTTGTGGGAGAGGGTGGATCGAACGCGCGGAGCGCGTTCGAGACGGGTGAGGGGTGCCACAAACTCGGAGCCTGTCTTCCCCCTCATCCGGCACGGCCTTCGGCCGTGCCACCTTCTCCCACCTAGCGAAGCTTCGCTTCGGGCGGGGGAGAAGGAAGAAAGCCAGCGTTACGCCACGGCCTGGTCGAGGATCTTGACCGCGTTTTCGAGATCGACCGAGACCAGCTGCGACACGCCGCGTTCGGCCATGGTGACGCCGTACAACCGGTTCATGCGCGCCATGGTGATCGGGTTGTGGGTGATCACGATGAAGCGGGTGTCGGTCGACGAAGTCATCTCGTTGAGCAGGTTGCAGAACCGTTCGACGTTGTGGTCGTCGAGCGGCGCGTCGACTTCGTCGAGCACGCAGATCGGCGACGGGTTGGTGAGGAACACGGCGAAGATCAGCGCCATGGCGGTCAGCGCCTGCTCGCCGCCGGACAGCAGCGACAGGGTCTGCGGCTTCTTGCCGGGCGGCTTGGCGATGATCTCGAGACCGGCTTCGAGCGGATCGTCGCTCTCGATCAGCTTCAGTTCCGCCTCGCCGCCGCCGAACAGTTCGACGAACAGCCGCTTGAAGTGGCCGTTGACGATGTCGAACGAGGTCAGCAGCCGCTCGCGCGCTTCCTTGTTGAGGCTCTGGATGCCCTGGCGCAGCCGCTTGATGGCCTCGACCAGGTCGTCGCGTTCGGTGGCGAGGCTGTTGTGCGAACCTTCCACCTCGTTGAGCTCTTCCTCGGCGCGAAGATTGACGGCGCCGAGCCGCTCGCGGTCGCGGCGCATCTTTTCCAGGTCGGCCTCGACCTCGTGCAGGTTGGGCAGCTCGTCGCCGGGCTTGAGTTCGGCCATGGCGGCGACGCCTTCCGGCTCCACTTCCAGCATGTCGCGGATTTCCCGCTCGATGTCCTCGAGGCGGCGGCGCGTGCCTTCCATGCGCTCGTCGGCGCGGGCGCAGGCCTCGCGGGCGCTGGACAACGCTTCGAGGGAGGCCTTGGCGTCGCGGTCGGTCTCCTTCATAGCGTTTTCCGCGGTCTGCAAGGCGTCGGCGGCGAGCTGGCGCTCCTGCTCGGCGGTCTCGACCTCGGTGATCAGCGCGCGGCGCTTCTGCGCGTAGAGCGAAGGGGCATCTTCCAGCTCGGCGCGCTCGGCGGTGACTTCGGCAACGCGCGACGCCACGGTCTCGACCTGCGAGACGGCGCTGCGCTGGCGGTTCTGCCATTCGCTGCGCTCGGCGATGATGGCCTGGACGCGGCGGTCGGCGAGTTCGGCGTCGCGGGCCAGCGCCTGGGCTTCGG
>DATCUS010000281.1:0-20857 GCA_036561845.1 Tardiphaga sp. | reverse complement strand
GCGCGGCCGCCGTGGCGTTGCGCCGGCCGCTCGACGGCAGGCTGCGCGGTCGCGATGCACTGACCGAGCTGGTGCGCGCCGCCACGCTCGCCGCCAACAGCCACAACACCCAGGCCTGGCGCTTCGCGATCGGCGAGGCGGCGATCACCGTGCTGCCGGATTTTTCGCGGCGCACGCCGGTGGTTGATCCCGACGACCACCACCTCTATGCCAGCCTCGGCGCGGCGGTGGAGAATATCGTGCGGGCGGCGCCGGTGTTTGGACTCGTGGCGACGCCGCGGTTCGATGCACAGGGCGACGGGCGTGTGGTCATCGACCTGCGCGCCGGCGACACCGTCACTTCGCCAATGGCCGCGGCGATCGTCACGCGGCAATGCAGCCGCTCGCTGTATGACGGCCGCGCCGTCGCTGCGGATGCGCTGCGGGCGCTGGCCGTGGCTGGAACCGGCGAGGGCGTGAAGCTCCTGCTGCTGACCGAACGGCCGGCCATCGACGCCGTCGCGCAACTGATCATCGATGGCAACAGCCGGCAGTTGAACGACGCGGCCTTCATGGCCGAGCTGAAACACTGGCTGCGCTTCAGCTACGCCGCGGCGCTGCGCACGGGGGACGGGCTGTTCGCGGCGGCCTCCGGCAATCCGGCGCTGCCGACACCGGTCGGCCGCATGTTGTTCGACGTCGTGATGTCCGCCGACTCCGAAAACAGCAAATGCCGCGACCAGATCGCCAGCTCGGCGGGGCTTGCCGTCTTCGTCTCGGCGCAGGACGATCGGGCGCATTGGCTGGCGAGCGGACGCGCCTATCAGCGCTTCGCCCTGCAGGCCACCGCACTTGGTATCAGCCACGCGTTCCTCAACCAGGCGGTCGAGGTTCCCCCGGTCCGGCGCCGGCTGGCGGAGCAGCTCGCGCCCGGCGCCCGGCCCGACCTGATCGTTCGCTTCGGCTATGGGCCGCAGATGCCGCCGTCGCTGCGCCGGCCGGTTACGGAGGTGCTGGCCTGACTGATATCAATTCTGGCGCGGGTCTTGCTTTTCAAAAGGAGCAGATCGATCCTCCGGCAGCGCAGGAGATTCCGATGTCAGTCCATTCGAACCCATCGCCCGTCATCGTCATCCCCGGCGCCGATCCCCGGCTCTACAATCAGGACCTGGCGCCGGTGGCGCCCGCCGGGCGGACCTGGGGCGTGTTCAGCATCTTCGCCATGTGGATGTCGGACGTGCATTCAGTCGGCGGCTACACCTTTGCGGCCAGCCTGTTCTTCCTCGGCCTCACCGGCTGGGAAGTGCTGGTCGCCATGGTGGTCGGTATCACCGCGGTGTATTTCCTGATGAACCTGATCGGCCGGCCGTCGCTCAAATACGGGACGCCGTTTCCGGTGGTGGCACGGATGTCGTTCGGCGTGATGGGCGCCAACATCGCCGCCGGCCTGCGCGGCATTGTCGGTATCGTCTGGTACGGCGTGCAGACCTATTTCGCCTCCAAGGCGGTGCAGGCCCTGGTGCTGGCGTTCTATCCGGCGGCCGAGGCCTGGACCCATGGCAGTTTCATGGGCCTGTCGCCGCTGGGCTGGGGCAGCTTTCTTTTCATGTGGCTGTTCCAGCTGCTGATCTTTCTCAACGGCATGGAGACGATCAGGAAATTCATCGATTTCTGCGGACCCGTCGTCTACATCGTGATGTTCGCGCTGGCGATCTGGATCGTGGCGCAGACGGGCACCTCCAGCCTGTCGCTGCAGCTCAGCCCGCGCGTCGAGGGCTCGGCGATCGGCCACATGGCCAACGCCGCGATGTTGATCGTGGCGTATTTTGCGGCGCTGCTGCTCAACTTCGGCGACTTCTCGCGCTTCGCCCGCGACGAGCGGTCGATGAAGGTCGGCAACTTCCTCGGCCTGCCGGTGAACTTCATCGTGTTCGCGATCATCACGGTGATCGTCACCGCCGGCACCGTCAACGTGTTCGGCGAGGCGATCATGGATCCCGTGGCCATCGTCGAGCGGATCGGCAATCCCTGGGTGGTGGCGCTGGGCTCGGTCACCTTCATCGTGGCGACCATGGGCATCAACATCGTCGCCAACTTCGTGTCGCCTGCCTACGACATTTCCAACCTCTATCCGGAGAAGATCGACTTCAAGCTCGGCGGCCTGATCACCTCGATCCTGTCGGTGCTGGTGTGCCCATGGATCTTCGTCTCCAGCCCGCAGGCCATCACCATCTTCGTCAGCATTTTCGGCGCGGCGCTGGGGCCGATGTTCGGCATCATGATCGCCGACTATTATCTGGTGAAGAAGCAGCAGGTGGTGCTGGCCGACCTCTATTCGATGTCGCCGAACGGCTCGCTGTATTTCGAGAGCGGCTGGAACGTCAGGGCGCTGCAGGCGCTGGCCGGCTCCGCGGTGGTGTCGATCGGCCTGGCGCTGCTCGGCGCCTACAAGGTGGTGCCGAATATCGGCGACTGGGGCTGGCTGATCGGCGCAAGCCTCGGAGCGGCGCTGTATATGGCGCTGATGCGGGGACGGGCGATCGTGCCGGCGCCGGGGCTGGCCCGACCTTAAGTTTTCCGCAACGCCGCGATGGCATCCTGCCGGCGCGCATGAGGCGCGCTGGGGAGTGCGCATGGCTGCGCCGCTGACGATTGAACCGGTGCCGGACGACGGTGCAGTGCCGGCCTGGCTGCTCAATGTCTGCTTCGTGCTGGCGGTGCTCAACGTCGTGTTCTTCCCGGCCTTCTACGGCCGCGGCTGGATCTTCGACGACAAGGGCCTCGGCATGCCCACCGATTTCGTCAATGTCTGGTCGGCCGGCAGACTGGCACTGGACGGCCATCCGGCGCTGGCCTGGGACTGGGGCGTTCAGAAGCAGCTGCAGGTCGCGGTGCTCGGCCAGAGCTATGAAGGCAACTTCGCCTGGCACTATCCGCCGCCGTTCCTGTTCGTCGCCGAAGCGCTGGCGCTGCTGCCCTATGGCCTCGCTTTTGCCAGCTGGCCGCTCGTCAGTCTCGTTCCCTATCTCGCGGCGATGCGGGCCATCGTCGGACGGCCGTTCGGCCTGGTGCTGGCGCTGGCATTCCCGGTGGTGCTCACCAACACGCTGGTCGGGCAGAACGGCTTCCTCACCGCGTCGCTGATCGGCGGCATGCTCTATCTGCTGCCGACGCGACCGGTGCTGGCCGGCATCTGCCTCGGGCTCTTGAGCTACAAGCCGCAATACGGCCTGCTGTTTCCGCTGGTGCTGATCGCCACCGCGCAATGGCGGACCTTTGTCAGCGCCGGTGTGACCGTCGTTGCGCTGGTCCTGGTGTCATGGCTGGCCTTCGGCAGCGAAAGCTGGCAGGCCTTCTTCAAGTGGATGCCGATGTTCTCGCAGGCCTTCCTCACCGAGGGGCGTGCGCCGTGGGGCAAGATGCAGAGCATCTTTGCGCTGGTGCGCGATTTCGGCGGCAGCGAGCCGCTGGGCTGGGCGTTCCAGTGGGTGATGACCGCGACGGTGGCGGCAACGCTGGTGGTGCTGTGGCGCAGCCGCGTGCGCTATGAACTCAAGGCCGCGGCGCTGGCCACCGGCACCCTGCTGGTGACGCCCTATCTGTTTCTCTACGACGTCATGGTGCTGGCCATCGCCGTGGCGTTCCTGATGCGCATCGGCCTTGCCGAAGGCTTTGCCCGTCATGAGCTGCCGGTGCTCGGCCTCGCGGCGGCGCTGCTGATGATCTACCCGCTGCTCGGCGCGCCGACGGGCTTTGCGGCGGTGCTGCTGGTGGCGGCGTTGATCGCCGGACGCTGCGGGCCGTGGCGGAAGCGCGTCGCGCAGCCGGCGGCGCAGTCTTCGGCACCGGTCAGGGCGTCGGCGCATCCGCAATGAACACGGTGCGCCGGGTGCTGTCGTCATCGCACCATGCGCGTTCGAGATCCGACAGCGGCACAGGGGTGGTCCGGATCTGAAAGCCGGCCTGCACGGTGGCGCGAAGCAGCGAGTCAATGGCGTGAAGCATGCGGTCGAGGGGAACGCTGCCGATGCCGCTGCCCATCAATGTGATGGCCGAGGAGCGCAATACGGCCGCCGGCAGGGTAATGTCCGCGCCGCTGGCGGCGCCGACCTGGACGAAACGGATCGGCACGGCATCCCGTCCGGCTCTGGCGCCGGCGATCAAGAGGCGCTCGGCGCTGCGACCCCACAGATAGTCGATCACCACATCGACGCCTGCGGCGAACTGCTCCTTGAAGACGCTTTCCATCTTCGCTTCGTCGTCCCCGAGCGGAATGATCACATCGCCTCCAAGCGCCGGCAGCGCTTTCAGGGCGTCGGAATTGCGGCCGGTGGCGATGACCTTCCCGGCACCGAGATGTTTTGCGATCTGCACGGCGAGGCGACCCGCGGTGCCGGTCGCGCCGTTGACCAGCACGGTTTCGCCGGCCTGCAATCGTGCGCGTTCCGTATAGGCCGCCCACGACGACATACCAGGATTGGCGATTGCCGCTGCGGTCACGTCGTCGAGATCGTCCGGCAGGGCGATGCACTGCGCCGACGACACCACGGTACGCTCGGCCATGCTGCCGTTGGGTGCTTTCGGCAGAACGAAATAGACCCGGCGCCCGTCGTCGGTCCGCCCGACGCCGTCGACGCCGACCACGAACGGAAATTCCCCGGAGGAGCTGTAGTGCCGGCCGGAGGCTCGGCTCTTGACCACCTGACTGATGGCGGCGGCGGTTACCGCGATGCGGCTTTCGCCCGCCGCCGGCTGCGGCTCGCTGAAGTCACCATAGACCGGCTGTTCGCCGGGCCTTGAAACGATCGCTGCCTTCATGTGGTTTTCCTTCCAGTCTTCGTATACACGTGTATTATGCACATATTAGGAGAGCTGCGATGGCGTCAAGAAAAAAGGTGCAAAATACACATATAAGTGAGCAGCTTCGGCAGATTCACAGCGCGATGCTGGATATCGTCAGCGTGATGAACCGGCCGCAACGCGACGAGGCGCTGATCCGCGAGGCGGGCATTCCGCTCGACCGTGCGCTGTTTCCGCTGCTGGTCCTGATCGAAAGGTTCGGGCCGATTGGCGTGGTCGACCTGGCCGACCGGGTCGGGCGCGACTACACCACGGTCAGTCGTCAGGTGGCGAAACTTGAAAGCCTCGATCTGGTGGAACGCCGCGAAAGCGTTGCGGACCGCCGGGTGCGCGAGGCGGTGGCGACCACGAAGGGCAAGGCGATGACCGGCCTCGTCGACGCCGCCCGCGAGCGGATCGGTCGCGGCATCTTCGCGACTTGGGAGACGCAGGAGCTGGACGACCTGGTGCGCCTGATGCGGAAGTTGGCCGATGCAGTCTCGCAAGAACCGTCCGCGGGATCCTAGGCCGCGCGGCTCACGCCAGCCGGCAATCGATGGCGAAGCGGACCAGCTCCGCGGAATTGCGCACGCCGAGCTTCTGACGCATCAGCGATGACGTATTGGCGATGGTCTTGTAGGACGCGTGCACCAGCCAGGCGATCTCGGTCAGGCTCTTGCCGGCGGCGAGCAGGCGCAGGATCTCGATCTCCCGTGCCGACAGTTTGCCGAGCGGACCGCCGGCGAGGCCGGGTCCGGCGAAGGCGATGCTTCTGGCGGTGCCGGGGGTCAGGAACACGCCGCCGTTGCCGACCACGCGGATCGCCTCGGCGAGGTCGTCCGGCTCGCCGGATTTGGAGACATAGCCCTTGGCGCCGGCTTCGATGGCGCGCGCGGCAAAGATCGGATCGTCGTTCATGCTGAACATGATGATGCGCGCGTCCGCGGCGCGCGCCAGAATGCGGCGCGCCAGCTCGAAGCCGGACACGCCGGGCAGGTTGATGTCGAGCACGCAGATGTCCGGCTGCTCGGCGGCGAAGGCCGCCTCGCCGCTCTCGGCGTCGGCGGCCTCGACGACTTCGATGTCGGGATCGCCGGCAAATAGCGCGCGGCAGCCGGAGGCGACGATCGGGTGGTCATCGACAATCAGCACGCGCATCGATTGCTCCGGGTCGCATCCCGCCGGTAACTTACTGTAGCATCAATTAAAGGTTGCCCGTTTTGCCTGTCAACGTTCCCTGATTGTGCAATGCGGCAGCAAGGGAGCGGGACGATGTGGCAAAGGCTGTCATTGCGGGCGCGGCTGAACATGCTGCTGGCGCTGGTGCTGGTGCTCGGGCTGGCGGTCAACGTGGCGCGGCTGGTGCTGGACGCCGCGCCGCGGGTGCAGGCCGAGGACCAGAGCGTGGTGCGGCTGGCGCGTGAATTCATCCAGACCCTGGTGGCCGGCCTCAACGATACGCCGGATCCCGAGGCGAAACTGGCGGACATCGTTGCCGATCTCAGCCGGCTGCGCCATGTCAGCATCACCCGCGAAGGCGGGACGCCGATAGCCGCCGCGCCAAGGAACGTGCCGCCGCCGGCCGACACCGCCGGCCAGGCTGACGCGCCGCCGGCGTGGTTCGTGCGGCTGGTTCATCCTGAGCAGAGCACGGTGCGCGTGCCGGTGACGGTCAACGGGCGATCGCTCGGTACGCTGGTGGTGGCGTCGCATCCCACCGACGAGATCGCCGAGATCTGGGACGGGATCGTGACGCAGATCGAGGTCGGCTCGGCCATCGCCGCCATCCTGCTGCTGATTACCATGACGGTGGTCGGCCGCGCGCTGCAGCCGATCCAGGGGCTTGGAGCGGCCATGGCCGGCATCGAAGCGGGGCGCTACGATACGCGGGTGGTGCCGTCAGGCCCGCCGGAACTGGCCGATATCGGCGACCGCCTCAATCATCTGGCGGCGGCGCTCGGCGAGGCCGTCGAGGACAAGAGGCGGCTGGCGGCGCGGATCGTCTCGCTGCAGGACGTCGAGCGCAAGGAGATCGCAAGGGAATTGCACGACGAGTTCGGCCCCTATCTGTTTGCCTTACGTGCGCACGGAAGCGCGCTGACGCGGGTGGCCGATGCGACGCAGCCAGACATCGCCGCGTTGCGCCGCCACGGCGGCGCCATGCTGGAACAGGTCAACGCGCTGCAGCAGTCCAACCGCCGGGTGCTGGCCCGGCTGCGACCGGCGGGACTGAGCGAATTGGGATTGCGCGAGGCACTGGCGGCGCTGGCACGGCTGTGGCGTGAGGCCCGTCCCGGCGTTGTCGTGGAGATCGCATTGTCGCCGACGCTTGCTATCACCGATGAAGCGGTGGAGCTGACCATCTATCGCGTGGTGCAGGAGGCGCTGACCAACGTGTTCCGTCATGCCGGTGCGACCCGCGTTTTGGTTTCGATTGCGCCGCTGCGCCAGGCCGGTGGCGCCGCGGCGCTGGTGCGGGTGGAAGACAACGGCGCCGGCCTGCCCTCGGATCACCGGCTCGGCCTCGGCCTCACCGGCATGCGCGAACGCGTGCTGGCGCTGGGGGGCAACATGACGGTGACGTCGACCGAGCAGGGCGTGACGGTGGAGGCGGTGGTGCCAACGGGCGCCCTTCACCCTGCCGCGCAGGACGGTTGAAGAAGGTGAAGCGATGGGCGGGGGGGCGCGCTGGGCTGTCGTTTCGCGCCCCCTCACCGACCTCTCTCCCCGCCGGGAGAGCGAGCACGCCGCCGTGGGAGCAACAGCGTGCCGAGAGAATTCAACGTTGCGGCTTTTCAGTCGTCACAGCTTCACCCTGATGCCGCCATAGATGGCAAAGGGCGAACCTGGTACTTCGGTGCGCTGGTCGGTCAGCGCAATCCCAAGTCCGGCCTTCGATGTGCCACTAGGTTCGAAATAGGTGCCGAACAGTGCGTAGTGCTTGTCGAACAGATTGTTGATCACACCGAACAACGTGATGTTTTCGGTCACGTCGTAGGACGTGCGCAGATTGACCACAACGTAGCCCGGGAGCTTCTCGTTCTGGTTGGCGTCATCGCCGACATAATGGCTTGATCCGACCGCCACGAGGTCGCCGCCGACCTTCCACTGCGGAGTCACCCGGTAGTCGGCGCCGAACTTGAACTGGTGCTGCGGAATGCCGGGGATGCGGTTGCCGGAGGTGACGAAGATATTGCCGTCGGCGTCCGCCGAGGGATTGTTGGGCGACGCCAGCGTGCCGTCGAAGCGGTAGGTGGCATCGATGAAGCTGTAGCCGGCATAGACCAGCCACCGGCTCGACTTGTATTCGGCCGACAGCTCGGCGCCCTGACGCCGGGTCCGTGGCACGTTCTGGTAGTAGCCGCGGCCCTGGATGTTGCTCGCCAGCGTGATGATGTCGTCGTCGCTGTCGGTGCGGAACAGGCCGGCCTTCCACTCGAAGATTCCGCCGGCGAACGGGCCATTGCCGCGCAGGCCGGCTTCATAGGTGTGGCCGACCACCTGCTTGAGCGGCGGATCCGACACAAGAAAGCTTTCGAGCAGGCAGGGCTTGTCCGGATTGGAGCAGCCAAGCTCAAGCGGCGTCGGCGCGCGGTTGGATTCCGAATAGCCACCATAGGCTGATATCCACGGCGCAATCTTGTAGGTCAGGCCGACCACGGGATTGAGCCGCGAGAACCGCGCGTCGGTGTTGAGGTCGGGACTGGTGCCGAGCATGTCGCGCAGCGAAATGTCGGCGATGTTGTAGCGGGCGCCTGCGGTCGCCGCGAGCGCCTCGGTGATGTCGAAGGTGTCGGTGGCGTAGATGCCGTAGTAGGTGTTGCGGGTGTTGATGCTCACCGGCGAGTAACCGACATTGCCGAGCGTGTGGATCACCGAGCCGCTGCCGGGAATCGCCGGATTGTTGCCGACGGTGAGGTCGGGATAGATGTAGCCCAGCGTGGACGTGGCATTGAATGCCGTCTTGCCGCGATCGATGCTGCCGCCGACCACGAAATGATTGCCATGGCCGAAAATCCTGTCGTCGTTGGTGGCCTGCAATGACGCGCCAAACGTATCGGAATTGGTCTTGGTGCGGTCGATGCTGCCGTACGGCACCGGCGAACAGGTGTTGCCCGAGCCGGGCGGGCAGGGGATCGGCTGATTGTTCTGGTCGAGGATCACAAACTGGTTGCGGAAGGCGAGGGCGGCGGCGCCGGTGAACGGCACCGGGCGGGTAAATCCGTCATCCTCGAGGCAAAGCCGGCCGGCATAGGACGACGAATTGCTGCAGCGCTCGAAATTGCCGTCATTGCCATCGACGTGGTCCTGGCGGAAGAAGCGGCCGTAGAGATTACCCTGCACCGACCAGGAGTCGGTGACGGCGACCTTTCCGTTCAGCCCGATCATGGCCATCTTGTTGTCGGTGGTCTGCGGCGTGGTGTAGACCGAGCTCCAGTCGCGGGCGAGCATCTCCACGGGGGTCGCCGCCGCAACGCCGGTCGAACTGGTCGAGACGCCTCCGAACAGATGGAATTCGGCCCGGTCGTCGCGCCAGCCGATGTCGCCGTAGAAGCGGCCGAGCTTGGTCGGCGACTTCTGACGCCAGCCATCGTCGGTCTGGCCCTGTGCGGCGAAATACCCGCTCCAGTTGCCGCTCTGCACGCCATATTGGACGCCGCCCTGACCGCGGCCGTGTGAGCCGCCCTGGCCCTCCGCTTCGAACCCCTGATAGGTGAAGCCGTTCTTCATCTGCAGGCTGACCGCGCCGCCCAGCGCATTGAGGCCGAACACCGGGTTGTTGGTAAAGACGTCGGCGCGCGAGATCGCATTGGTGGGGATCATGTCCCAGTTCACCGTGTCGCCGAAGGATTCGTTGATGCGCATGCCGTTCATGTAGACGGCGAGCCCCTGCGGCGTGCCCTGCAGCGGCGAGGCCGAGAAGCCACGATAACTGATGGCCTGCTGCGCGCCGTTGCCGTTGGGATCGGACAGGGTGACGCCGGGAATGCGCTGGAACAGGGTGTCGGTGACGTTCTGCGATTGGCTGCGCTGGAAATCGTCCGATGTCACGGAGGAGACCATCGACGGGATCTTGTCCTTGTCGATGCCGGATCCCTGCATCGGCGTATTCGAGATCACGTCGATGGTCGGCAGCGTCTGCTGCGCCTGGGACGATGCGGGCCACAGCAGGCCTATCGACGCAATGGTGGCCCCCGCCAGCCGTGCGATGGTCGCATTTACCCTGTTACGCGTGCGACACGCAGAAAAATAAGGTCCCATCCCCGCCCCGTCTTCTTGCTTGGTCAGTTGGACAAAGACTGCGAGAGCGCTGTCGTTTTCGCAAACAAAAATACCGTTGCATGCGCGGGAAACTTTGCCGGTGCGATCGGGAAAAAGTCCCGACTGACTCGGCCCCCGGTTTGTTGCAATGCGATGCCGGATGACGTCATGACGACGTCGTATTGCGTTGTTTTGAGACAGTCCGGTGGTAGCTTTTGCCTTGGCCTTGCTTGATTTAGATCAAGCAAGGCCAAGGCGAATGCTCTACATGTACGAACAGGCACCGGCCCTGACGCCGGCCAGATTCCCCATACCATTGAACGAGCCTCCTCATGTCCGCCACTGGCAGTGACACAGGACACGTGCGCCGCAGGCGCATGGAAGTCTTCGCGTTTTTGTTTCTCACCGTGGTGCTGATGCCGGCGCTCGCGGTGGCGACGGTTGGCGGCTACGGGCTCTCGGTCTGGATTTTTCAGATGATCGTCGGTCCGCCCGGCCCGCCGGCCGCCCATTAGCAGTCGTTAACAGCAAGGAATATGTCCGTGCAAAAGCAGCAAACTGTTATCGATCGCCGCTCCCTGATGAGGGGGCGCCTTCTTAACCCGAACCGCGTCATCGCGCCGCCCGGCGGCGAGATTGCCAGCATCCTGGTGCAGGCGCGGCCGGAGCATCTTGCAACGGTCGAGGCCGCCATCCTCGCTCTGGCCGGCTGCGAAATTCACGGCCGCGATCCCAAGGGCAAGCTGGTGGTGGTGATCGACGCGCCGGATGCCGGCGTCATCGGCTCCACGCTCAACGTCATCGCGTTGCTGCCGGACGTCTATTCCGCGTCGCTCGTGTTCCACGCCATCGATGCCGCCTAGGCATTGGAGAGAATTGTCATGACCGCACCGAAACTCGACCGCCGCCAGGTCCTCAAGCTGGAGGCCGCCGCCATGGCGGCGATTGCCGGCGGCATGGCAGCGCCGGCGCTGGCCGCCAACCTCACCACCGTGCGCAGCGAAAGCGAACTGAAGTGGGACAAGGCGCCGTGCCGGTTCTGCGGCACCGGCTGCAGCGTCATGGTGGCGACCAAGGAAAACCGCGTGGTCGCGACCCATGGCGACATCAAGTCGGAGGTCAATCGCGGCCTCAACTGCGTCAAGGGCTACTTCCTGTCCAAGATCATGTATGGCCATGACCGGCTGACCCAGCCGATGCTGCGCAAGACCAACGGCAAATACGACAAGAACGGCGAGTTCACGCCGGTGTCATGGGACGAAGCCTTCGACGTCATGGCGGAGAAGTTCAAGGCGGCGCTGAAGAAGCGCGGACCAAGCGGCGTCGGCATGTTCGGCTCCGGCCAGTGGACGATCTGGGAGGGCTATGCCGCGCTGAAGCTGATGAAGGCCGGCTTCCGCTCCAACAATCTCGATCCCAATGCACGTCACTGCATGGCGTCCGCCGCCGTCGGCTTCATGCGCACCTTCGGCATCGACGAGCCGATGGGCTGTTACGACGACATCGAGGCCGCCGACGCCTTCGTGCTGTGGGGCTCCAACATGGCGGAGATGCATCCGATCCTGTGGACCCGGGTGGCCGACCGCAGGCTGAGCGCGCCGCATGTCAAGGTCGCAGTGCTCAGTACCTTCGAGCATCGCTCGTTCGATCTCGCCGACATCGGCATGGTGTTCAAGCCGCACACCGATCTGTATCTGCTCAACGCCATCGCCAACCACATCGTCAAGACCGGCCGCGTCAACAAGGACTTCGTCGACAAGCACACGCTGTTCAAGCGCGGCCAGACCGATATCGGCTACGGCCTGCGGCCCGAACATCCGCTGGAGAAGAAGGCCACCGGCCGCACCAAGGCCAACGACTCCACCGATATGAGCTATGACGACTACGTCAAGTTCGTCTCGGACTTCACGCTGGAGAAGGCCGCCGAAATGTCCGGCGTGCCGCTGAACCGGCTGCAGGCAATGGCCGAACTCTATGCCGACCCCAAGGTGAAGGTCGTCAGCTTCTGGACCATGGGCTTCAACCAGCACACCCGCGGCGTCTGGTGCAACAACCTGATCTACAACATCCACCTCTTGACCGGAAAGATCTCCGAGCCCGGCAACAGCCCGTTCTCGCTGACCGGCCAGCCCTCGGCCTGCGGCACGGCGCGCGAGGTCGGCACCTTCTCGCACCGTCTGCCTGCCGACATGGTGGTGACCAACAAGGCGCATCGCGACAAGACCGAGCAGATCTGGAAGCTGCCGGAAGGCACCATCCCCGACAAGCCCGGCTATCACGCGGTGCTGCAGAACCGCATGCTCAAGGACGGGCTGCTCAACGCCTACTGGGTGCAGGTCAACAACAACCTGCAGGCCGGCGCCAACTCCAACGAGGAGACGTATCTCGGCTATCGCAATCCCGACAACTTCATCGTCGTCTCCGATGCCTATCCATCGGTCACTGCGATGGCCGCCGACCTGATCCTGCCCACCGCCATGTGGGTGGAGAAGGAGGGCGCCTACGGCAATGCCGAGCGGCGCACGCATTTCTGGCACCAGCTGGTGTCGGCGCCGGGCGAGTCGAAATCCGATCTGTGGCAGCTGATGGAATTCTCCAAGCGCTTCAAGATCGAGGAAGTCTGGCCCGAGGAACTGATCGCCAAGAAGCCGGACTATCGCGGCAAGACCCTGTTCGACGTGCTGTACAAGAACGGCCAGGTCGATGCGTTCCCCGTCACCGACATCGAGGCCGGCTACCTCAACGATGAATCCAAGGCATTCGGCTTTTATGTCCACAAGGGCCTGTTCGAGGAATATGCCAGTTTCGGTCGCGGTCATGGCCACGACCTCGCGCCGTTCGACACCTATCATCAGGTGCGCGGGTTGCGCTGGCCGGTGGTCAACGGCCAGGAGACCAAATGGCGGTTCCGCGAGGGGCTCGACCCATACGTGAAGAGCGGCAAGGACGTCGAATTCTACGGCTTTCCGGATGGCCGCGCGCGCATCTTCGCGCTGCCCTATGAGCCGCCGGCCGAATCGCCCGATGCCGAATATCCGTTCTGGCTGTCCACCGGCCGCGTGCTCGAGCACTGGCATTCCGGCACCATGACGCGGCGCGTCCCCGAACTCTACAAGGCGTTCCCGGAAGCCGTCTGCTTCATGCATCCCGACGACGCGCTGGAAGCCAAGCTGCGGCGCGGCGACGAGATCAAGCTGTCGTCACGGCGCGGCTTCATCCGCACGCGGGTCGAGACCCGCGGCCGCAACAAGCCGCCGCGCGGCGTGGTGTTCGTGCCGTGGTTCGACGAGGCGCAGCTGATCAACAAGGTGACGCTCGACGCCACCGATCCGATCTCGCTGCAGACCGACTACAAGAAATGCGCGGTGCGCATCGAGCGGGTGCAAAGCACATGATCGGAAAACCTGTACTCCTGGCGCTGGCGATCATCCTCGCCGCCGCCTCGACCTCGCTGGTCGCGCAGACCGTCAGCTCCGGGCTGCGCGGCACGACGCCGCTCAACGAGGAGGGCGCGGCGCCGCCGCTGCTGCCGCTGCGCAACTCGGCGGACAAGGAGGTCCGCAACTATCCGGAACAGCCGCCGGTGATCCCGCACACCACCGAGGGCTACCAGATCGACCTCAACGGCAACAAGTGCCTGTCGTGCCACGCCCGCGCGCGCACCGCGGAATCGCAGGCGCCGATGGTCAGCATCACCCACTTCATGGATCGCGACGGGCAATTTCTGGCCTCGGTATCGCCGCGCCGCTTCTTCTGCACCGAATGTCACGTGCCGCAGAGCACGGCAAAGCCGCCGATCATCAATGATTTCGTCGATATCGATACGCTGCTGAAGAGCGCCGCGCCCGGGGGCAAGCGATGACCGATATCACCCCGCCGCGCCGCGCATGGCCGGCACGGGCCTGGGGGTTCGTGCTCGAATTGTGGAACGTGCTGCGGCGGCCGAGTTCGGTGTTCGGGCTTGGCGTGCTGGTGCTCGCCGGCTTCGTTGCCGGGGTGATCTTCTGGGGCGGTTTCAACACCGCGCTGGAAATCACCAACACCGAGAAGTTCTGCACCGGCTGCCACGAGATGCGCGACAACGTGTTCTCCGAACTGAAGTCGACCATCCACTTCTCCAACCGCTCCGGCGTACGCGCCAGCTGCCCGGACTGTCACGTGCCGCACAACTGGACCGACAAGATCGCGCGCAAGATGCAGGCCTCGAAAGAAGTCTGGGGCCATCTGTTCGGCACCATCGATACGCCCGACAAGTTCCGCGAGCACCGGCTGGAGCTGGCGCTGCACGAATGGTCGCGGCTCAAGGCCAACGATTCGCTGGAATGCCGCAACTGCCACAGCGCGGCGTCGATGGACATTACCAAGCAGTCGCCGCGCGCCTCGGTCGCGCACCAGCGCTTCCTGTTCACCGGCGAGAAGACCTGCATCGACTGCCACAAGGGCATCGCGCATCATCTGCCGGACATGAAGGGCGTGCCGGGCTGGCAGTGAGCGGGGTGGCGGTGCGATGATTTCGGCAACCTCGTCAAGGAGGCCGATCGCCTGAGGTCCTGCGCCAGCAATGTGCCCGGCGCCGCGGCCGGGCGCGCTTGTGCTTCGGCGGATGAATCTTTGTTGCGGACGAGCCCGCTGCTGCCTTGACAGCAAGGCGCGGTTCAAACCAAATGTAGATGTCACGGTCCGCCTTGTCGCAAGATTTGGTGGCTAAGAGGGAAGCCGGTGAATCGCGCATCAGGCGCGAAAATCCGGCGCTGCCCCCGCAACTGTAAGCAGTGAGCCTGTTTCGATTGAAGTCACTGATGCGCAAGCATTGGGAAGACCGAAACAAGCGACGACCTGTGAGCCAGGAGACCTGCCGCGACACCGATACGTCCATGGGCGGGGTGTCCCAGCGGTCGCTTGCAGGTCTGCCGGCGTTTGCCGCCGGCGCACCCACCGGCGTCCTTCCGACCTCCGTCATTCGCCAACGCGCATCACACGGGGTCTATGTCGATGTCACCATCCCTCCACGCGGCGGAAGCCGCTTCCGCAGCGCTCGTCCGCATCCATCCGGAACATCACGGCTCGAGCGCGCCACCCTTCCAGGTGATCCGCCGCAACGGCATGGTGTCGCCGTTCGATGCGGGCAAGATTTCGATCGCCATGACCAAGGCGTTCCTGGCTGTCGAAGGGCATTCCGCCGCTGCCTCACGCCGCGTCCATGAGGCCGTCGAACAGCTCACCAGCGACGTGGTCGGTGCGCTGACCCGCCGTCTCGGCGAAGGCCGCACCTTCCACATCGAGGACGTGCAGGACCAGGTCGAACTGGCGCTGATGCGCAGCGAGCATCACAAGGTCGCGCGTGCCTATGTGCTGTACCGCGAGGAGCGCGCCAAAAGCCGCGTCGAGGCGCGTGGGGCCGAGCCCGCGGGGATGGCCGCAGCGCCGTTGCCGCATGTCACCCTTGCCGATGGCAGCCGTGTTCCGCTCGATGCGCAGCGCCTGTCGGTCATCGTCCATGAGGCCTGCGCCGGCCTCGACGGGGTCGACCCCGCGCCGGTGCTCGAAGAGACCCGCCGCAATCTCTATGACGGCATCACGCTCGAGGAGCTGGCGCTGGCCGGCATCATGGCGGCCCGCACGCTGGTCGAACAGGAACCAAACTACACCTTCGTCAGCGCGCGCCTGCTGCTCGACAGGCTGCGCACCGAGGTGCTGTCGTTCATCCACGGCGGCCTCGTCACCGCCACCCAGGC
Source organism: Tardiphaga sp. (assembly GCA_036561845.1). Lineage (GTDB taxonomy): Bacteria > Pseudomonadota > Alphaproteobacteria > Rhizobiales > Xanthobacteraceae > Tardiphaga. Next base: position 5,042 of record DATCUS010000281.1, on the reverse strand, counting down.
GGACATGTCGACGCGCTATGCCGAGTACTTTCCGGCCTATGTGAAGAAGGGCATCAGTGCCGAACTGCTCGATCCCGAACTCGCCCGATTCGACCTCGCGCGGATTTCGGCGGCGCTCAAGCCTGAGCGCGATCTCCAGTTTCAGTTTCTGGGCCTGCAGACGCTGTACGACCGCTATTTCCTCCACGACAACAACAACCGCATCGAACTGCCGCAGGCCTTCTTCATGCGCGTGGCGATGGGGCTGGCCATTCGCGAGATCGACCGCGAAGGCCGCGCCATCGAATTCTACAACCTGCTGTCGTCGTTCGACTTCATGGCCTCGACCCCGACCCTGTTCAATTCCGGCACGCTGCGGCCGCAGCTGTCATCCTGCTTCCTCACCACCGTGGCCGACGATCTCGACGGCATCTTCAAGTCGGTGAAGGACAACGCCTTGCTGGCGAAATATTCCGGCGGCCTCGGCAATGACTGGACCCGCGTCCGCGGCATGGGCGCGCGCATCAAGGGCACCAATGGCGAGAGCCAGGGCGTGGTGCCGTTCCTCAAGGTGGCCAACGACACCGCCATCGCCGTCAATCAGGGCGGCAAGCGCAAGGGCGCGGTCTGCGCCTATCTGGAGACCTGGCACGTCGACATCGAGGAATTCCTCGATCTCAGAAAGAACACCGGGGATGATCGCCGCCGCACCCATGACATGAACACCGCCAACTGGGTGCCCGACCTGTTCATGCAGCGGGTGGAATCCGATGGCGAGTGGACGCTGTTCTCGCCTGACGAAGCGCCGGATCTGCACGACCTCTACGGCAAGCCTTTCGCAGAACGCTACGCGTTCTACGAAGCCAAGGCCGCGCGCGGCGAGATGCGGACGTTCAAGCAGATCCGTGCCGCCGACCTGTGGCGCCGCATGCTGACCATGGTGTTCGAGACCGGCCATCCCTGGATCACCTTCAAGGACCCCTGCAACCTGCGCTCGCCGCAGCAGCATGTCGGCGTCATCCACTCGTCGAACCTGTGCACCGAGATCACCCTGAACACCTCCGACGACGAAGTCGCGGTATGCAATCTCGGTTCGGTCAACCTGCTCAACCATATCGCCGAAGGTCGGCTCGACGATGCGCGGCTGCAGCGCACCATCAACACCGCGATGCGGATGCTCGACAATGTCGTCGACATCAACTTCTACACCATTCCCGAAGCCCGCCGCTCCAATCTCAGACACCGCCCGGTCGGCCTCGGCCTGATGGGTTTTCAGGATGCCCTGCATGCGCTGCGGATTCCGATTGCCTCGGATGACGCCGTCGCCTTCGCCGACACGAGCATGGAGGCGATTGCCTTCCACGCGATCTCCGCCTCCGTGGATCTCGCGGCGGAACGCGGCCGCTATCCGACCTTCGACGGCTCGCTGTGGAGCCGCGGCATCCTGCCGATCGACTCCATCGAGATCCTGGCCGAGGCCCGCGCAAGCGCGGCGCCCTCGGGAGACGCCAGACAATTCCTCGATATGGATCGATCGATGACGCGGGACTGGGCAAGCCTGCGCGCAAGGGTCACCTCGACCGGCATGCGCAATTCCAACGTCATGGCGATCGCGCCGACCGCGACCATCTCCAACATCTGCGGCGTCGCGCAGTCGATCGAGCCGGCTTACCAGAATCTCTACGTCAAATCGAACATGTCCGGCGACTTCACCGTCGTGAACGACTTCCTGGTGCGCGATCTCAAGGCGCGCGGGCTGTGGGACGAGGTGATGGTCTCCGACCTGAAATATTTCGACGGCAGCCTCGGCGCTATCGACCGCGTGCCTGACGATCTCAAGGCGCTGTACGCCACGGCCTTCGAAATCGACAGCGCCTGGCTGATCAGGTCGGCGGCGCGGCGGCAGAAGTGGATCGACCAGTCGCAGTCGCTCAACCTCTATATCGCCAACCCGTCCGGCAAGAAACTCGACCAGCTCTACCGTCGGGCGTGGTCGAGCGGATTGAAGACCACCTATTACCTGCGCTCGCGCAGCGCCACCCACGTGGAGAAGTCGACGCTGAAGGGTACCGACGGCAAGCTCAACGCCGTTTCTGCCGCGCCTGTCATCACGTACGCGCCGATCATGGTGACGGCTGCCGTCGTGGCGCCGGACCTCGCCGGCCTGCAGGCCTGTTCGATCGACAACCCCGAATGCGAGGCCTGCCAGTGAGCGCTGCCGCACACGCGACCTCATCCTGAGGAGCGCGCTCTTCGCGCGCGTCTCGAAGGATGGCCGCAATCACTCATGGTTCGAGACGCCCGCTGAAGTAGCGGGCTCCTCACCATGAGGGCCAACATTTTTGCCAAAGGAATTCTCTTATGCTCGACTGGTCCGATACCGACACCATCGCCGCGTCATCCCCGCGCGCGCCCGTGCAACTGAAGCTCGAGCCGGCTCATCCGACCGGGCTGGAAACCATCGATCCCTCGGGCGGCCGCGTCTCGGTCGACGAAAAGCGCATGATCAACTGCCGCGCCGACGTCAACCAGCTGCTGCCGATGAAATACAAATGGGCGTGGGAGAAATACCTCGCCGGCTGCAACAACCACTGGATGCCCACCGAAGTCTCGATGCAGGCCGACATCGCGCTGTGGAAATCGAAGGATGGACTCACCGAAGACGAGCGCCGCGCCATCAAGCGCAACCTCGGCTTCTTTGCGGCGTCGGAAAGCCTGGTCGCCAACAACATCGTGCTGGCGATCTACCGCCACCTGACCAATCCGGAATGCCGGCAGTATCTGCTGCGGCAGGCCTTCGAAGAGGCGGTGCATACCCATACGTTCCAGTACATCGTCGAAAGCCTCGGCCTCGACGAGGGCGAGCTGTTCAACATGTATCGCGAGGTGCCGTCCATCACCGAGAAGGCGGCATGGGCGCTGCAGCACACCCGGCATCTCGACGATCCCGACTTCAAGACCGGGACCACCGAGACCGACCAGGCATTGCTGCGCGATCTCGTCGCGTTCTATGTGATCTTCGAGGGCATGTGGTTCTACACGGGCTTCGCACAGATCCTGTCGCTCGGCCGCCGCAACAAGATGGTCGGGATTGCCGAGCAGTATCAGTACATCCTGCGCGACGAGAGCATTCACCTGAACTTCGGCATCGACGTCATCAACCAGATCAAGATCGAGAACCCGCATCTGTGGACGCCGGCGTTCCAGGAAGAGGTTCGCGGCATGATCCGGACGGCGGCGGAACTGGAGGCGGCTTACAGCCGCGATACGATGCCGCGCGGCTTCCTGGGACTCAACGCCGCCTTGTGCGAGACCTACATGCACTTCATCGCCAACCGCCGCTGCGCCCAGATAGGCCTCGCCGGCGTATTCGCCGACACCGATAATCCGTTTCCGTGGATGTCGGAGGCGATGGACCTCAAGAAGGAGAAGAACTTCTTCGAGACCCGGGTGATCGAGTACCAGAACGGCGGCGCGCTGAGCTGGGAGTGAGGCGTCCGTCCGCGACGGTTGCCCCGCGCATGGCGCTCATGAGCGGCGATGGCTTGACCTCGCCGCGGTCTGCCCGCAGGCATGGGATCCAACGCGGATCGTGTCATGCACCACACCCATATCCCCAAGGCCCCGGCCTACTGGTCCAGCGCGGCCATCGTTCCGGGCATCGTCGCCATCGGGCCGATGCTGCCGGGCACGCTGGCGTTCGGCATGGCGTTCGGGGCGCTGTGCGCGCAGAAGCACTTTTCGCTGGCCGAGGTCGAGCTGATGATGGCCACGGTCTATGGCGGGCTGTCGCAATTTGTTGCGGTGCAGTCGTGGCCGGAGCGGCTGACGCCGTCGTCGATCGCCACGCTGGCGCTGCTGACACTGACGGTCAACGTCCGCTTCATGCTGATGAGCGCGACGCTGCGGCCGTGGTTCGGCACGCTGCCGGCGTGGCAGGCCTATCCGTCGATGCTGCTGGTCACCGATGGCGGCTGGCTGGCGGCGATGCGTTACCGCGAGCACGGCGGCGCCGATGCATGGTTCTATGTCGGCGGCGGCATCGTGCTGTATCTGGTCTGGCTGCTGTCCTCGATCCCAGGTTTCCTGCTCGCCGAACAGCTCACCGACCCCCGCAAATACGGCGTCGACCTGGTGATGCCGGCGTTCTACGCCGCCATGCTGGTGCCGGCCTGGAAGGGACCGCGCCGCGCCATCCCCTGGGTGGTGTCGGGCGTCGTCGCGCTGATCGTGCACTGGCTGGTGGGCGGCTGGTGGTTCATCATCGCCGGCGCGCTGAGCGGCAGCATCAGCGCCGGGCTGATGGACGAGCCGGCGCCGGCCCACGGAGCCGCGCCATGAACGAATTTTTGCGCAGCGATGTCATGGTTGCGTTTGCCGTCATGACGGCGGTGACCGTGGCGTCGCGGCTCGGCGGCTACTGGCTGATGGGCTACGTCAACGTCACGCCGCGGGTGCGCCGCATGCTCGACGCGCTGCCGGGCTCGATCATCGTCGCCGCGGCGCTGCCGGTGGCGGTCAATGGCGGTCCGGTGGTGGTGTTTGCCATCCTCGCCGCGATGGCGGTGACCATTATCCGGCGCAACGATTTCCTCGCCGTCATCACCGGCATGGCGGTGGCCGCAGCCGCCCGTGCCGCCGGCTTCGGTGGCTAGGCCGACTCACCAAAGTCGCATGCCGGACTTAGCGGAAACGTCTTGTCAGGCGCTCTGAATTGGTGTTCAGTTCTTACCGGCGAGTGACCCATGATCTCGCCCAAAACCTTGAAGTCGTGCGCTTTCTTCCGACAGCCTGTGGCCCGGAAGCGCGTGCGAAGGGATGAAGCGCCATGGTTTATCGCAGGACCCATCAGGTCGTGAAGCGCCTTGCGGCGCGGCGCAGCGCCATTCTGGCGGCTGCGCGTGACACCTGCGCCGATGGCGGCATGGCGGCGGTGCAGATCGCCCCGGTCGCCATCCGCGCCAACGTCGCCGCCGGCACCGTCTACCGCTACTTTCCGTCCAAGGCCGACCTGATTTCCGAACTGATCGCCGACGTGTCGCGCGATGAGCTGGCGGCGATCC
>DATCUS010000280.1:0-6218 GCA_036561845.1 Tardiphaga sp. | reverse complement strand
CGTCGGTGCGCGCGGCGTCGGCGTGCGGCCGGGCACGCCGATGAATCGTGGCGGTCCAGTCAACCGCGTCGGCCGCCGCTGATCTCATATGGATCAGCCGGTGGAGTCGCCGTCGGGAAAGCGGCGCGGCAGCACGAGCTTCACCCTTGTGCCGCCGGCATCGGAGGCCAGCTCGAGTGTCGCGCCGCAGCGCGCGGCGCGGCTTTTCATGTTGCGCAGGCCGCGCGCCGAGGTCGGGCCTTCCGCCGCCGCACCATCCGGCGCCAGCGCAAAGCCGTTGCCGTCGTCCGCGATGGTGATGCAGCCATAGTCGCCTTGCGACGGGTCGGTCAGCGTCTCGATCGTCACCGTGACCCGCCGCGCGCCGGCATGCTTGATGGCGTTGGTCAGGGCCTCGTCGAGCAGCCGCACGATCTGGATGACGTGCCATGGCCTGAGCTCGGGGTGAACGGGCAGGCCTTGCGGTGACAGCGTGTGCCAGTCCAGCGCCATGTCATGCGGGCGCAGTTGCGCCGTGGCGCGCTCGCGCCACGAGCCCAGCGCCAGCATCAGGTCGCCGCCGATATCGTCCATGGCGTCGATGACGAGCCGGAGATCCTTCAGCGCTGCCCGCGCCGCCTCGCCGATCGGGGCGCCGGCGTTGCCGCGCTCGCTGAGCGCGACAATGCTGACCAGCTGCCCGCCGAGTCCGTCGTGCAGGTCGCGCATCAGCCGGGTGCGCTCCAGCGCCAGCGCCGCGGCGCGGGCGCGCTGTTCCTCGCGCGCGAAACTGGCCTTCAGCTTGTCCTCGGCCTCGCGCACCAGCGTCACCATGTTGTTGGCGAAGCTGTCGACCTCGTTGAGCGCGCGGGCGAAGCGCCAGGTCAGGCCGGCGCCGATCGCCACCAGCAGCGCCGAGTAGGACAGCCGCGACACGAAAATCCTGCCGTTGTCGATCACCTGCAGGATCGAGAGCAGATCGTAGATCCAGCAGGTCAGCACGATGGTGACGGCGCAACCCAGCAGCAGGCTGACGATGTCCTGTCGCCTGAGGACCGCATGGGCGACGACGACGCCCATGGCGAGCAGGCAGAGTCCGACGGTGGGGATGCCGACCAGAACGAACACCTTGCTCAGCAGCGGCTGCTGGCCGAACAGCCCGACGAGGATCACCACCAGGCCCGGCGCGAAGACGGCGAGGCCGTAGCGCGGCCACCTGTTGCCGAAGAACAGCACGGCGAACGTCAGAAACAGCGCGCTCTCCACCGGCGCCGACGCGATCAGGGTCGCGTTGAGCCGGGAGAAGGCGGACGGTGCCGTCGGCGCCGGCAGCAAGGCCTGGACGGCGCCGAACGCCATCGCCGCGGCAAGCACGCCATAGGCCGGTTCATGGCGCCGCATCACCCACATGATCGTCAGGATCACCGCGAGGATCGCCTGCCACGCGGAAAACACCACCGGCAGGGTGCCGAACAGCAGGACCCGCTTGTCGAAGGACGGGCGCAGCATCTCGTCCGGGCCGGCATAGACCCGATCCAGGAAGCCGGTCAGCGGCCCCCACACGAACAGCCGGATCGACAGCACATTGGCGCCGTCGCGCAGCAGCGAGGAGGGGATCACCGCGATCTCCGGCGTGTTGCGGTCGGGCCGGTTGGCCGCGGGGTCACGGCGGCTGTCGAGAATCGCGACGCCGTTGACCGCCACCTCGACGCCGTTGCTGAAGCGCGGCAGGAATACCGACCACGCGCGCTCCCGCTCGCCCCTGGGCCAGTTGAACTGGCCGGTGAAGCGCGGCGGATCGGCCATCGCATAGCGCGATGACGCGAAGTGCGGCAGCGTCACGGCGCGCTCGGTGCCGCCGTCGCTGACGGTGAATTCGGTCAGGCCATAGGCGGCGGGCGGTGCCGGCGGCGGCTCGCGCAGCAGCAGCACGCACAGGATCGCGATCAGCCCCTGCAGCGCCAGATACGGCGCCAGCCGAAGTCTTGGCGCGTGCCACCGCCAGGCCCTGGGCGCCAACGGAAATGGCTTCTCCGCGGTCTCCGTCACAGCTTGATCAGGCCCTGTTGCACCGCCTCGAACACCGCCTCGCCCCGGGTGTGGACCTCGAGCTTGCGGTAGATGTTCTTGATGTGGCCGGGCACGGTCTGTTTGGACAGGCCGAGATGGCCGGCGATCTCGGCATAGCTGAAGCCCTTGGCGATACCCCACAGGATGTCGATCTCCCGCGGCGTCAGCCTGGCCGTGTTGAGCGCCGGCAGGGCAGCGGGCTCGGCATTGCTCTGGGTGCGGCGCACGATGAAGCGCGCGATCGAGGCCGAGATAGGCGAATGCCCGGCCACCAGCTCATGCACGGTGGCGGCGATGTCGGTTGGAAAGGCGTCCTTGAGCAGATAGCCGGTGGCGCCGACGGTGATCGCGGAGATCACGCTCTCCTCGTCGCCGAGGATCGAGATCACCATGATCTCGGTATCGGGAAAGCGCTGCCTCGTTTCGCGGATCAGCGCGCTGCCATGGCCGTCGGGCAGTTGCAGGTCGGTCAGCAGCACGCGCGGCGCGTCCTGCGCCAGCCGGCTGCGCGCCTCGGCCAGGGTCGCGGCCGTGGCCACTTCAAACCCGGCCTTGGTCAGCGCATCCTGCAGCCGCCACAAGGTCGGCGCATCGTCTTCCACGAGCAGCACCGTGATGGCCTGCGCAAGGCGCTCGTCACCTGGCAGCGTCATGCCATCGTCCCCGACCGCTATTCCGGTAGCGCTGCCAGATTAGCCCCGGTGGTGCGCGTTGCGACAGCCATATTTATGGGGCGGGCGGGCTGCCTTAACCTCTCCCCGCTTGCGGGGAGAGGTTAGCGCAGTGCCGTTTGCAGCGCATTGTTCAGGAGCACGGCCTGTCGAGATCGTAGGTCGTTACGCCCGGCCCCGGAGCAGCCAAAATTCGAGCCGCAGACACCGCGACGCTCTCGATCGCGCGCGCGACCGTCACCGCTTCGCCTGGTCGAGCAGCGCCAGCGGCATCATCGCGTGGATGCCCTTGCTGCGGTTGACGAGCTGGGTGACGTGCAGGTCGGCGGCGAGGCTGCACAGCATGTAGGCGTCGTCGGCGGTCAGCGTGGTGCGCGCCACCACCAGCGCGATCATCCGCCGCAGCGCGACCCGGGCGGCCTCGTCGAGATCCTCGTCGAACGCCATCGAGATCAGATGCGTCTTGGTCTCGGCATGGGGGGCGTCGAGGTTGGCGCCCTTCACCAGATCGATCCGAAACGTGCCCGTCAGCCCGGTCTCGACGGCCGTGAGGCAGACTTCGCCGTCGCCTTGCGCGGCATGGCCGTCGCCGCAGGAGAACAAGCCGCCTTCGACTGCGACCGGCAGATACAGCACGGCGCCGGCGCCGAGTTCCTTGTTGTCGATATTGCCGCCGAACGTCGACGGCATCACCGAGCTGACCCGGCCGACGCCCGGCGCGGGCGCTACGCCCATCACCCCGAAAAACGGATGCGCCGGCAGTTGCATGCCCCATGAGGTCTGCACCGTGGCTTTGGCGCGGTCGATGCCGTGATGCACGCGGCGGTCATAGGGAAAGTCGTCGGGCAGCGTGCCGAAACCGGCCTTGAAAAGATTGAAGCCCCAGTCGTCGGCGAGTTGCACGTCGAGGATTTCCACGCGCAATGCGTCGCCGGGCAGCGCGCCGGTCACCGCCACCGGTCCGGTGAGAATGTGCGGCCCGATCTCCGGCTTCACCGCGGCATGGATCGCCGTCAGCTCCGGCCGCACCGTCATGCCGGCCCGCGTCGGCAGGTCGTCGGGGGCGCCGCTGACGCTGGTGATGGTGATGGTGTCGCCCGGCGCGATGGTCGCGACCGGCTTCAGTGCCGCGTCGAAATGGCCCCAGTGCACGGTGGAGGGAGTGGGAAGAAGGCTCTGCGTCATCTGTTGTCCTCGGCCGCCGGCGGCAAATGGATCGCTGCGCACGGCCCAGCCGGTCACCCGTGCCTCGATCAGCGTGATGATGACATACAGCCCGACGCCCGGTGCGGCGAGGATAATAGCTCTGCCGGCTAGTAGCTGATATTTTTTCCTAGCAGCCTCTTGACGTCAATCCAACTAAGATTATAATCCATTGCATCCCGTCCCACCGAGAGGGGCGTATCGCGATCGTCAGGTTCGCGGGGCGGGGTGCGGTGGACGCGGCAGCGTCAGGCGCGGAATTTTTGGTCAGGGCGGGCACCCATAAGGGTCCGTGAGACCGGAAGGAAACGCTGACGAACCACGCTGGCGCGGACGGCAAAAGCGTGTGGTCTGGATGCCGCGCGTGGCATCGATTCCGACGGAGATCCGCTTTCAACCGAAGGCGGACGCATTCTCAGTCGGAGGACGGCAACGACGGTCGCTGCCGGGGAGAGCACGCCATAAGCCGTTAACACCATCGCGCGCGGAACGCCGGGTTGTGTCCCGGTGTGACCGTGGCAAGCCTCGTGTGCTTTCTACCCATGCACACGAGCCCATGGGTGCATCGGGCACCCGGCGTTCCGCGCGCCTTCTCGATCGGGAGGGCAGGAATGCAGCACAGCCCGGACGCATAAGCGTCGCGGGACTACAGTTGCTTGCGCTGTTTGACAATTGAATCAGGAAAGCCAAGGCACGTATCCCGGACGCGCTGCGGCGTGAGCGACGATGCGCAGCATCGTCCGAAACGCTGCTGCGCAGATCCGGGACCCCGCTTACGAGCGGCAAGCGACCGGGACCCCGGCTCTGCGAAGCAACACTTCGTGTTGCATCGCGTCCGGGGAACGAGCGCTGAACGCCCCTACACCCGGAAGATGGTGAATCCCAGGATCAGCAGCACGATGAAGATGATCATGAAGATATAGAACAGCACCCGCGCCACATCGGCCGAAGCGGCGGAGACGCCGGTGAATCCGAGGATGCCGGCCACGATCGACACGACAAAGAAGATCAGGGCCCATTTCAGAATGCTCATGGCTTTGCTCCGGTTGCTGCGGACAAAACGCCACATGCTGGCGAAGGTTCCCGCGCGGGAACGCGGAGTCGTCCGTGCATGGACCGGCAGGCGCGGGCCAGCTCTAAACCTGATATTAACCAAGAGATCTGTAAATGAAGAGGCGCGAACAGCGCGTTAGCCATCGTTTGCGACCGGTTGTTGCTGAATGTGACTGGTTCTGGATCCGGTAACGGGTCGGCGGCGATGGTTGACGATCACGGCGCGCGATGCGCAATTTGGCCGGTCGCGAAGGCTTCCTGCCGGATTAACGTAAGCGCCAGAATTCGATTGTGCCGCCTTGCTGTTGATCTATGAGATTCGGCGCGTCCGGTGTTTGCCGGGCCAGCAAGAGGTACGAGATGCGCGTCGCGATTGTACATGACTGGTTGTATGTCGTCGGTGGCGCCGAGCAGGTCCTGCGTGAAATCCTGCGCTGCTATCCCGATGCCGACGTGTTCGCCCTGTTCGATGTGCTGACGCCGGCGGATCGCGCCAAGATCGGCATCAAACAGACGCACACCAGCTTTCTGCAGAAGATGCCGTTCATCGCCAGCCGCCATCGCTCCTATCTGCCGTTGATGCCGCTGGCCATCGAGCAGTTCGATTTCTCCGCCTACGATCTGGTGATCTCCTCGAGCTATGCGGTGGCCAAGGGAATCCTGACGGGGCCGAACCAGGTCCACGTCGCCTATGTGCATTCGCCGATGCGCTATGCCTGGGATCTGCAGCACGCCTATCTCAAGGAAAGCGGCTATGCGCGCGGGCTGAAGGGCATGATCGCGCGGTTGATCCTGCACAACATCCGGATGTGGGATGCGCGCACGGCGCACGGCCCTGACGTGATGATCGCCAATTCGAAATTCGTGGCGCGCCGCATTCTGAAGATCTACGGCCGCGTCGCCGAGGTGGTGTATCCGCCGGTGACCATGTCGGCGCTGTCCGGCGAACTGCCGGCTGGCGGGCATTTTCTCGCCGCCAGCCGGCTGGTGCCCTACAAGAAGATCGAGGCCGTGGTGCGGGCCTTCGCGGAATTGCCCGATCAGCAGTTGATCGTGGCAGGCTCCGGCCCGGAGGCGGCGCGCCTCAAGGCGCTGGCGACGCCGAATGTCAGCTTCGCCGGCTTTGTCAGCGACGGCGAGCTGCGCCGCCTCATGGCGACGGCGCGCGCCTTTGTGTTCGCGGCCGAGGAAGACTTCGGCATCATCGTGGTCGAGGCGCAGTCCGAGGGCACGCCGGTGCTG
>DATCUS010000279.1:0-30129 GCA_036561845.1 Tardiphaga sp. | reverse complement strand
GGCGGCTTCGGAACGCCGGACCGCGCGGCAATTTGATCGTCCGCTCAGAACACCATGAGATCGGTCAGCGGCAGGCCTTCATGGAGCCGGCGGATCGCCTCCGCCAGGAGCGGCGCTGCCGGCACGACGGTGAGCTTGTCGCGCACCGGACCGGCCGGCAGCCGGAACGCCGGCACCACGTCGGTCACCAGGATGCGGTCGATGGCCGGATCCGCCAGCGCGGTCTCGGCGCCGGGCATGAACAGGCCGTGGGCCACGCAGGCCAGAATGCGGCCCGCGCCGCGGATGCGCGCTGCGCGTGCCGCCCGCACCAGCGTCCCCCCCGTGCTGATGAGATCATCGACGATGACGCAGGTGGCGCCGGCCACATCGCCGACGAACAGATCGCCCGAGACCACGCCCGCGCTGCGATGTTTTTCAGCGAACGCCTTTCCGACCGGGCGACCCAGAACCCGCTCGAGGCCTTCCCGCAACAGATCCGCCCGTTTTCCACCTCCAAGGTCAGGAGAGATCACGCATAGCGGCCCGCTGGCAGCAGCTGCTATGATCGCGTCAATCAGCAACGGCGCCGCAGTCAGCGCGACGGCCCGGCGGCGGAAGGCGTTCTCAAAGGCCGACTCGTTATGCACCTCCAGCGTGACAACGGTATCGCAGCCGACCGCCTCGAAAAGCGTAGCGACATAGCGGGTGGTGACCGGGTCGTTCGCCTTGGTCCGGCGATCCTTGCGCGAGTAACACAGATAGGGAGCGACCGCCGTAACGCGTGCGGCGCCCGCATCTTTCAGCGCTGCGATGAAAAACAATAGACGACAGAGCTTGTCATTGGCGCTCTGCTCACGTCCGCCATGAAGGCTGTGGATGACATACACATCCGCACCGGCGACGACATCGAGGGGTCTGGCCTTGTGCTCGCCGTCCTCGAATTCGCGCTCTTCGTGTTTGCTGAGATGACACCCAAGCAGATCGCTGATTCCCTGCCCGAGACTTTCTGTGCCGTTGAGGGCAAACAGCCTCAGATTCCGACTGGCGACCGGTGTAATGACGGAGGGCGACCAGATCTGATCTTCAACCACGGCGATCCTCGCGGAATTTGGTACAATTTGCGGCTATCCGGGCCGGCGTCCTCATGAAGCCTTCGGAGAATTGCACCAGCGCCGACCCTGCATGAAGCTGCTGGATCACGCGCGCCCCCCGCGTCACCGATAGACAAGGACCGGGATTTTCGAATGGGTCAGGACCTTCAGCGTCTCGCTGCCGAGCACCACCGCCGCAATCCCGCTTCGACCGTGAGATGCCATCGCGATCAGATCGCAGCCGCCTTTGTCCGCTGACTTGATGATGGCGTCGTAGGGAGCTTCGCTTTCGAGCTGAATGACATCGCATGAAACGCCACGTGCCTTTGCCTTCCTTTGAGCATCGGACAGGATTTCCGCGGCGTGCATGTACGCCCGCCGCTCGTACTCGGCGCGGGTATCCGAAACCTGGTCTGCATCGACCGAAAATGCGCGAAATGGACTGATCGCTGTCAGCACGGTTACCTTGGCGCCGGCATCTCCGGCAAACTCGATCGCCTTTTCGACGGCGACAGTCGATAGCGGCGATCCATCGGTAGGAACGAGGATATGATGAAACATATTTCCTCCTGCGCACTGCGCCTGGACCATAGATGCCGGATGGTACCGTCCCTTGATCTGGGTCAATATCGCCGGAGATTCCGACCCGCGGGGCTGCGTATGCCTTTTTCAATCTCGAAGAATGCTCCGCATTGCGAACAGGATCGCTTGATGCATATCATTTCGATATATGATCGCGAGCATACAGTGGTTTAAAATAACGCTTGCTTGGCAGCAGCCTGAGATTGTTGCGACCGGAGAGACTGGATGTCGAACAAAGATCCCATCAACTGGATGCTATCTGACGCCATCGCAACACTTGCCCGCGCCGAACGCTTGCAGCAGCAATTCCTGCACTTGCAGCCATGGAGCGGCACACGCGAGCCGAGCTGGGAGCCGCCGATCGACGTGCTGGAGACCGACCACGAGGTGCTTATTCTGATTGCTTTGCCCGGCGTCGATCCCGCCGAGGTCGAGGCGGTCATCGATGCAGGAATACTCATCGTCAGCGGACGCCGCGTGCTGCCCGCGGAACTTCGTAGCGCACGGATCCTTCGTCTTGAATTGCCGCAGGGGCGGTTCGAGCGCCGCATCGCGCTGCCGTCCGGTCGTTACACCATCAGCCGCTTCGCCAGCAATGGCTGCATCGGCCTGCGCCTCGCCAAGTCCAGTTGAGGAGATCATCCATGTCGGATACCGAAGCAACCACGTCGACGCCCTCTTCTGGCCCATCCAATCAATCGACGTCAGTACCGGACGACGCGTTGATTATCGTGCCGGTCCGCAATACCGTGCTGTTTCCGGGCGTGGTCATTCCGATCACCATTGGGCGTCCCAAGTCGATTGCCGCGGCACAGCAGGCCGTGCGCGAGCAAAGGCCGATCGGCCTGCTGCTCCAACGCGATCCCGATCAAGGCGACCCGGCGCCCAACGATCTCTACCGGATCGGCGCCGTGGCCAATATCGTCCGCTACATCACCGCCCCCGACGACAACCATCACATCATCTGCCAAGGCGTGCAGCGTTTCCGGGTTCTGGATTTCCTTCCCGGAACTCCCATCCTTGCCGCCCGCGTCTTTCAAATTCCCGAGCCCACCGCCACCTCCCCGGAGATCGAGGCCCGGTTCCTGAATCTGCAGCGCCAGGCCATCGAAGCAGTGCAGTTGCTGCCGCAGGCGCCTCAGGAATTGCTGGCGGTTCTGCAAGGCACAACCTCGCCATCCACCCTGGCCGACCTTGCGGCATCCTATCTGGACATCAAGCCGCAGGAGAAGCAGGAGATCCTGGAAACGATCGACCTTGCGCTCCGCATGGACAAGGTGTCCCGTCACTTGGCCGAACGCATCGAGGTACTGCGCCTTACCAACGAGATTGGCCAGAAGACCAAGGCGACATTCGACGAGCGACAGCGCGAGGCGATCCTGCGGGAGCAGATGGCCACCATCCAGCGCCAGTTGGGAGAAGGCGACGGCAAGACCCAGGAAGTCGCCGAGCTGAATGAGGCGATCGCGAAGGCCGGAATGCCGGCCGAGGCCGAGGCGCAGGCGCGAAAAGAGGTCCGCCGCTATGAGCGGATGCCGGAGGCTGCCGCCGAGGCGGGCATGGTCCGCAGCTATCTCGACTGGCTGATCGAACTGCCATGGAGCCTGCCGGAGGAAAAGCCCATCGACATCGCCGAAGCGCGGAGAATCCTCGATGAGGATCACTACGGTCTGGAGAAGATAAAGGGCCGGATCATCGAGTATCTCGCGGTCCGCAAACTGGCCCCGCAGGGCAAGGCGCCGATCCTGTGCTTCGTCGGCCCGCCCGGTGTCGGCAAGACGTCGCTTGGACAGTCGATCGCCCGCGCCATGGCGCGGCCGTTCGTGCGGGTCAGCCTGGGCGGCGTGCATGACGAGGCGGAAATTCGCGGCCACCGGCGCACCTATATCGGTGCGCTGCCCGGCAACATCATTCAGGCGATCAAGAAGGCCGGCTCCCGCAATTGCGTGATGATGCTCGACGAGATCGACAAGATGGGGCGCGGCATTCAGGGCGACCCTTCAGCGGCAATGCTCGAGGTCCTTGATCCCGAGCAGAACGCAACGTTCCGGGACAGCTATCTCGGCGTGCCATTCGATCTCTCGCGCGTCGTCTTCGTGGCCACCGCGAACATGCTCGATTCCATCCCGGGACCGCTGCTGGACCGCATGGAGATCATCAGCCTGGCGGGCTACACCGAAGAGGAAAAGCTGGAGATCGGTCAGCGCTATCTGGTTCGCCGGCAGTTGGAAGCCAACGGCCTCAAGCCGGAGCAGGCCGAGATCGAAGCCGATGCTCTGCGGCTCATCATCAAAGCCTACACCAGGGAAGCGGGCGTCCGGAACCTGGAGCGGGAGATCGGCAAGGCTTTCCGCAACGTCGCGGTGCAAATTGCCGACGGCAGCACAAGCCGGGTTGTCTTGACTGCCAAGGATGTGACCGCAGTCCTGGGCCAGCCCCGCTTCGAAAGCGAAATCGCCATGCGCACCAGCGTACCTGGCGTCGCGACCGGATTGGCCTGGACGCCAGTCGGCGGCGACATTCTGTTTATCGAAGCCACGCGCACCCCTGGGAAAGGCATCCTGATCCTGACCGGACAGCTGGGCGAGGTG
The DNA here is from genome assembly GCA_036561845.1 of Tardiphaga sp. Classification (GTDB taxonomy): domain Bacteria; phylum Pseudomonadota; class Alphaproteobacteria; order Rhizobiales; family Xanthobacteraceae; genus Tardiphaga. Next base: position 25,883 of record DATCUS010000279.1, on the reverse strand, counting down.
ATGCGCGAAAGCGCACAGGCCGCCTTGACGCTGGTGAAGAGCCGCGCCGCGCAGCTTGGGATCGATCCCTCGATCTTCGAGAAGAGCGACATCCACGTCCATGTGCCCGCCGGCGCCACGCCAAAGGACGGCCCCAGCGCGGGTGTCGCCATGTTCACGGCGCTGACCTCCCTGCTGACGGACCGCACGGTCCGGAGCGACACCGCCATGACCGGCGAGATATCGTTGCGCGGGCTGGTGTTGCCGGTCGGCGGCATCAAGGAAAAGGTCGTGGCTGCCGCCGCCGCAGGCCTGACCCGCGTCATGCTGCCCGCCCGCAACCGGCGCGACTTCGATGACATTCCACTGGGCGCCCGCAACCGGCTGCAGTTCGTCTGGCTGGAACGGGTTGACGATGCGGTCGCGGAGGCACTGGAAGCGAAGACCGCACCGGTGGCCGACGCCGCGCAATGAAGCTGCATCGCAGCTTCAGAGCGGAGTACGCCCGAGCACCGTCGCTTCGCAGGGATGCCGCGGGTCAATAGGCGACCGGATATCGAGCATGCCGCCCGCGGAATTTGGACACACCGGTTCGCCCGCGGCGGCGGACCGAACAGGCTGGCGCTGGCCGTAAGAGTCTCAATGCGACATGAGACAGCAGATCGGGCTTGTCATCAGCAGATCGCGGGTAATGCCGCCGAAAATCCACTCATTGAGCCGGCTGTGGCCGTAAGCGCCGGTGACCAGCAGATCGGCTCCCTCCTCCTGCGCAAGCTGGATGAGGCGATCCGCACCGGACCCCAGCAGCTTGGCTTCGACCCGCACCTCGGAGGCGATCCTGTGCCGCGACAGATAGCGCATCACGTCGTCGAGCTGGTCACGCGCAGCGGATTTTCGATCGTCTTCACATATCTCCACGATCATCACACGCTCGGCTTGGCGCAGGAACGGGAGCGCATCCTGGATTGCACGCCGCGCTTCGCGCGTGTTCTTCCAGCCCACCAGAATGAAACTGGCCGGCAAGGAATTCAGGGCTTCGGGGACCATCAAGGTCGGCCGTCCCATGCCGAGGATCGCCGCACCGTTATCGATTACCCTGTAGAGATCTCCCGACGGGCGGTTCTGTCCGATCACGATCAGATCCGCGCAACGCGCTTCACTGATCAAGGTATCGGTAGGAAAATCAACGGCCGAGCGCCAGTCGACCAAATGCCCCGCGCCCGCAGCGGCGCGAAACTTGTGTTCCGCATCGGCGAGCTTCGCCCTCATCTGCGCAATATCGAACTCAGTTGCATTGTCGGAGATGACCACGCCTTCGGCGACGAACGGCGGAATGACCGCTATGGCTGACAGTCCAACCAGCCTTGCTGCGAATTTGTCGGCCAAACCTGCGGCGACGTGAACGAGCGGAATCGACACGCGATCCACATTGACGTACGCCATCAGCGTTGCATAAGACATCGTTGCCTCTCTGTAGCCGCCGTCTACGCATCGTGCGGACTCTTCACCTTCATGTCAGTCTACGCAAACGACCAGCTGCGCCAAATAGCTTGAAAAGCCACCGCTGACGCATCACCCGGCCTTGGACCATTCCTCGTCTTCCGGCGACTTGAACGCGATTCCGGACATCGCATCGAACCAGGAAAGATGATCGTGAACCAGACGGACGCCCGAGACATTTTCCGCCGCGACGACGATCGCCTGGCGGAAATGTTCGTCGGTGATGATGCCGCTCAAATGCACGATACCATCGCGGACGATCACGCCGAGTTGCAGCGGCGCCCACTCGCTCTTCTCGATGGCCGCAATTACGCGCTGGCGAATATGGTCATCGTCGGCTGTCGGATCCGGCACGTCCCGCGACAGGCTTGCGACCGCGCGCAGCAGGTCGGTGCGCGTCAAGATGCCAACCAGCACATCGCCTCGCATGACGGGCAGGCGCTTCACGTTGTGCCGTTCCATCAACTGGACCGCTTCCTCGAGCGGCGCATCTTCCGTCACGGTGCGGGGATGTGCCGTCATGATCTCCTCGACTTTGCGACCATGCTCGTGAACGAATTCGGACGCGCTCTGACCCGGCCCCAGGAGAAACTTCAGCCAACGACCGCGCTTTCTTTGCGTGCCGATCTCGCTGCGACGAATGAAATCGCCCTCCGAAACAATTCCGATCAGCTTGCCCGCCCTGTCGACTACAGGCAGTCCACTGATGTGATGCTGCAACATGAGATTTGCAGCGTCGATCACGGGGGTATCCGCTTCGACCGTCGTCACCTTGCGGGTCATAATTTGATGCGTTCGCATGTCGTCCTCCCCGGGCCAGCCAGTTTGGAGGAAGGTACCGGACGGCCAGGGGACCCGATTTGATGCAGGTCAAGCGGCCAGGGCATGCCGGTAGTCATTTTTTTGACAAATGGAATAGTCGCCTTATGGTCAACGCAGCCATTTCGATACCGGCTCTTTTTGACACGACTGGACGATCGCGCCTGGGGAATGTCACTTGACGTGGGGTGACGCCCAACGGACGAGTGATCGCGCTCGCAAGGAACTGGAATGTCGTCTCGAAGCGTGGGCGCTTTCTCGTGTGATTTGACATGGATCATTTGGTCACGGCCAGATTCCGCAACATTGACGTTTCCTTCGTTGCCGCGCGGAGCAGCAGAAGTATTTGCGAGACCGCGCATTGGTGGATTGCTATCGATTTTCCGACTGTCTCTTGAATAGGTTTCCCGCAATCAAAGGACCCGCTGATGCGAACCCGTATTCGACGCGCGGCTCACATCCTGGAACGCACGGGGCTGTCTTTGGCAGGGGCAACGTGCGGATTGCTCGTGGCCGTTCACGTCGGCTCGAGTATCGCGGCGTTAACTTCTCAGGGCTTCATTTTGATCATGATGGTGGTTGGCGCAATCGCGTTTTACCTGGGTATCGACACTCCGCCGCGTTCTTTCCACCAACCCAACATTGAGCCCCTAGAAGCCGCAGAGAAAGAAACGGTCGACTCTGCCGAATTTCTCAGTGCGGTCGGCACATTTCTAGCGACGCTGGCAGCGTTTTCGTCCATGTATGTCATTGCATTTCGAGAAGCCCCCCACATATCCGTGACAATACTGATGATGCTCGGCTGGGTCGTGGGTATCACGATGCAAGCCGTCGCTGGTACAATCGCACGCACCCGCTTGTGATGTACAAGACTTGATCATTGGGTTTTCAGGAGCGCGAATTTCGGCAATCGATCCGGCGATTTCGCGCAACATCAAACAATTCACGCTCGAAAGTTAGCGGGGCTGAAGTCCGCGAAAGCGATTTGAAATTTTGCCTTTAAGCTGCCGGCATGCGCCGGCGATCCGACGGCGCTTGCCCGGCTTTCGTCAGCGTGCCAGGCTGCAAACTTGGAGGACAGGTCCAGTGACACGCTGAAGCAGCGCAACGAGTCCGCGCGCATCGGGGGTCATTCGGCTCTTTTCAGGAAGAGATCATCCCTTCCGCTTGCCGCAGACGCACCTAACGGGAATAGCCGAGCGCGGCGCCGATCACGCGCGCCGCTTCCATCACGTGAACGGAATACTCCCTGATCTGCTTGCGCTTGACGCGGGTGTCGGGTCCGGACATGCCAATGGCGCCGACCAGTTCGCCGGATCGACCGATGATCGCGCAGGCGCAGGCAGCGATGCCTTCCCGCCATTCGCCGTGCAGCACGTAGGAATAGCCCTGCGACCGCGCCATGGCGATGTCCTCCCGTAGCTCCTCGATCGTCATGCGCGTCGAGTCGGTATAGCGCCTGAAATGCGGCTTGAACCGCTCAAGGTAATCGTCGGGCATATGGGCGAGCATCGCCTTGCCGGTCGCCATCGTGAAGGCGGGCGCCCGCATGCCGACGCTGGTGTGAGCACGGATGTGATGTTCGCTTTCGATCTTGTCGACATAGACCACGTCGGTATCTTCCAGGATCGAGAGGTGAATCGTTTCACCTGTCGTCTGGACCAGCTTTGCCATCACCGGCCGTGCGATCTTGATCAAGTCCATCCGGTGGATGACATAGCTGCCGAGAGCCCAGATCTTGGTCGTGAGCTCGTAGGTGCTGTACGGCGGGATCTGCCGCACATAGCCCTGCGACTGCAGCGTCATCAGCAGCCGATGGACATTGCTTTTGGTGAAATTCAGCTCGTTCGCGAGCTCGGTGATGCCGCGAGGCCGCTCGCTCATCGCGAGGGTCTCGAGAAGACGCAATCCCTTGACAAAGGCCTTATCCATCCAACGACCAGTGATACATGATTGACCTTCCGGATAGCATGATCGAGCTCGCTCAGAGCCTTGGCCGCCCGGCTGTTCGAAGCCGGGCGGCCAAGTATATCTGGCTGCCTATTGGGCAAGCAACGCGTTCAGCTTCTCCTGGCCGTATTCCTCGTTGGTCGAATTTCCTGCAGGCGACGGCGCGCCCCAGTACGTCGGACTCCACTCGATTGCCTTTGCGACATTATCCGGGTTGTTCGCCCAATAGCGCGAGACCTTTTTGTCCGTTGCCGCTTCGAATACAACGGATGACGGTAGAGCGACCGGGAAGGTGGAGGTGAGCTGCGCGGCCCGTGCCGGGTCGAGGCGCCACGACAGCAGCTTGAGTGCATTCTCGTAATTCGGCGCGCCCTTCGGGATCGAGAAAAAGTCGTAATAAACGAAGCCCTGGTCAAACGTCAGGTCGATCGGAGCGCCTTCAAGAGCCAGTTTGCTCATCGAGCCGGTGTAGGCCATGCACATGTCCGCCTCTCCGTCGAGCAGAAGCTGCGGTGGCTGCGCGGATGTGGTCCACCACTTGGCGATGTAGGGCTTGATCTCCTTGATCTTCTTCAGCGCGCGCTCCATGTCGATCGGATAGATCTGGCTCTTGTCGACCCCGTCCGCCATCAGCGCCGCCTCGAACACGAAGCGCGGCCACGCGGGCATGCAGCGGCGGCCCGGAAACTTCTTCACGTCCCAGAAGTCGGCCCAGCTCGCCGGCACGTTGGCGCCCTTGAACTTGTCCTTATTGTAGACCAGGCCGACGCCGATCACCTGCAGCGCGACACCCTTCTTGCGCTTCAGGTTGTCGGGCATGGCGGCAAGCGTCTTTTGCGCGGGCTCGGACAGTTTCGAATAATCGATATCGGCCAGGCAGCAATCGCCGAGGAGCTTGGTCTCCTGGTCAAAGATGAAGGTGAGATCCCATTGTGCCTTTCCGGCCTCGCCCTGCGCCTTGATACGCGGGCCGCTACGCGCCTCCTGGACCGTGACGACCTTGATTCCGGTCGCCTTTTCGAAGGGGTCGTACATCACCTTTCGCAGGGCGTCGCCATAGCCGCCGCCGGGATCCTGCATGATGACCACGTTGCTCTGCGCGGTCGCCACCGCGGTCCCCATCGCGAGAACGACGGCCGAAGCCAGGACGGAAGCCGAGAGTCGTAGATGCTTCATTTTCAACATTCTTGATCCTCCACATGAACCATTTTATGCAGTCTTCTTTGACGTTGCGAGCACTGGTCGCGCGAGGATCAGTCCCCCAACGACCAGCAGAACCTCGAGCGTCGACACCACGGCCAGTACAGGGTTCAGACGGTAGTTGATGTCGCCCCACAGCATCAGCGGAAGCGTCTTGAGCTCCGCACTCGACAGGAACAGCGTCAACACCAGTTCGTCGAACGAATGCAGGAACGCGAAGAACGTCGCCGCAGCGAGGCCCGGCGCGATCGCCGGCAGCGTTACCAGCCGGAACACCGTCAGTGATGACGCGCCGTGAACGGACGCAGCCTGCTCGAGCTTGGGATCGACGCCCTGCAGCGCCGCCGACAGGATGACCACCACGATCGGTAGCCCGCCGATGGCGTGCGCGGCGGCAAGACCGAACACCGAGCCGACCAGATCGAGACGGAGGAACAGGCTGTAGAGCGACAGGCCCAGCACGACGGGCGGGACGATGATTGGACTCACCAGAAGCAGCATGATCGCCGACTTTCCGCGGATGTTGCTGCGAACGACGCCCAGGGCGGCCGACGTGCCCAGCGCGACGGCGAGACAGGCCGACACCGTCGCCACCATCAGCGACGTCCAGAACGCCCGCATCCAGTTCGAATCCGAAAAAAACTGCTCGTACCAGCGCAGCGAGAAGCCCGGCGGCGGGAACGTCAGGTAGCTGGCGCTGCTGAAGGAGATGATCATCACGACAATGATCGGCAGGATCAGGACGGCGACCACGGCGCCACCCATCAGTCTCACCGTCCACTTGCCGAAGCCCGCAGGCAGGTGACCGGACAGCCGCAAGAGCGGCCAGCCGATGAGATCGGCGACGATGCTGCCGATCCCGCGGCGGCTTCGGCCCACGCTCGTCGCGGGCCCGGCCATTTTCGGCGTGTCGTCCAGTTTGCGGCCGCCCCAGATGAACTCGAGGCCCATGAAGCGGCCGGCAACCGCCACCACCGCCAGCGTAATGACGAGCAGCACGACGCCAAGCGCCTGAAGGAAGCCTTCCGAAGTGACTGAGTCCGCCTGCTGGGTGATGTGCATGGCGAACATCTGGTCGCCGGGGCCGCCGAGCAGCGTCGGCGTGATGAAGAATCCAATGGCGGCGACGAATACCAGCAACACGCCGGCGCCGATGCCCGGCAGGGTCAACGGCAACACCACACGCCAGAACACGGCGATCGGCCCTGCCCCGCTGGCCAGTGCCGCCCGCGTCAGGCCCTGATCGAGCCGCGCCACGCTGGAATAGATGCTCAGCACCATCAGCGGCAGCAGCACCGCCGTCATGCCCAGCAGCACCGTGCCGCGGTTGAACAGGAGCTGCGCCGGCTCACTCAATATTCCCAGCGAGACCAGCATCTTGTTGAGCGGACCGTTGCGACCGAGCAGGACCATCCATGCGTAGGTGCGGATCAGGATCGCGATGAAGTAAGGCAGCACGATCGCCGTCGTCACCAGGATGCGGACGATACCGCGGCTGCGGTGAATCAGCAGCGCTGTCGGATAGCCGAACAGCAGGCAGAGGAACGAAACCGTCACGGAAATCTGCATCGTCCGGACGAGCGACTCCCAGTAGAGCGGTACCGCGAAGACGCGCTGGAAATAACCCAGCCAGGTCGGTCCGCTGAAACTGATGCGAATGAGGTCGATCAGCGGCAGCAGATAGATGAAGGAGAGGAACGCCACCGCCGGAATCAGCAGCAGTGCTGGATTCTTCAACCGCTCGGTCGCCATCCGGCGCACCGAGCGTTTCGCTCCCGCGTCGAGCGAGACCGCGCTCATGACAGGACCCAACAGTCTTCAGCGCCCCAACCGACATGGAGGCGGTCGCCGATCTCGGGCAGCGGCCGGCTCACCGTGTCGGTGCACCGAATCAGCAGTTCGTCGCCGCCGGCCATCTGCGCCTGGATGCGCAGGATCTCGCCGAGAAAAATCGCCGATGTCACGGTGACTGGGGCTGAATTCGCGGTCGCCTCATTGGAGACCACGATACGCTCCGGACGGACGAGAACGGTCGCCTTGCTCTGCTCGATGGTATCGCGGCTCTCCGCGTTGAACACGTAGCCCGCGCGGCTTTTCACCGTGATGGTCGTACCGCGCTTCTGCAGCACCTCGACATCAAGCAGGTTGCTCTCGCCGACAAACGACGCGACGAAACGATTGGTGGGGCGGCGGTAGATTTCCAGCGGCCGGCCGATCTGCACGATCTTGCCGGCGTCCATTACGGCGATGCGGTCGCTCATCGTCAGCGCCTCGCCCTGGTCGTGCGTGACAAACAGAATCGTGCTGCCGATGGTCTGGTGCAAATCGCGTATCTCGATCTGGATCGATTCACGCAAGCGGCGGTCGAGCGCGCTCAGCGGCTCGTCCATCAGCACCACCTTGGGCCGCATCACAATGGCCCGCGCAATGGCGACACGCTGCTGTTGCCCGCCCGACATCTGCGACGGCGACTTCATCGCATGCTCGGAAAGCCGCATGATCTCCAGCGTCTCGGCGACCCGCCGGTCCGTCGTCGAGCGACCGACGCCGGCCATGCGCAACGGAAAAGCCACGTTCTGCGACACCGTCATGTTCGGGAACAACGCGTAGCTTTGAAAAACCATGCCGAAGCCGCGCTTGTGCGTGGGAACGTCCTGAACCGGCTTGCCGTCGACGAGGATCTGGCCGTGGTCGAGCTGTTGAAATCCGGCAAGAAGGTTCAGCAGCGTCGTCTTGCCGCTGCCGGAGGGGCCGAGCAGCGTGATGAATTCGCCGGGTTCGATGTCGAGGCTGATCTGGTCGACTGCAGAGAAGTTGCCATAGCGCTTCACCGCGTCGCGGACGGCGATGCTCGATCCGATTACATCGCGCTCGTGCGGGCGAACGTGCTGCGATGTCCGAACGGCTGCATCGCTGGAGCGCAGAGCCACAGGCTCACCCATTCCAAACCTCCCTGTGTGTTCTATTTTATAGAACGTTATTTCATATATTGTTGGCGCCACGCCCGATCTTGTCAAGCGATGCAGTCGCAGCTGTGGTTCTTGCGAACGCGCCTGCGACTGCGCGCGTGCGCGAACCCAACAACGACAGGTGCTTCTGTCACAAGCGGATTGACAGCCTCGTTGCCGTGCGACTACTTTTGTTCAGAACCATGTTCTAACATATAGAACATATGATCAGGGAGCTGAACGTGCCGAGCGAACTTTGCGCCATGGCGAAGCATATCGAACCTGGCATGCGGATCGCATTGCCGGTCGACTATGCCGGCGTCTCAATGGCCATGACGCGTCCCATCATTGCGCACGGCGCAGGCAATCTCGATCTGGTCTGCGTGCCCACCGGCGGCCTTCAAGTTGATCAGTTGATCGGCGCGGGCCTGGTTCGCACCGTCGAGACCAGCGCGGTGTCGCTTGGCGAAGCCGGCGGCGCGCCGCGCTTCAACGCCGCGGTTCGTGAAGGTGCCGTCCGCCTGAAAGACGCCACCTGCCCGGCCATCCACGCGGGCCTGATGGCCGCGCAGAAAGGCAGCCCGTTCATGCCGCTTCGCGGCCTGATCGGCAGCGACTTGCTGCGCCATCGCGAGGACTGGCGCGTCATCGACAATCCACTCGCCGAGGGCGGCGGCGATCCGATCGTCCTGATCCCCGCCATCCACCCGGATGTCGCGATCTTCCACGCCCCCATGGCCGATCGGTTCGGCAATGTATGGATCGGCCGGCGCCGCGAGCTTGCGGCGATGGCCTATGCGTCGGCGACCGTGCTGGTCACCGTGGAACGGATCGTCGAGGAGAGCCTGCTGGCGAACGAGATGAGCGCCGCAGGCGTGCTGCCGGCCATCTACGTCACGGCGATCAGCCTGGCGCCGCGAGGGGCTTGGCCCTACGGCCTGTGGGGCGAGTACGCCACCGATACCGCCGAGCTGCTGCGCTATGCCAAGGCGGCGCGAACCGCCGAGGGTTTTTTCGCCTATATGGACAGTGCTCAGCTGGAGCCCGCCTGATGGTCCGCGTTCTCCCCCGCGAAGTGCTGATCTGCACCATTGCGCGGCTGCTCGACGGCGTTCGCCACGTCGCCGTCGGCGCCTCCTCGCCAATTCCTGCCGCGGGCGCCATGCTGCTGCGCGCGTTGAAGGAAGCGGCAGGCGACCGCGGCCCGCGGCTGTCGATCCTCGGTTCCGTCGAGCACAATTTCTTTACCAATGGTTCCGCCGAACTGTTCGACTGCGCCGGTCAGGGCCGCATCGACGCCTTCTTTCTGGGCGGCGGACAGATCGACGGCGCGGGCAACGTCAACCTGGTCGGCGCCGGCGACTATCCACAATCGAGCGTCAGATGGCCCGGCTCGTTCGGCTCGGCCTATCTGTATTACGTCGTGCCCCGGGTTATCCTGTTCCGCGAGGAGCACACGCCGCGGGTCATGGTCGAGAAGGTGGATTTCATCAGCGCGCCCGGGGTCAGCGATGACGGCGTGTTCCGGACCGGCGGCCCCGTTGCACTCCTCACGAGCAAGGGGCTCTTCCGGTTCGACAAGTCGCGGCCCGGCTTCGAACTCGAGAGCGTTCATCCCGGCCACGACCTCGCCGAAATCAAGCAGGCGACGGGATTCCGCTTCCTGCATGCCGACCAGCCCGATCAGACGGTCCTGCCGGATCGCACCACGCTGAACCTGCTGCGCGGTCGCGTACTGGATGAAGTCGCAGAGACCTATCCTGATTTCGCTGTGCAGATGCGCCACGACCTTCGCGAAGCCGAGCGGCCGATGGAAGATGCCCAGTGATCCGCATCTTCCCGATTGCAACGCAGGACACCGACGATGAGTGAGATCCAGCGCATCCAGCATTGCAGCCACTGGGGCGCCTACACGCTGCTGGTTCAGGACGAACGGATCGTCGGCGTCGAACCGTTCGCCCACGATCCGGCCCCCTCGCCGATCATCCATTCAGTGCCGGAATGGGCCAATCCGAAACGGCGCATCCTGCGCCCGATGGTGCGCAAGGGATGGCTCGAGAAGCGCGAACATAGCGACCGGCGCCAGCGCGGCACCGACAAATTCGTCCCGGTGAGCTGGGACGAGGCGACGACGCTGGTGGCGGATGAGATCCGCCGCGTCAGGACTACGCACGGCAACGCCTCGATCTTCGCCGGCTCCTACGGCTGGACCAATTCCGGCCGCCTGCATCATGCCTCCTCGCTGCTCAAGCGCATGCTCAATCTGGTCGGCGGCTTCACCCGCCACGTCGATACCTACTCGATCGCCGCAGGCCCCGTGATCCTGCGCCATACGCTCGGAAGTACGGAGGCCTGCGACGGCCAGGCTAACACGCTCGACACCATCGCCGAACATAGCGAGACACTCGTGGTGTTCGGCGCGTTGTCGCCGCGCACAGCACAGACGGAAGCCGGCGGCATCGGCACGCATCGGCTCGAGGGCTATCTCCGGAAACTGGCCGACCGCGGCGTCCGCATCGTCCACGTCTCGCCGTTGAAAGACGACATGCCCGACTGGGTCGACGCCGAATGGTGGCCGATCCGCCCGAACACCGATACGGCCTTGATGCTCGGCCTCGCCGGCGAGATCCTGCACGCGGGCCGCCATGCGAAGGACTTCCTCGCGCGCTGCACCAGCGGCGCCGACCAGCTGCTGAACTATCTGGACGGATCATCCGACGGCACCCGCAAGAATGCCGCATGGGCCGCGGAGATCTGCGGGCTCGATGCCGAAGCGATCCGCCAGCTGGCGCGGCGCCTCGTCAATACGCGCAGCATGCTCACCGTAAGCTGGAGCCTGCAGCGCGCGCATCACGGCGAGCAGCCGTTCTGGGCCGCGCTCGGCCTCGCCTCGGTGATCGGGCAGATCGGGCTGCCCGGCGGCGGAATCGGCTATGGCTACGGGTCGCTGGGCGGCGTCGGCTCGCCGTTCAATCTCGGCAAGTCACCGGCCATCTCGCAGCTGACAAGGCCGATCGACAGCTTCATCCCGGTGGCGCGCATCAGCGACATGCTGCTCAATCCCGGCGCGACCTTCACCTATGAGGGCGAGACCCGGACCTACCCGGACACGCGCCTGGTCTACTGGGCCGGCGGCAATCCGTACCATCACCATCAGGATCTCAACCGGCTTTCCGAAGCGTGGACGCGGCCGGAAACCATCATCGTGCAGGATCCGATGTTCACCGCCACGGCCCAGCGCGCCGATATCGTGCTGCCGGCGACGACCTCGATCGAACGCAACGACCTTGCCGGCAACAGGCGCTCCGACTTCATTATCGCCATGAAGCAGGCCATCAAGCCGGTCGGCGACTCGCTGCCCGACTTCGAGATTTTCGACCGCATCGCCGCCAAGCTCGGCGTTGCCGACCGCTTCAACGAAGGCCGCGACGAAATGGGCTGGGTGCGCCATCTCTACGACCAGAGCCGCACCGATGCCGCCGAGCGGCTGGCCTTCGAGATGCCCGACTTCGACACGTTCTGGCGCGACGGCTATGCGCGTTGCCCGGTGCGCGCCAACCACACCTTTCTGGCGGACTTCCGCGCCGATCCCGCCGCGCATGCGCTCAACACCGAGAGCGGCAGGATCGTGCTTGGCAGCGAGACCCTCGCCCGTCTCGGCTACGCCGACTGCCCGGCGCATCCTGCCTGGGTCGAGCCGGCGGAGTGGCTCGGCAATGGCCGCGACGTGGCCGATCTGCACATGATTTCGCATCAGCCTGCCGGCCGTCTGCACAGCCAGATCGAAACCGGCATCGCCAGCGCATCCACCAAACGCAACGGCCGCGAGCAGGCCCGGCTGCATCCCGACGACGCCGCCGCGCGCGGCATCAGCGATGGCCAGACCATCCGCATCTGGAACGCGCGCGGCGCCTGCCTCGCCACCGCCGATGTCACCGACAGCGTGCGGCCGGGCGTGCTGGTGCTGCCCACCGGCGCCTGGTTCACCCCACGCGACGGCATTGGTCTCGAGGCAGCCGGCAATCCAAACGTGCTGACGTTCGATATCGGCACCTCGCAGTTCGGTCAGGGCTGTTCGGCGCACACTTGCCTTGTCCGTGCCGAGCCGCACATTGCAGATCAACGCGACGCTTTCGAAGAATACCAGGAAAGACTGGTCGCACTCGCGACCGCCTGAGAGGACACAGAGAACATGACCAAGCCAGCCATCAGCCGCTTCCCCGTACCAGAGATCTCGGAGATGCCGGACGACATCCGCACCCGCATCCTCGCGGTGCAGGAGAAGTCCGGCTTTGTGCCGAACGTCTTCCTGACGCTGGCGCATCGACCGGAGGAATTCCGCGCGTTCTTCGCCTATCACGACGCGCTGATGGACAAGCCCGGCCCAATCAGCAAGGCCGAACGCGAAATGATCGTGGTGGCCACCAGCAACATCAACCAGTGCCAGTACTGCGTGGTCGCGCATGGTGCCATTCTGCGCATCCGTGCCAAGAACCCGCTGATCGCCGATCAGGTAGCGGTCAACTACCGCAAGGCCGATATCACCGATCGGCAGAAGGCGATGCTCGATTTTGCCATGAAAGTCTCGCTGCGTGCGCACGAGGTCGGCGACGCCGATCTGGAGACCCTGAAGGGTCATGGCTTCACCGACGAGGACGCTTGGGATATTGCCGCAATCTCGGCGTTCTTCGGCATGTCGAACCGGCTGGCCAACGTTACCAGTATGCGTCCAAACGACGAGTTCTTTGCGATGGGGCGGTAAACGCCTCACGACAAATCCAGCGGGAGGAGACGCTCACCATGGTGACATCCCACCAGACCGACCTCGAAATGCGCCAATCCGTCATTGACGCCTGTCGCGAGATGTCGGCGCAGGGCATCAATCAGGGGACGTCCGGCAACATCAGCGTTCGCACGGACGATGGCATGCTGCTGACACCTTCGGGCGTCCCCTACGACCGGATGGTCCCCGAGGATATCGTCGCCATGAAATGGGACGGCTCGTGGACTGCGTCCGGCAGCAACGTGCCGTCCACGGAGTGGCGCTTCCACCTCGATATCCTGAAGGCAAAGCCAGAGGTCGGCGCAGTCGTCCATGCGCACCCGATCTTCTGCACGGTCATCGCGATCATGAATCGCCCGATCCCGGCAATTCACTACATGATCGCCGCGGCGGGCGGCAACGACATCCCGTGCGCGCCTTATGCGCAGTATGGCACGGCGGAACTCTCGCGAGCCGCGGTTGCCGCCCTGCGGCATCGCCGTGCCTGCCTGCTGGCGCATCACGGCCTGATCGCCATCGGCCCGAATCTGCGCAAGGCGCTGTGGCTCGCGGTGGAGGCGGAGGTGCTCGCCAAACAGTACCACGGCTGCCTGCAACTCGGCACGCCGCCCCTGTTACCCGACGAGGAGATCGACAGCATCCTGAAGCGTTGGGGGCACTACGGCCTGCGCGACAGCGATGGCACCCCGAGGACCTCGACCTAACAAACCTGCCCCACAATTTGCGAGACTTACCCGATGGCCCATCCCCACGACGTCAGCGTCTGCGGCACCTACATCCTCGACATCCTCGGCGTTCCCGTCACGGAGATCCCGGCAGGCGGCGGCCGTGCGCTGATCGACGAGATCAAGCTCACGGTGGCCGGTACCGCGGGCGGCACCGTGGTGCCCTGCGCGCGCCTTGGCCTGAAGGCACTCGCCGTCGGTGCCGTCGGCGACGACGAGAAGGCCGACTGGGTCCTGCAGGCGATGACGCGCGTCGGCATCGACATTTCGGTGATGGAGCGGATGGTCGGCGTGCCGACCTCCGCCACCATCCTGCCGATCCGCCCGGACGGCTCGCGCCCGGTGCTGCATGCGCGCGGCGCCTCGGCACGCTGGAAGATTTCACCCGAAGCGCAGAAGGCGGCGTGCGGCAGCAAGGTGCTGCATCTCGGAGGCGTCGGATCGCTGCTGGCGATGGACGGCGAGCCGACGGTGGCGCTGCTGCGCGATGCCAAGGCGGCCGGCTGCATCACCACTGTCGATCTGATCCAGGCGCGCGCCGAAACGCTGAAACTCGTCGACCCCCTGATGCCCTATACCGACTTCTTCATGCCGAGCATCGACGAGACCCATGCGCTGGTCGGCACCGACGACCCCGCCGCCTGCGCGCAATATTTCATCGGCAAGGGCGCCGGCGCCTGCGCAATCTCGCTCGGCGAGCACGGCTCCTTCATCATGACGCGCGACGGACGACAATTCACGGTGCCGGCGTTCGAAGTGACGGTGCGCGACACGTCGGGCTGCGGCGACTCCTATACCGGCGGCTTCATTGCCGGACTGGTGCGCGACTGGGACTTGCTCGACTGCGCGAAACTGGCGACGGCCACAGCCGCCATTGTCGCGACGGGCCTGGGCTCCGGTGCCAATCTTGTTTCCTTCGAGGAGACGGTGAAGGCGATGAACACCTTGCCGGTCCGCGGCGCGCGCGCCTGATCCGCGCGCTCGCATCCCTCCCTGAATCAAAAACGTCTCGAGGACAATTAAATGACCAGACATGCCATCGTGACCGGCGCAAGCCGCGGCATCGGACGCGCCATTGCCCTTGGCCTCGCTCAGCGCGGCTACAATCTCGCCCTCACCGACATCACAGCGCAGGAAAGCAAGCTGCTGGAAACCGTGGCCGAGGTGAAGAAGCTCGGCGGCAAGTGTATCGCGGTGCTGGCAGATGTCAGCAAGCTGCAGGATTGCCAGCGTTCGGTGGCTGAGGCCGTCGCGGGCCTCGGCCATGTCGATGTTCTCGTCAACAATGCCGGTATCCTTCGCCTCGCCAGCATCGAGGAGACCACGCCGGAACACTGGGACCAGACCTTTGCCGTCAATGTCCGCGGCGTATTCCAGATGACCCAGGCAGTCGTGGCGCACATGAAGGAGCGACGCTACGGGCGCATCGTCAATATCGCATCGCTGGCCGCGCGCACCGGCGGTCCCGGTCAATCGCATTATGCAGCGTCGAAATCCGCCGTGGTGGGCTTTACGCGCGTATCCTCGATGGAATTCGGCGGCCATGGGATAACGGTGAATGCCGTTTGTCCCGGCATCATTCTCACCGAAATGGGCCGCAACAATCTGCGCGATCCGGAGCGCGTCACCTATTTCGAGAAGATCACAGACCTGCATCGGCTCGGCGAGCCGGAGGACGTGGTCGGCCCGGTTGCCTTCTTCGCGTCAGACGATTCTGCCTTCGTCACGGGGCAAGCGCTCAATGTCGATGGCGGGATCTTTTACAGCTAAGCTCGTACTAATAGCGGATAGGGAAGCTATGCATGGCGACGTTGCCCTCCGCGTCGAAGCCGCGACGTCGGCGTTACCGGTCGGTCAAGTAAAACGTTTGGGCGCGGCCACCGATGCCCGAACAATGAATTGACTGGGGACTAGGACGCGGCGGGATTCCAGTGGAGTACGGCTTCGAATGCGATCGAGCAACATCCCGGCCGCGATGCGGCCGATCTCGCCCTGATCCCACCCGATCACGGCAATGGGCGGCGTCACCAGTTCCGAAAGCTCGGAGTATCCGGACGCGATGACCGAGACGTCTTCCGGTATTCGAAGATCCCTGCCGCGAACGGCGCGCAGCACGCCGGAGAGCATGTCAAGGCCGCCAGCAATGACAGCCGTTGGGGGATTGCGCTGACCCAAAATCGCCGAGGTGATCCGAAATCCGGCACCCGGCAGGAAGCTGCCGGAATGAACAAGAGACGGATCAAACTCAATGCCCTTCGCGGCGAAAGCCTCCCGGTAGCCGCGAATGCGCTCGCTTGCCGGATAAAGCCCGTGCTCCCCCGTGATCAGCGCTATCCGGCGATGACCGAGGTCGAGCAGATGGCTGACCGCCGCTCGCATGCCACCGGCGTGATCGGCCATCACCGCGTCCGCCCATTCCGGAGCATCACGATCAATCAGCACGATAGGAATTTTCAGTCCGCGCAAGAATATCTCGAAATCCGCCTCGATCGGCGTGTAAGGCCCCATCATGACCCCGTCAGCCTGACGACTGGACAGGCCGCTCAGCAATTCACGCTCACGCGCTTCGCGGCCTTCTGAATTGGAGATAACGAGCGAAAACCCCTCCTCGTCCAGCGCGTCGTGAGCCGCCTTGACGAAGCCCGCGAGCTGCGGAATGTTGATTTCACGGAGGATGCAGCCGATCGTATGCGTCGATCTGCTACGCATGCTCCGCGCCACCGCATTGGGGGCAAACCCGAGTTCATCGATAGCACGCTGGACTTTGCGGCGGACATCCGGGCGAACCGTCACGTTGGCGTTCAGCACGCGAGAGACTGTGCCGGTCGAAACACCGGCAGCTATCGCCACATCGCGGATCGTCAGCTTGGTTGTACCGGTTGCCATAGGTTGATATATCATCATCGAAGCCAAGGCCGTCAACCCGACATAAGGCATGCCCCCGGAGAGCCAAGAGCGGCATTCAGGGCGATTTGGCTCAATGGCAATTGCTGCAACATGTGAGAGACGGCCAATACAGCCGTCCTCCGATGTTAGATTCATAGTTCGCTCATCGAACCTGAGCCTTAGATCTCAAAGGCCCACTGTTCAGCAGTCAGGCTGTATTTGCCTGCTTCCCGCCGCATGTGTCCAAACCCCGGGAAGTGCAGATGCATGCCACCGACCAGCATGTCGTCGGCGACCACCATATCGAACACCTTCTGTCGCGCGAGCGCTGCGGCTTCGGGATCGGTGTCGAATTCCATCGTCACTTCCGGACGTGCAATCTGGATCTCGGGCACATGCACAGTGTCCCCCCAGACAATGATCGACTGGCCCTGCGAGGAAATGACGTAAGCCGTATGGCCAGGCGTGTGGCCGGCGATGGGAATCGCTGTAATGCCGGGAAGTATCTCGCCGTTCTTGAAGGTGCGGACCCGATCAGCCGCCATGTAGGGCGACAGCTGGGTGCGGCCGGCTTCGAAGTAGCGCCGGCGGGGACGCTCGGCCGCCTTGGCCATCAGTTCGTCGTTGAACCAGTGGTTGATCTCGTTTTCATGGACTATGACTTCGGCATTGGGAAACAGCCGGCTGCCGGTTGCTACATCCGTCAACCCGTTGGAGTGGTCGGGGTGAACGTGGGTCAGCAACACGCCGTCCACAGATGCGGGATCGATACCTGCCGCGGCCAAGTTGGTCGGCAGGCGACCGCAGGTCGGCCCCATGATGTCGGCGGAACCACAATCAATCAGATAGGTCTTGCCGTCCATACGCAAGGCGAAGGCGTTGACCGAAATGCGTGGCGGCGACGTGCGGTGATCGCGCGCCAGAATCTCCTTGGTTTCCTCTTCGGGGATGTTGCGAAAGATTCCGTATCCCATGTCGACATAGCCGTCGCTCAGACCGGTGACGAGCACAGCGCCGAGTTTGCGATGGTAGACGCCATCCACTTGCGTCCGGGGCGAATTGCTCATCGGGCAGTCTCCTCAAAAAAGCGCGCAACGATCGCGGGGTCGTCTCTTCTGTGGTGCCAGCTGCGGCCGACACGAAGTCCTGTCTTGGACCAAAGCCTGATCTGCATCAGCGCATAGGCCCATGTCACGGCGAACACGTCCATCACGGGCGCGCCGGCAATTGCGCGAACGCCATGACGCACCAGCAACTCGGCGAGCACGCCCTCAGCTGGGATGATCACATCGGCGCCGCGTGCCACAAGGCGTTCAGCCACCGCCGTAAAGCTGGCAACCACAGGCGCCGGATCCGCGTAAGCGCGCGCCAGTGCCGGCTCGTCAAGCGCCGGCTCGATGGACGCCACCTCCAGCACACGGGCGCCGAGCCCGTGCTTGTCCACGGCAACCTTGGTCATCCATTGCACCGCCGGCGCATTCGAGATCAGCGCCACGTAGCGCCCCAGCGAGCAGCCGACCAACAGCCCGCTCTCGGTCAGCGAGGCCACCGGGATGTCGACAGCCGACCGGATCTCGCGCAGGAACGGTTCGCTGAACGAACCGATCACAAACGCATCGTAACCCTGGCGCTCGGCAGCGATGGCATTGTCGATCACCTGGGTGAGCGCCCGGTGATAAGCGTAGGCATTGCCGAGGACGGCCGTCGCCGAGGCACCGCCATAGGTGCCCGCTGAAAGTCCGTGGACAACGACGTCGGCGTCGCCACCAAGCACCTCAACCGCATGGATCTCCAGCGCATGCTTGTAGACGGCGAAATGATCGAGTTCGTTGACCGATTGATGCCAGATGCGAATCGGCGATTCCTTGCCCGCGACTGCCGCTGTCATGCGTCCGTCCGGTCCGCCGTCACGCGCAGCGAGCGGATCGACTCCACTTGTTCCAGATCCCAAAGCTGGTCGAACAGCGCTTCCGCACGCACCTGGCTCAGAACGCGCATGGTGCAATCCATGAACTTGTCCTTCAATTCGTCGCGCGAAAGTGGCAATTGCCAACTGCCCTTTGCGTGAGCGATCGGCACGTGGTTCAGGACCTCGCCCGATTCCAGGACAACGCTTACTTGGTCGGTGGGTGCAAACGGCTGGTCGCCAGGCATGATCTCGTCGGTCGTGGTGCAGCGAACCTTGGCCACCGCGGCGCTGACGTCCGATCGGGTCACGAATTCATCGGTAAGTTCGGAAAGTCCTACCCTCCCGGCGACGAGGGCGGCGGCCATCGCGAACTCCATGCTGAACTTGGCTTCCAACCCGGTCTGCGGATTACTGTTGCGGAGCATCAGTTTCTGCGTGACGCCGGTGTGGACGCGAATTTCCCTGACATCGTCGGGGTTCAGGCCGTGATCGCGCACCAGCCCTAGCATGCCGTCGATCGAGCGGTGCGTGGCATAGCAGGTCGGATAGCGCTTCACGTTGACCCCGAGATTTGCCAGCCGCCAGTTGGCGCCGATATCGATCGTCGCGTTCTCGATGTTCGGGGCGCCGGAGGGCGAGTGTGCGCGCAAGAAGCCGGTCTGATGTTCCAAGACGTCGAGCGACGCCGTAAACCCCTGATCGGCAAGACGGGCGGCAAGCACACCCGATTGCGCAGTGCGGCCGGCATGTAGTGATTTCGTCATCGTGCCGAAATTGGCGACGAGACCTGAGGCAAGAGATGCTGCTATTCCGATTGCGTGGGCGGTCTTCTCTGGATCGAGCCTGCGCAGCCGGGCGCATGCCGCAGCAGTGGCAAGCGCGCCCATCACCGCCGTCGGATGGAAGCCACGATCGTGATAGTGGCCGGGTTCGAGTGCGGCGACCTGCGCCCAGACTTCATAGCCCGCCGCATAGGCGGCCACGGCATCGGAGCCGCTGGCGTCGAGCGACCAGCCTTCTGCGAGAATTGCGGGTACCAGCACGGCGCTCGGATGACCGGCGAGAGCGACATCGTCATAGTCGAGCACGTGTGCGGCGACGCCGTTCACCAGGGCCGCATCGGACGCGCTGAGGTTACGGCCGGAGGGAATCTCGGGCGCGCCGTCATTCTGGGTGGACGCCGCCAGCATGGCGGACACGATGCGCACCGGATGCTCCGCCGCGCCGGCGATCATCACGCCGACGCAGTCGATGATGCCGGTGCGCGCGGCCTCCTTCGACCGGTCAGGCAGATCGGCGGGATTGAAGTTCGCAACGAAGTTTGCAGTTTGCCGGGTGATATCGAGCATAGTTGCCTCCCTAGTAGGAACGGGGAAGACCGAGCACGTGCTGCGCGACATAAGCGAGCACCATGTTGGTCGAGATCGGAGCCGTCTGATAGATGCGCACCTCGCGCCATTTGCGCTCGACGTCGTATTCCTGCGCAAAGGCGAAGCCGCCGTGGGTCTGGAAGGTGGTGTCGGCCGCTTTCCAGGTGGCCTCGGACGCCAGCAGCTTGGCGATATTGGCGTCGGGACCACAGGGCAGTCCGGCCTGGAACAGCGCGGCCGCGCGCCGGCACATCATGTCGGCCGCTTCGAGTTCGGCATAGGCACGCGCCAGCGGAAACTGGATGCCCTGGTTCTGTCCAATCGGCCGGCCGAACACCCGCCGCTCATTGGCATAGGCGACGCCCTTGTTGAGCAGCCAGCGGCCGTCGCCGACGCATTCGGAGGCGACCAGGATGCGCTCGGCGTTCATGCCGTCGAGAATGTAGCGAAAGCCCTGACCTTCCTCGCCGATCAGATTCGCCACTGGCACTTTCAGGTTCTCGATGAACACCTCGGTGGTGTTGTGATTGATCATCGCCTTGATCGGGCGGATTTCGACGCCGTGCTCCTTGGCCTCGCGCAAGTCGATGAGGAACACGGAAAGCCCGTCGGTGCGGCGCTTGACCTGATCGATTGGTGTGGTGCGTGCCAGCAGCAGCATCAGGTCGGAGTGCAGGGCGCGTGACGTCCAGACCTTCTGGCCGTTGATGATATAGTGATCGCCGTGGCGTTCGGCGCGGGTCTTGAGCTGGGTGGTATCGGAGCCGGTGTTGGGCTCGGTCACGCCGAACGCCTGCAGCCGCAGCCGTCCTGAGGCGATCTCAGGAAGATAAGAGCGCTTCTGGTCTTCGCTGCCGTGGCGGAGCAGCGTGCCCATGATGTACATCTGGGCATGCGCCGGGCTGGCGCTGCAGCCGTTGGCATTGATCTCCTCCAGAATCACCGCAGCCGCGCGGAGCGGCAGGCCCGAGCCGCCGTACTCCTCCGGAATCAGCGCCCCCAAAAAGCCGGCCTCGGTCAGCGCAGCGACGAACTCGGTGGGATAGCCGCTGCAGTCATCGAGCGCCCGCCAGTATTCGCCGGGAAATTTCTGACAGATGCGCCGAACCGAGTCGCGCAGCTCGTGAAAGTCCTCTCCGAGGACGACAGTCACCTCGGCGGCTTCGGTGGTGGTATCATGATAGTTCATCGGGATATCCTTTCAGGCAGCGGCCTTTGCGGGCGTGCGATAGGTCTTCGGGAGCCCGGCGCGCGCGATGGCGCCGGAAAAGCGCTCGCCGGGCAGCCATGTCTCGACCTCACGCCGCAGCGCGACCAGTTGCTCGACGTCGGCGCCGGTGTCGAAGCCGAGCTGCTCGAGCAGGAACACGGTGTCCTCGGTGTCGATATTGCCGGTGGCGCCCGGCGCGAACGGGCAGCCGCCTAGACCGGCAAGCGAGGCATCGAAGCCGCGCACGCCCGCTTCGAGCGCAGCCGTGACATTGGCGAGGCCGAGACCGCGGGTGTCGTGGAAGTGGCAGAGAACCGGGAGCGGTTTGACAGCGGCGATTACATTGCTCATCAGCCGGCGAACCTGGCCGGGATCCCCATATCCCACCGTATCGGCGACGATGATCTCGTCCGCTCCCATCCCGGCAAGCCGCACGGCAATCTCCACCACCCTTGCTTCCGACACCGCCCCCGAAATGGTGCAGCCGAACGCGGTGGCGATTCCGGCGCCGAGGGCGACACGCTTGCCGGGACGCTGGTCGCGCACGGCTGCGATGCGGGCAAAGTCCTCAAGCGACTCCTCGGTGCTGCGGCGCACGTTGGCGAGATTGTGCTCCTCGCTCGCCGACAGAACGTAGTTCACCAGCGGCAGGTCGAGGGCGAAGGCGCGTTCGGCGCCGCGCAGATTGGGCACCAGAACCGAAGACCGCAGGCCTTCAATCGTCAAGGCGCCCCTGGCGACGTCTTCAGCGTCGGCAAATTGCGGAATCACCTTGGGTGGTACGAAGGATGTCACCTCGATATCGCGGATGCCGGCTCGCACCGCGCCGCGGCACCAGGCGAGCTTTTGCGAAATCGGCAGGATGGTCTTGACCATTTGGATGCCGTCGCGGGGACCGACTTCACGTACGTAAGCTTTCTCGCGCATGTTGCGCTCCTCTATTTGCCTTGGAAATCGGCTTTGCGGCGTTCGTTGAAGGCGAGCACGCCCTCGCGGCGGTCCGCCGTCGGAACCAGCCGGTTGTAAGCTTCGATTTCGAAAGCGAGGCCGTCGGAGAGCGACATCTGCAGACCGCGGTGGATGGCCTGCTTGGCCTGCCTGACCGAGATCGGGCCGTTGCCGGCGATGCGCGCGGCGATGGCCAGCGTGGCGTCCAGCAGTTGCTCCGGCGGCAGCACGCGGTTGACCAGCCCCCAGCGCTCCGCCTCTTCCGCCGAGAACGGCAGGCCGGACAGGATCAGTTCCTTGGCGCGGCGCTCGCCGACGGCCCGCGGCAGGTTCTGCGTACCTCCGCCGCCCGGCATGATGCCGAGGGTCACTTCCGTCAGCGCAAAACGGGCATTGCTCGATGCGTAGACGAAATCGGTGGCGGACGCGATCTCGCAGCCGCCGCCATAGGCGGCGCCGTTGACGGCCGCGATCACCGGAATCGGACAGGCCAGAATGGCGCGGAGCATGCGCTCGAACACCAGGTGCTGCGCCTGCCAGGCGTCGTCGGTCATGCCGTTGCGCTGCTTGAGATCGCCGCCGGCGCAAAATGCCTTGGTCCCCTGCCCGGTCAGGATCACCGCCCGCAAGCCCTCGAGATCGGTCATCAGCGGCTCGAACAGTGCCACCAGATCGAGGCCCATCTGCGTGTTCAGCGCGTTGGAGGCCTCCGGGCGGTTCAGCGTGACTAGCAGGATATGGCCGTCGCGCCGTTCCACCGCGATGGTCTCGAATTCACTCTGCATGGACTTTTTCCTTGCCGCCGGTGGTTTGCAGGATGGCATTGTGCTGGCCGAGCGCAGGGGCCGGCGTGCGTGCCCGCGGCCGTGCGCCGTCGAACGAAAGCGGGATGCCGACAAGATCGATGTCATCCTCCGAACAACGCACCGTCATTTCGAGCGCGCGGGTCTGCGCATGGACGGCGACCTGGTCGGTGGTGAGCAGCGGTGCATTGGGAACGCCGGCGCAATCAAGAATGGCGCCAAGAGCATCCACGGAATGCCGGCGAACAGCCGTTTCGATCTGCGGGATCAGGCGCTCGCGATGACCGACCCTTCCCGCATTGGTGGCGAAATCCGGATCGCGGGCGAGCGCGTCGAGGCCGAGAGCGCCGCACAACTTGCGGAACAGGTTGTCGTTGCCGGCAGCAACCATCAACCAGCCGTCGCCTGCCTCGAAGGCCTGATAGGGCACAATCTCCGCCGTGCCGGAGCCATAAGGCTTGCGCACCTCACCGGAGGCCGCGTGGCCGGCCAGCGGCACGGTCATCCAGGCCAGCCCGGTCTCGTAGAGCGAGGTGGCGACGGTTCGTCCCTCGCCATTCTTGCCGCGGGCGACCAAGGCGGCGAGCAAGCCGATCACCGACCACATGCCGGAGCCCATGTCGACGAGCGAGACCCCCACACGCACAGGCGGCCGTCCGCCCTCCCCGGTCACACTCATGATGCCGGTGCTGGCCTGGGCCAAGGGATCGTAGCCCGGCTTGCTCGCCAGCGGCCCCATATTGCCGAAGGCGCCTATGTCGCACCAAATCAGCGCGGGCTTTTCGCCCCGCAATGCCTCAGCGGTGAGACCAAACTTATCCAGAATCCCGGGCCGCAGGTTCTGGATGACCGCATCGGCCTCCGCCAGGATCAGGGATTTCAGGTTTTCACAATCGCGCGCATTGCCGAAATCGACCGTGATGCCTTCCTTGCCGCGGTTGAGGCTGTGGAACACGCTGGCCGTGTCCTTGAAGAACGGCGGCCCCCAGCCGCGCGCGTAGTCGCCGGTCTTCGGATTTTCCACCTTGATCACGCGGGCGCCGAGGTCCGCCAGGATCAGCCCGGCATAAGGAGCTGCCACACTGTGGCCGAGTTCAACCACGGTGATCCCAGCAAGCGGCTTGTCGATATCGGTCATTCCATTCTCCCGGCCGGCGATGCGGACATCGCCGTGCACGCCACAGTCCCTTGATCTTCTCCTCAGCGGCGCCTCTCGACGCAGCCTAGGATTTGTCCATCGCGTTGTCGGCGACGAGGACCGCACCGTTGACGAAGCTCGCGCGGTCCGACAGTGCGAACACGATGAGGTTGGCGAGTTCCTGTGGCGTGCCCCAGCGGGTGTTGCGCATGGAGTTGTTTTCCGACCACCGCGTGCGCTCCGCTTCCGCCTCGTCCTCGTTAAGATCGCGCTTGGCGAGCTCGCGCTCCCACTTGGCGAAACGCTCCGGCGTGTTGACGAAGCCGGGAATGACGCAGTTGACGCGGATGTTGTGCGGCCCGAATTCATTGGCGAGGATCTTGGAAAAGCGGATCTCGGCCGACTTCGCCGGACCGGTGCAGGACGACAGGAACGGCGGCATCGTCACCATGATCCCGGTCTCGCCGGATACATTGACGATGCTGCCGCCGTTCTGCTTGACCATGGTCGGAATGATCCGCTGGCAGATGCGGAACTGGGCGAAGAAGTTGATCGCCATGCCGTACTGCAGTTCGTCGTCTGTGACGTCGAGGAACGGCTTGTAAGTGCCGGTGCCGGCATTGTTGACGAGAATGTCGATGCGGCCAAGGCGCTCGCGCGCGATATCGGGCAACAGCTCGATCTGCCTGAGATCGGTGACGTCGAGCGAATGCGTTTCGACCGTGACACCTGTGGTCTTTTCGACGTCCGCGCGGCACTCGGCGAGCGCGTCTTCGCGGCGCGAGCACACCAGCACCTTGACGCCCTCCTCCGCCAGCAGGCGCACGGTTTCGAGGCCGATGCCCTTGCTGCCGCCGGTGACGATGGCCGTCCTGCCTTCAAGTCCGAGCTTCATGTGTTGTCTCCATGGAAATGCGAAATACGGTCCAGCACGGTGCGGATCGGCATCGGTCCACCGCTACGCGCCGAGGCGAAAATCTCTGCCGCCAGCTGGCTCGCCTTGCCGGCGGGATGTCCGGCACCCACCAGACGTTCTTCGAACACCTCTGTGGCGCGCGCCTCGTCCTGGAAAACCATGGAGCTTGGCGCCTCGCGCGCAGTGCGGCGATGCAACGCGCCGTCGTCCATCTCGACCTCGACGGTGGCGTCGAGATGCGTGCCGATGTCATCGGGCAGCACCGTGGTCTTTTCGACCAGCGCCATGATCTGTGGATCCTGGCGATGCCCAATGCCCATATCGTAGCCTAGCCGCCCGTAGCGCAGCATGGCGGCGACGGCGAAGGCCGTGCTCGCCTGGGTCTGGACGATGCGCTCGAACGGCCCCTTGAACGACGTGCCGGGATATTCCGTGTAGGGACGCCAGATCGTGACCGTCAACCGCTTGGCTCGCGACAGGTCGACGCCGTCGCGGTGCAACAGCCAGGCCGCCATCACCGCGGACATGTTGTCGCCGAGCGTCGCAAACGGCTTCGCCATGATGCCGATCATGGTTTCGGGGTCCGGCACTCCCAGCCATTCGTCGGGCGTGCGATCAAGCCCGGCGAGCGAACGCAGCAGGCCCTTGGGTCCTTCCAGGGCATCGGGCGCGCCCTGCACGCCGCGCGCGGCGAGTTCGGCAGCCACCAGGCCGCCATGGGCAGCGCGGCCGTTCTGCACACGCCATTCGTCGGAGCCACAGCGCACCGGCTCCAGCGTGCCGCCCGTCGTGCAGGCCG
>DATCUS010000278.1:0-44081 GCA_036561845.1 Tardiphaga sp. | reverse complement strand
CGCCGCTGACGGCCTCGGCGAGATCCGGTGCCGCCGGTGCCCATGGCCGGTCCAGCCCTTTCGGCCTGATTGCCTCGATCACAAAACCGCCGCCGGTTTGCCGCAACGCCGTCGCACCGCTTTTCTGCAACCGGTCGCGGTCAATCACGAGTGCCGCACAATCCCTCGGCGGCTGTCTTGCGGTGACGATGAGCGCCGCCCGCGCGCAGTCATCGGCAAAGGCCTGCGGCTGCAGCGCCAGCGTCACCAGCGCGCCGTCGGCAAGTGCCGCCACGCAGCCCGCGTCATCGCAGGCGACACCGGCGCCAAGCGCCGGATCGCTCGGCAATCGCGAATCGGCGTCGGCCGCCAGCCATTCCTTCAGCAGAAACGAATCCCGGGCGCTGCGCATCACATGCAGCCGCCCGTCTTTGCCGCGCACCGCAACGCTGTGGCCATCGCCTGATATCAACACATCGGGTTGCGTCACCATCGCGGCCCACACAATCGACACCGTGACAAAGCCGGCGCCGATCCAGCGCAGCGGCGTGCGCAACAGCCCGAGCAGCACGATGCCGATGGTCGCCGCGAGCAGCGGCCCTGTGCCGAACGCAGGCACGCGGCCGATCGCACCGGGCAAGGCGGCGACCCATTGCGTCACCACGATCATCCACTGGATGCCGACATCCATCAGCCGCCAGAACACGCCGTCGAGCCCGAACGGCATGGCCGCAAGCCCCAGCAGCCCCGCCGGCATCACCAGTGCAGAGACCACCGGCATCGCCAGCAGGTTGGCGACGACGCCGTAAGGCGTGATGCGGTGGAAGTGAAACGCCGCATAGGGCGTGGTGGCGAGCCCGGCGATCAGCGAGGCCAACGTCAGCATGACGATCTCGCGGCCGCCCCACAGCGCCGCGCGCGCGGTGCGCGAATGCTCAGGCGTCGCGAACAGCAAGGGCATGCCGACCTGCACCAGCGCCACCAGTCCGAGCGTCGCTGCGAACGACATCTGGAAACTCGGATGCACCAGCGCTTCCGGCGCCAAAGCGAGCACGATCATCGCCGCCACCGCCAGGGTGCGAAAGGTGATCGCGCGGCGATCCACCATGACGGCGATCAGCACCACCGCCGTCATGAAGAACGAGCGTTGCGTCGCCACTTCCGCGCCGGACAGCAAGAGATAAAACAAGGCGGCGGCGAGTGCTGCGGCGGCCGACCATTTCTTGATCGGGAACGTCACGGTCAAGACCGGGACCAGCGCCAGCAGCGCGCGCACCGCGAAGAACACCACGCCGGCGACCACTGCCATGTGATAGCCGGACACATGGCAAGAGGTAATTTTAGAGAAGTAATTGCAATAAAGACAGATACTTAGAACAAGAATTGCTTCCCAAAATTAGGATCGGTTACCGCATGGGAAGCGGACAAAACTTTGTCCCCATCTGGCGCGCTTTGGCCGTCCGTGGTAGCCGATATGGATGGCAGCAACCCTCACGATTATTTGGTGGCTTTACGGGTATCGGCTCTGGAAGGCCGGCCGCCGCGAGGGAAATTTTACGATCATCTAGCTGTTCAAAAAAAGATGACGAACGCTTAGGGAGTGGCAATGGCCATACGACAAGGCATGAGCCCGTATTGCATGGGCTGGCAGCAGGCAAAGGGTGCTCAACGCGCTGTCGCCAATACGGGTAACTTCGACCTCATTGACGCAGCCGAACGAGCGGTGAGGCAATATGCTAAGGCGATGCTGGCCGACCCGCGGAAAATTGGGGCCATGACCGCCTCCTGCCCGCAATACGCCTCCGAAATCCATCAACTGATGCAAGGGTCATCAACTCCTAAGACAATCTCGGACCCCGCGCATGATTCGGACGCGATGCGGCGATGGGTCGGGACTCTCACCGATGACGATGCGCTAGAACTCGAAAAGGCCCTCAAGGAGCGGAAGGCCGCAGTGAAGAAGAAGCCGAAGGCGTAGGCCCGCGACACCGCCGGGCGACGCGACCAGCCTGCGAGATTGACGCGGGGCAGAAGCCCGCGCCGTGGTGTTAGATCAGGCGACTTTCAGGAGCAGAGGGACCATGAGCATTCCCACCGCGATTCTCGCCGGCGCCCTGATCATCGGCGCCTCGATCGCCCTCCCCTCTCGCTGGAGCGTGTCGGGATTCGGTGGCGGCACTGTTCTGCTGGACCGATGGAGGGGCGAGGTGGTGTGGTGCACCGCGCCTGACGCGACGCCCGGAAATTTTCAATGCAAAATGCAGTAGCACCCAAACCGCAGTCTTTTTGTAAATTTGCAGCGGGCACATCTCGCGGGGCGCTGACGGGAGTCTGGCAAGTAACGCTCAGTCGCAAAAAGCCCGACTTGTACATCAGCGTTGGACGTACCGGAGAAGTAAAAGCTTCAATCCACTGTCCACAGGCGAATAGGCCAACATGGAAACGTCACTACCGTTTTGATCGAGAAGCCAGGGGGGCGATTGCCGACGCGCTTCGTGCCGACAATCGAATACGCGAAGAAATGACATGGAACGGCTGCGATCTTGGCATGGGAAGAACCCTTGAATGTCGGATCATGATTCTGGGATCAGGCTTAAATCCAACGCCGATTCCAGTTGCGAAAGACGTCCAACTACTGCCGCCGCCGGACCCAGACAAATGCTTGATCGTGACATTGATCACGGGATCGGCGCAATCTCCTCCGGAATTTTATGTCTTTTCCGACGTCGAAACGTCTCTGCTGTTCTCCGCGAAGATGGTGGATGGTCGCCCGCTTTGGGTTACCTACTGTTACGCCCCTCCCGCGAAATTGCCGCCCGTGAATGGAGGTCGCGGATATGGCAACAAAGAAACGTTTGCAGCCGCTCAAATGACCAGAGCCGCGTTGGTCGCTCCAAATTCAGACGGCAGTATAGTGTTCGTCGATACGCTTGTTGAACGAACCATATGACCGCCCGAGACGCGGGACCGAAGCCCCGCGCCACTTGTTGCCCTCCCGGTCTCAAAATGCCGAAGGTGCCTTTCGCCCCCCTTTTCGGAATGGGTGAGCGGCGAGGAACGCTATGTCGTCGGCGATTGATCGCTCGACCTGACTGGTTTTCACGCCGTTATGAACAGCCTCACTGCTGTTCAGAAACGCCTGCTTCCACCGGACCGCCGCGAGGTCCGGGGCGGGGGTGAGAAGCTGGCGGGCAAGAGCGGCGCGCCACTTTTTGACTAGGTCCCAATGTTCATCATGGTCGGTGGGAGGCTGCAATTGTCCTTCCGCGATGCCAACTGTTTGCGCGCATGCCACGGCGCATTGAAGATCCCGCCGAGCCTTCCAATAATTGACCGCCCGTTCAGCCATTCGCCACGCCTCCCGGCGCTCGTTCCGGAGGCGCAAGTTTGCTGCGGTGACAGTCAAGGGCGGCGCCTCGGTGCTGGCGGTGCTGGGCCGCGACCTGGCGGCGCCGGCGCCGGGAAAACTGACGATTGTGCACTCGCCCGCTGCCAACGACTCACGGGCGGGCTGTGGCGTTGACCGGCGCAGCTGGATGACAGTGGCAGTGGTCCGGGTGGTCGTTGCGCCAGCGGGCTGCGCTGGGCGTTCCGTGGTGATCTTCATGGTGGTTGCTTTCGGGTCTGGCTTCTCACAGCCGTTACCGGCAACGGGCCGGCAGCCGGGGGGTGAGAACTTGCCCGAAAGACAAGTCGGCGCGCTTTTAAGGTCGCCCTCTGGACATAGCGCACCGCCCCCGGCATAATTGCCAGGTTAAGGCGCGCCGCCAAGCGCTCCTGAGCGCTTTAGGACACCCGCCAAGGTATCCTATGTGCGCATCGGCAGTCTTCCGACGCCAATCGGTGACCTGCCTATTTCGGGTCCGGGTTCTCACACCCACGGACATTCCATCACTGATTTGGTTATTTTTCAATTACCAATTCCCCGCCCCGTTCCTGGACAGGTAAGAGGACAGCTCACCCGAAAAGTGTCCCACCATGCACGGCGAGCGCTGATCGGCCTCTCATCAGACCTATGCGATGGATGGTTCCGCTGGCACAATATGACCGCTTTGCTTTGCATGCCCCAAAATCGCCGGCCGCGCGCCGGCTGCCTGAAAGCCAAGCCGGATGGCGTCGCGCGGCCTCCCTATCCGAAAGCCAATAATGTCTTCCCTAAATACGTCTGCGCCGGTAGCAAAACGAATGGCTTTGCCGCCGTTTCCAGCGATCGTCGCGTTGCTAGCCGTGCTCTACGCCGCCCTTTTCGGCTATTTCATCTGGGACACGGCAGGCCAGATGTCCGGATACGATTTCCTCGATTGGATCATGCAATATGGCGACGGCCCGGGCGACTGGCCCGCTTACCTCTGGGCGCCGCATAACGAGCACCGCATCGCCGCGGACCGGTTGCTAATCGGCATCGACATCGGCCTGTTTCGGGGCACCGGCCTGCCCTTCGTGATCGTGCGAACGATTCTGCTGCTGGCCATGGTTTCCGGAATCGCCCGGCAAATCTGGCGCAGTA
Source organism: Tardiphaga sp. (assembly GCA_036561845.1). Taxonomy (GTDB): domain Bacteria; phylum Pseudomonadota; class Alphaproteobacteria; order Rhizobiales; family Xanthobacteraceae; genus Tardiphaga. The sequence goes on along the minus strand of DATCUS010000278.1, from coordinate 39,595 downwards.
ATATTGCGCCGCCGTTCAGAACGATCGCAATCGCGTTGCTGGTTTTCACCCTGTTGCCGGCCAATCTGGTGGTGATGTGTAGCATGCCGCTGATGGGCGGGTTCGTGCACAGCACCACCTTCGCCGTGTTCGCTCTGCTGCTGTGGGACAACGACAGCCGCCTCAGGCAGGTGGCGGCGCTGATCGCCGCGCTCGTCGCCGGATTTGGCGTCGCAGGAGGCCTATTCGTATGGCCGGTTCTGGTCTTCTTTGCCTGGCGATCGGGCGCGAGAAGCGTTCAGATCACCTTGCTGGCGATTGCCGGCGTCGCGATGTGGGCCGTCTATCTCAGAGGCCTGCTCCCGCATGACGGACTGCTATCGCTGGCGCCATCGCGCCTGTTGGCAATGCTCGATTTCGTCGTCCGCTTCCTCGGCTTGCCATGGTCGCACGCCACGGCGCTGGTCTGGCCGGGCCGGGTCATCGGTGTGGCCGTCGCGGCCACGGGCTGCTGGCTGGTAGTCAGCGATGCATTTTCTGGCCGGGTAAAGCCTAGCTTTGAGCGCGTCGGGCTGGGGATGATTCAGTTCGCGTTGCTGGTGGCCGCCGCCGCTGCGGTGGCGCGGTGGAACATGGCGCCGGATCGCGAAATTCCGATCCGCTACGGAATGATCGTGGCCCTCGCCGATGCCGGCATCCTGCTGGCGTCGCTAAGGTGGCTGGGCCGGGTGCTTGAGGGACGTCGCGCGGCTGCGGCAAAAGCGGCGATCATGCTGATCGCAACGGGCCTGCTAGTGCAGCAGGTCCTGGTCGGACGGGCAGCCGTGGCGGAAGTCGGACGGTACAGAGACGCCTGGAGCAGGTTCAGCGCCGGCCAATGGACCCCGGACATGATGCACTACGTTTATCCGGACCGCGCCAGGGCGGAGCAAACCCTGCAGTTTCTGAAGTCGCGGCATCTCTACGGGGAGTGACGCAAGGGCGCGAGAAAACGCCGCGGATCGAATGCGCACGCCCCGGAATGTCGGGAAACTGTTTTCCGCCAGCGCACAACGCAACCGAAATTAAAAGTCGACTGGAATGATTTCGGCGCGATCGGGCTGGATGTTGATCAGCGGTCCGCCGACGCTATCCATAGCGCTAACAGTCTGCCCGATGATCTGGATCACGCCCCCCCCGCCGATTGCTCGCTCGTCGCCATCGGCGCCGAATCGGGCTTGATGCCGGCGAGCCCCAAGACGAACGACGATGCCCGATCTCGCACCATCGCATTGTCGCTGTCTAGCAGTTCGACCTTCACGGCACCGGCGCGGGCGCTGACTACGGCTAGCGACCGTTTGACGCCCTGGTGCAGAAATTCCGCGATGTGCGGCTTGCTCAGTTCGCGGGACAGGTGCTCGCGGCTCAGGCCGGCCCCTGCAGCAGCATCGGTGATCGTTTTAGCGTTGCCGCGCACCATGGCTTGGATCGCGCGCCGGACCTTTGCTGATATCGGCCGCGGCCTTGAGGGGACGCCTTCGCTTTCAGCGACCACGGTTGCGCGCGACCGGCTCTTGGTCTCGGTGGTTTGATGGGCGGGCACTGCGTCGGACATGATGGTCTCCATGGCGCCCGGCCTGGAAGGGCCCTGACGCGGATCGGGTGATCAAAGATCGCCGGACACCATGGATAGGGATTGGTGTCCGCGTGTCCGCTTTCCGGGAGAACGGTGCAGACAGCAGGGCCATCTGCGACGCAACGTCGAACCTTTGCATTGAGATGCCGGGGTCCAGGAGGATCGGTGTAAATCCGACGTTTTCATTGCTCATAGACAGCAATAGAGTTCATCTGCTCAAACCGGCGCAACGGACCGAGCCGAGATTGCTCGCCCGCCACCTACCCGCTAAAGAGGCGGTAGTCGATGTCCGACGACCGAACATCAATTGTCGCGCCGTCCTTAATTGGTATTCTGCATGAGCAAGAAATTTCTGGTTCTCACCGCGCTAGCCAGCGAACTCGACACCGCCCGCGCCCCTCAGGGCGTAGAGGTGGTGTTCACCGGCGTCGGCAAGATCAACACTACCATCGCCACGTTGCTGGCGGTGCAAGCGCACCAGCCAGCACTGGTGATCAACTATGGCACTGCCGGAAAGATCAACGCAAAACTGCGCGGATTGGTCGAAGTCGGCCATGTCCTGCAGCGCGACATGATCGCCGAGCCGCTAGCGCCACGCGGCAGCACGCCTTACTCGCCGGAGCTCGACCGCTTGTCGTCGGGACAGAACGGCATCATCTGCGGCAGCGGCGATAGTTTTGTCACTTCGGTCGATCCGTGGCTGATTGCCAATGATATCGACATCGTCGACATGGAATTGTTCGCCATAGCCCAGGTCTGCCAGCGCCAAACCATTCCCTGGCGCGCCTTCAAGTTCATCACCGACGATGCCAATGATTTTGCGGCTGAACACTGGACGGCGAACGTAGCGGATGGACAAGAGCTATTCTGGGACGCGGTGAAGCACTTGCTCTGACGCGGACACCTGAACTCCGGCCCGCGACTACATCAACGCCTCGATGCCGATCTTGAAGATCATCAGCCGACCAGGTGTGTCTTTGACGATCGCTACGCGCCCGGCCAAGTGGACTGTGGATCGAAATATGAGCGGCACCCGCGAGACGAAACCCAACATGTTTTCTATGATCGAAGCCTTCCTTCCACCGCGGCTGGGACGCGGTGATGCTGAACATTCCACCCCATTTTCCGGAAGTTACTGATGACATCTGAAATTAGATACGATCTGAAGGCCTCCGTGCGCACGATTCCCGATTATCCCAAGCCGGGGATCCTATTTCGCGATATCACCACGCTGCTCGGCGACGCCCGCTCGTTCCGCCGTGCCGTCGATGAGCTGGTGCAGCCGTGGGCCGGGCTGAAGATCGACAAGGTTGCCGGCATGGAAGCGCGCGGCTTCATCATCGGCGGCGCGGTGGCCCACCAATTGTCGGCCGGCTTCGTGCCGATCCGCAAAAAGGGGAAATTGCCGCACACTACGGTCAGCATCGCCTACTCGTTGGAGTACGGCCTCGACGAGATGGAAGTGCATGCCGACGCCATCAAGCCGGGCGAGCGCGTTATCCTGGTCGACGATTTGATCGCAACCGGAGGCACCGCCGAAGGCGCGGTGAAACTGATGCGGCAGATCGGCGCTGAGGTGATGGCGGCGTGTTTCATTATTGACCTGCCGGACCTCGGCGGTGCGGCGAAACTACGCGCCATGAAAGTGCCGGTACGCACGTTGATGACGTTTGAAGGAGGTTGATAACTCTCCGCAAACTCCTGGAAAGAAGCTACGACTAAAAACAAGCAGCTGCCGAAGCCGAGCGTCTGTGCAGAAAGATTAAAAGTGCCGCCGGTCTATCGGTCCGCGAGGACGGATCCGAAATGGCGTAACAGCTACAAACTGGTGAGGGACAGATGACGCTCTCGGATGAAGGACTGACGCTTTACGCGATCGGAAAGCGCGGCTGATCTTGGCCAACTATGTCCAGCTTGGCCAGTGCGACAGCGAGAGGACGATCAACCAGGCTAAGGTTCAGTGCTTGGTGGGGGGCTTTCCCCGAGCTTCGACGGGGTAGGAATGGTCGTGAGAAGCACCAGAAAGCCATTCGCGCTTCGCGTCGTCGGCATTAGGCGAGCCTTGCGGGTCAAAGCTTGGGTAGTTGGAAGAGGCGAAATATTGGCTTGGGAGACGCATCTGATGTCCTTTCGATCACCCAAGCAGCATGTTCTGTAGAAATGGTTAATTTGAGGATAAGAAGTGTCTCCGCGTTTCTGACGTGGCCGCTGTTTCATCCAACTTTGGCACTTCCGCGCTTAGGCGCCAACCTTCCGCCAGTTGCGCGCGTCGCCCGGACTTCCGCCGAGGAATTCATAGCCGTCCTTGATGGTCCCCTTTTCCGGTGCCGCCGGAACGTCGGGTTTCACCCAGCCGGTGCCAGTCCACTTCATCGGGCCGCGCGGTGTGTCATAGGTGTTGCCCGGTGTACGCTCGGAAGGCGTTGCCGGCGGCGCATTTTCAGACGTGACGCCGGTGTTGGTGTCCTTCGATCCCGTGCCAGTTTTGTACCCTAGTCGCTTCAGATATGCGTCGGGCGCCTCACCCGGGTTTCGCTGCGGTACCGGCGGCAGGTTTTCGACTGTGGTGCCGGTGATGGTGTCGCCGGCCGGGAAACCGCTGCCGCTGATGAGGGACTTGGCTGTGTCCTTCTGCGACTGTTGCAGAGACTTCTGGTAGCGCGACAGCGCAGCCGGGCCGCCCATGTAGTCGGGCTTGCTCGGGTCCATAAGATCACGCGGGTCCTTGCCGGCCTTGCGGTATTCATCGACCTTCTTCCGCAGATCCATCGTGAACTGGTAGACCTGCTGCGGGCCGGTCTGGTCGATCTTGCCCATCAGCGGATTCGACTTGTCGAGCAGCGGCTTCACCGATTTGATGAACTCCTCCTGCTGCGCGCCGAGCGCGGCGCCGTCGGGCGTCCGGATGTTCGTGAACTCGTCGCGCACAAACTTCAGGTCGTCCTTGGTCAGCTTGCCCTGCTCATAGGCCTGATACACCGGGTTCAGGTCGGTGATCCGGGTCGGGTCGCCCTCCTGCGCGCGGATGCGGGAGATCAGGTCGGTGGCCGTAGCGTTCGAGATCTTGGCCGCGGTTGCCGGCTTGGTCTCCCGCTCGACGATGCCGATCATGCGCTCGCGCGCCTCGCGGGTCAGCGTCAGGTCGTTGGCGATCGCCTTGGCGCTGACCTGCTTGACGTCCTCGGGAACGCCGCTGTGCAGCTTCGACAGGTATTCGCCTTCGCGGTTGTCCGAGGCGTCCTGCTTGGCCTGCTTCTCCAGCGTCCGCTGGTGGGTCTGGTCGACCCGTTCCGCGCGCTGCACCGCCTTGGCCTGCTGCTCGAGCTGTTTCAGCTCCGAGCCGCTGATGTATTTGGCGTATTCCGGAGAGGAGAACTTCGCCAGCCCGGCTTCGGGGTTGGCGTTGATCGCACCGATCGCGGCGGCCTTCACAATGTTGTTCTGCGCGTGCTGCAGCAATTCCAACTTCAGTGCGGCACCGTCCGCGCCCTTCAAGTTCGGGCTGCTGTCGACCATCGCGCCGATCGAGTGCTCGACCAGATCCAGCGACGTCTTCAACGATGTTGGATCGCTGATGGCAGCATTCGATAGCTGGTTCGTCAGCGTCTCAAAATTCATCTTCACCGCGACGCTCGCCAGGCGAGCCATGTCCGCCGATGTCTTGCTCGCAAAGTGATTGCGTAAATTCTCGACTTGCGCGTCGGCGAATTTCTGGCCGCCTACGGTGTTGAAACCGCCCTTCAGCTTTTCCAGCGTCGGCTCGACCACTTCCTCGCGAAACTTGGCTGCGACCGTCGGATCGTTCGGATCGGAACCGTTGATCGTTTTGTTCCACTGCTGATCCAGCCCGCTCATCACCTTCGCGGACTCCGCAGCGCCAGTGCTCACCTCGCGGTGCTCAAAGAATTTTACGGCCTGGTCGCCGATGTCCTGGATCGCGCTGTTGGCGCTGCGGCCCATCGAGGCGGTGGCCTCGGCAGCTTGGCCGTACAGGCCGGCAATGCGGCGGCCGGAGGAAGCTAGCGCCTCTGCCGCGCGATCATCAGGCCGGATAGAAAGGTCGGTCGGCGCGCTGAATTCTCGAATGTTCGACATCGCGCTTCCTATTTAACCTGCGCCGAACTGTCCGCAGCGTACTGCGATAGCTCGGCTTTGTTGCGGATCGCAGCGAGGGCTTTCGCGCTATCCTCGTCTCCGAAAAATCCGGGCTCGATTGTGATCGCGCCGTCCAAGACAGAAACGACCATCCATTGACCGTTGCTAGTTGGAAGCGGCATGAAAACGCGGGGATTCTTTCCATCGAGGATGGTCATCGCACTACCCTTTCACGTCGATGCCGGCCGCACTGACCTGCTGCGCGTTCTGGAAGAAGCGCTCAAAGGCATCCAGCGCCTTGAACACTTCGACCTTGGTGGGCGTGGCGCCGTCGAGAACACGGAACTCGAACTGCGCGGTGGAAGCGGACGACGTCCCCACCGTGAAGTCCGAATACTTCGTTCCTTCGACGCCGCGGGCGACGCTCACGTAATGACTTGCCATTATTTAGTCCCTTCAGATTAAGCGCATAGGCGCAAAGCCACGAGCAACGATGGGTTTAGCTTTGAAAGCAGACGGAAGACGTCACCATCACGAAATGCATTTGTTCGTTTGGCGATCGGCAGCTTGTTAATTTCCTGCATGATCTCGCGGCTGCCCTCATCGGCGGGCTCGATTGCTGCAAGTGCCTCATGAGTGACGGGACCATAGACGCATGTCTCAATGCCATCGAGGACGCGCAGGCGATCCTCGGCAGACATTTTTAGCGTTATGAGAGCCCACTTTAACCCGGCCACCACCGCCAAACTGAACAGATGGCCGATCGGCACGTGCACGATCAGCTTTTCGTCACCCTCAAGCGACGCAAGCCAGGCGGAATGTTGCTCGTACGTTCGGCCGTTGGCGTAGACCTTGTTGGATTCAATCATGCCGATTTCTCCGGCTTCACGTCGATCAGCGGCGGCAGGCCGCGCGAGTCGATGCCGAGCCGCGCTGCAACTTCCGCAATGCGCGCCAGCACGTCCGCGGTTGCACGAAATGCTGGCGTCGCATCGTGCCGCACATTCAGCGTCTGTACTGTCTCAACCGGATAAAGGCGATCGACGACGGCCGCGACGGCGCGCTCGTGGCCCTTGTGCGAGGGCGTGAGGATCAGCTTCTCCAAGGCTCGCAGCGCGGTGGGTCCGGCGCCGCGGAGAAATTGTTCGCCATATTCGCGCATGGCGTCGATGACTGCATCGTTGTGCATCAGCCGGCTGGAGATCGTGGCTATGCTGGCGGTCGAGCTGGTCTCGGTGCCGAAACCGGCCGCACGCGCCGCGCGCGCCGCAGCACCATGGCCCGGCTTGACCACAAACATTGCAACTACAAAGTCCCGGTGCCGGTCACTGGGAAGCGCGAGCATTTTTGGCCCATACTGCGGGGCTGATGTGTTCGACAACATTTTGCGCACCGTGCGAGCCATTGTCCTCAGACCGATTCCTTCTGCACCGGCAGGCCGAGTGCTCGCCGCGCGTCGCTGTAGCGCTTCTGCGCGGCCGGATCTGTGCGGTCATCGAACATCAGGCCCGCCTTGCAGGGGTGTGCGCAGTAGGCCTTTCCGCTTATCAAACAGCCGTCGACACCGCACCCGGCAGCGCACTCGGTCGGGGACAGTCCATCAAGGTCCGGGCTCATGACGACGGCGACTCCATAGGGCGCGACAGGATCATGTCGAGATCCGTCATCTGCTTCCGCGCATCGCCATCGCCGCTCAAGAATTTGGCGCTGAAATCATGACTACGGAGCAGCGCGTCCTTCTGCCGTTGCGCTGCCTTGTAATCGTCCGACGTGACGGCCTTGTTGAGGAGCAAGTCGCGGATGGGGCCGTCGTCGATGCCGCGGCTGCGCAGCATTTCTGCCGTCGAGTGCATGGCCCTCCGACCACCGACATCGATCATGCCGACGTCGATTTGCCCGGCCATTGCGAGATCGACCTCGGGATCGTCGCCCATTGCAATTGCTTCCGTAAGCTGCCGGAATTCATCCTTCGCGGTGACCGATCCGGCGAACCACTTGTCACGCCATTCCGGGCTGTTCTTAAGTTCGCTCAGCCGTTGCGATGCTTCCGCCGGGGTCATTCGTCGTCTCCTTCATCTTCGGCCTGTTCGCGCAAAACGGCGGCCGCGGCTCGCCACGGCTCGGAGCTCACGCCCTTCACAATCAAATCGTTCGGGAAGGTGGTAAAGGTCGCGGGGTGGTGGCACTGCCGGAAACCGGTAAGGGCGCAGCCGCACCCGCTCTTGCAGAAATCCGGACATTCTCGGACGGCGATGCCATCGGCAATCTCACGGGGGGCCAGCTGGAGCACGTCGTCCTTCCAGAGCTGCACGGCCTGGCGATCGACTTCTTCGGCGAGACCGTCGGCCAGCGCTTTGACCTCGAGCGAGAACAGCGCCGTCTGTCGGCGGTCGTAGAGCGCCCGCAGCTCGGCCTCGCTCACCGGTTTCCCCTCGGCCAGGGCCAGCGCGACCTCGGCAAGTTCGCTCTCAAGCTCCTTGATCTGCTGCTGGGCCAAAACGAGTTCAGCAGCGATAGCCGGCCGTCTAGGCGCCGGCGGCTCGAGCGCGACAAATTCCTCGTCATCATGCTGAGGCTGGATGCTTTGCATTCCCGCCGCCATCAGCTGGCCTCCTGCGGCGCGGAGCGCTTCGCGAGCGCGTCCTGCAACAACACCCGCACGAGGCTCGCAATCGGGCGATCGGTGGCGGTCGCCTCAGCCTGCAACTTCTCGCGGAATTCCTCGGTCACGCGAACCGGGATCGTTTGAATCTTGCTCATGGCAGCTCCTCTGGTTTTTACCAAACTCGCTACTATCCGGAATCGGTACAACGCACCCGTTCTCAACTGCGAGGAGTTTCCGTGACTTCCGTGCCGGTCGGCGCCGTCGTTCCCACCGCGGCCGCATCTTGCGCGCCTGTTCCGGATCGTCGACCAGCACCACGACCGCGACGCCCAGCGCGAGCGCGCCCAGGACCGATCGCAGCGACATTTCCCCGAACCCCCTTTCAGGCACAGGCGTCACCAGTTTTCCGAAATATCCCGGCTGCAATCCCGCGAGATGATCGATGGTCTCGTGCGTGAGTTCGAGCTGGTCCCGCCGTGCCCGAATGGCTTCGACCAACTCAATTTCGGATGAAACTATGATCGGTGTCATTTACACTCACCTCAGATTTTTGAGAACCGCCGGCCCAGAATTTTCAGGGCAGGCCGACCGAATTTTCGAATACAGACCGCGCAAGAGGACGATTGGTAACATTTACAGCAGCGGGTTTGGTTTGCCGGGGTACCCCACCCCACCCGGGTCTTTTCGAGGTCAAATGCCAGGGCTTCGATATAGATCGCGCTGATCAAACAAGCGCGCGCTTCCCATAAGAATCCCAACTCGCGTCAGAACGCAAGCGCGAGCGCTGATAGTCGAGCACAAACAAGTGCATATGTAGTACGACACCGATGATTGGTGATCACATGGTGACATGAGAGGACGTGTGAACGTGGTCGATGAGCGAAGTTGATTGTCAACGCATGAGCGCCACTGATCCGCCCAATGCAGCCACGTATTCCGCAAGCTGATTTGCCGGACTATCGTGCTGTTTCTGAGCCGTGAGACTGGCGCGCCACAATATAATTCAGTGTCTTTACTGCGGCGTGGCAGTCTCACCGGACTGCTCGGCGCGACGACGAAACCATGTCGAACGGGAGATCCCTTCAGTCTTCCATGGGGCTTGGGAATTGATCGATCCGCCTGCTGGCTCAACGAGCGGTCCGATGCCTGCAGCACGTCGCTCGGCGCGCTTGCGCTCGATGCCGGCGATGCGTCGGGCTTCCGCGCGTTCGGCCGCGGTGCTGTCGATCGGTCCGATGGTGCGGATGCGGAGACGAGATCGTTCTTCTGTGATGAGGCGCAGATGGCCGCCGAGCGTGTCGGCTTTGAACTTGAGCGGATGAGCGATCGCGGCGTCGAGCAAAGTCTCCTTCTCCTCACCGGTGAACCAGGGCGCACGGTCTGCCAGCCAAGCCTCGATGTGCGGTTCTGGCGCAGCGTGGCGCCTGGAGATGTGGTGGACCATCAGGCGGATGTCGGCGCGCCCGCTGTCGTCGTCGGGCAGTAGCATGCCGCGGTACCGATCGGTGAACAGACGGTTGAGCTCGGCCACGCGCAGCGTTGACATGCCCGCGGGGCCGCTGCGGCGCCGCTTCCGCAGTGCCGCGCGCTCCTGTCTCCGCACCTCCTCGGGGTAGGTCGCCACACCTCAGGATCCGCAAATCCTGCCGTAGCCGAGGTGATCGGTCAGGATATCGATAAAGGGGTGAATGTCCTCATCGCTGATGCTGATCACGCCGTCCTCGTCGGGCCAATTCCGCTGTCGAAAAACCCACTCTCCCCGGTCGTCATCGTGCTGGATCGTCACTTCCTTGCGAGGTGGCAAGAGGCAAAGCTCTTGGTTCCTCTCCCCGGCTTCATCAACCGCAGCCTCGCGCGCATTGCGATCGCGAATCTTGGCGCCTGTGATCTGGTCGACGGCAGTCTCGACAATCTTGTCGATGTGGGGCGGAAACTTCGGCGTGCTCCCCGCGATGGGCTCATCTGGGGAAATAGAATTCCCCAATCGTGCACGCGCAGCACCGACCGTCTTGTGATCGCAACCGACGACTTCCGCAATCTTGCGATCGGACCGCGAAGCATCGGCGCGCAGCTCGGCCTCGATGCGCTCGCGCTTGGCGGCGGTGGAAGTAGCGTTATCAGTGTCGTTTTCCGGCTTGTTCAGCAGATCCAGCATCTTGCAGTCCTTTCTGTCGTGTTCTGAAACTTCGGTTGCTTGCGGTTTGGAGACACACTTCGCCCGTCAGGACGAAGCGGCCGGTTTGAAACTTTCGGAGAAGGGTTCATCGGCACTACCTGATCTACGGGGCTGGTGCTGGGGTCGCTCTGTCAGCACACCCGCTGCTTCATGCGGCGGCGGGACTTGTGCAGCCGATCAGGCAGCCGCACCGTCCGTGCTGCTCGGCGTACCGGCAGCGTCCTGGGTGGTTGTCGTAGGTGTCCTGCAACAGCCCTGGCTAGGCTCGCAGACCCCGACCCGGCAGACGGGCTGGCGATGGCACCCACTGAAAATCAGCGAGCACTGCCGCGCGGGGCGTTGCTATTTGGGATGGTGGTGATATTTGGGAGGTGTTCAGCGCTTCCAAATATCTCGACCGGCCCGTGTGAGCATCGCTCGCGCGGGTCGTTCGTTATGCGGCGGCTGCTTCGCCTGCTAGGTGGCGCCGGAGATAGCCGACGCGGACGCCGTAGCGGCGTTCGGAGAGCTTCACCAACGGATAGTTGCGCCGGACGGTCTTCTCGGAAACATCATCGTGCAACGCTGCGACAGCGATCGATACGACGGCCGAGTCGGGAAGGTTGGGGATGAGCTTCAAGCGTTCTTGCGGGGAAAGCATGTGCGCCTCTCTGGTCCATCAATGCCCAGAAGATGCGCTGCGTCGTTGTCGCCGACCAGAATAGAAGTTTTTCTGCAAATCCTGCTGTAGGTTTTCCTGCGAGAAACCTACAGGTCATCTTCGCGTGGGTGTGACCACTCCCAAGGCGGCCCGTCCCAAGTGCCTTTTGCGATTGCAGTCTCGCGTTCTTTGATCAGATCCAAGAGGTAGTGATAAACAGTCGGAAAGGATGTGCTGCCGCGTGGTGTCATCTGGTCTTCAAGGGGCAGCGTCGTATTTTCCTCAAGTATCCTTCGGGCAAGTTCACTCACATTGCCGTCGGGCAGGTCATCAATCCGCTGAAGCAGTGCAAACTTCCGCCGCTTCATGATCTGCCTTTTGCTCAGTGGCTTCCCGAGGTTCGCGAATATTTCGCGCGCCGCATCGGTCCCGTGGTGCTGCTCGATCTGCAGAAATAGACTGAGCGCACGCATGGACGCGCCAAATTGTGTTTCAATCGGCTGGAAGGCGTTCTTCAGCAAATTTTCCGACATCACGCCCTCCGCAATGACATGACATTGCTCTCGCGGCTGTCGACAATTGCCCGCAAATGCTCCGCCCAAAGCGCGAGGGCGCGTTTAATTTCTGGCTCGTACGTTGCGCGGTTGTAGATGCCGGCCACGCCAGCCTTGTGGCCACTACGATGGTTGATTACCGCCTCGATGATGTGCGGCTGAATGCCCAACTCGCCCATGCCGGTCGCGACCGTTCGCCGGATGTCATGGATGCGCCAGGCGGCAATCGGCTTGCTCTGCATCTCGGCTATCCGGGCGCCGATCGTGAGCGTCGAATAGCTCCAGGCGCTGAAAGGCCCGTCTCCCCCTCCGAACATCAGGTCGCGCCCTCCCCGCCGCGGCACGGCTTCGATGATCGACAAGGCCGCCGGCGGCAGGGTTAACTGCAGCGGGTGGTGGTTCTTGGTGCGGGTGCCTGGGATATTCAGCATTCCCCGATCAAGGTCGATCTCGCTCCAGTGCAGGCCGCCAATTTCGTCCCGTCGGGCTGCGGTCAGCATCAATAACCGGATGATTCGGCCAAAGTCGTCGTCGACGCAGGCCTGCCAGATCGCCCGAAGCTCTGCATCGGTCAAAACCCGGTCGCGCGCCCGAAGGTCTTGGCCGGGATTGTTCGTCCCTGTGACCGGATTTGCGTCGGCGATCCCCTCGCCAATCAGCCAAGCAAAGAACCCAGACAAGGACTGGCGGGCCCGCGCGGCCGCGGTGGTGCCGTGCTCGGACAGGATCTCGCTCAGCCGCGCCGCTACGCGCCGCCGGTCCACCTTGTCGACGGCAAGGCCGTGCAAGGGCTTCCAATAGCCGGCCAGGTAGCGACTGTCGGCGATGTAGGTGTTGAGGCGCACGAGCGGCTTTTTGAGCTTCAGATACCGGTCAACCAAAGGCCCGACGGTCACTGCGGCTCGTGCTTTGGCCTCCGCCTTGTCTTTTTGTGGATCCCCGCCGAGCATAACCTCGGCAAAACGCTTCTTCGCGGCGCCCCGGGCAGCCTTTAGATCGATCCGCCGGACGTCACCAAGGGTTTCCCGGCACTGGCGCCCGCCAGCGCGGTACTGGACGATCCAGACCCGCTTTCCGCCCGCTCGGACCCTGATCCCGAACCCAGGCAGGTCGTCGTCAAACTGGATTAGGTCCGTCTTGCCGGCCGGCAGAGCGAGCGAGGCGATGGTTTCTTTTGTGAATTCCATGGTGTCATCCTCCGGTTGGGAAGCAGGACGCACGCGGGACAAATCGTCGTTGGGAAGCGCTTGGGACGCAACCTTACGTCATCCCGTGGCTACTTGCGCCGGTTTCGTCACGTAGCGAAGACGAAAAGTGTGGATGAAAACAACGACTTGTCCACTTGTGTCCTCTCCTGTCCACTTAGCCTATGTGATAGCCGGAAATCGACAGCACATGGCCGAGGCCGGAGACGAACATGGCGTCGTTGACATCGGGCGAGATGGCATCGCGCCGCCCGGTCAGCAGCGCGGTGGCGATGGCGCGACTATCGCCGGAGAGGACATTGCCGATCCGCGCGTCGATGGCATCGCGCAGACCCTGCATGATCGCGGCATAGCGCAGCCGCAGGCCGCCCGGCGCCGGCGGATCGACCGTCCGGATCGCGCCCATGACGAAGCCGGAGGCGCCGATGCCCTGGAAGTACATGTCGCGGCCGAAGTCGTAGCTGCCCGGCCGCAGCGGCGCCAGCGGCGGCTGCAGCCGCGCCTTCACCTCGACAAAGCTGCCGACCGCCGGCGCGGTACCCTTCTTCACCGACAGCCGCACGCGTTCGAGCTTTGTGGAGACGCGCGGGCCGTCCATCTCGGCGACACGCAGCACGAAGCGGTCGGTGCGCTCGCGCACCTCGCGGGTCTCGACAAAGCCTTTCAGCGCGACCGAATACAAAGGCTGCGCCAGCACAGCATGGGCGATCCGCGCGGTCTTCAGCGTCGCCGCCGCAAAGCCCGCCGCCAGCGCGGCGACCATCACGGCAAGCGGAAACCAGCCGTGCCGGCGCGACAGAAAGGCCGCGACACACAAAGTGCCGGCGGCCGCAGCGGCGACCCACGCGACCGGTTCATGGTCGGCGACGAAATACAGCGCAATGCCGGCGCCGAAGGCGATCGGCACCCAGGGCAGCAACCGGCCGGGGCCGGCTTCTGCGCGCGCCCACGCTTGCACGGTGGCGATGAATGAAGGCCAGAAATCGGCGCCGGGCCGCAGCGTGCCGGCAACAGGTGCCGCTTGCGGCGGCCATGTGCCGGCCTGCGCACGCGGTCGGTTGCTGCTGCGGTGTGCCATCGCCGTCGCCCGGCTTTTCCGGCGGCAATGCTAGCGGAAGGCATTGGCAGCCGACTACGGGAACGGATGGGGAATATGACTCTCGGTGTCGTCCCCGCGAAAGCGGGGACGACATGCGGAGAGGTCTCAGGTCGCCTTGGCGTAACTATCCCTCAGTCCAACCGTGCGGTTGAACACCAGTTTGCCCGGCGCGGAATCCTTGTCGCGGCAGAAGTAGCCCTGGCGCTCGAACTGCACGGCGGCGTCGGCATTGTCGCCGGCCAGTGCCGGCTCGACCATGCAACCGGTCAGCGTTTCCAGCGACTCCGGATTGATCTGCGTGGCGAAATTGGCGGCGTCCGGCTGCGGCGCGGTGAACAGCAGATTGTAGATCCGCACCTCCGCCGGCACCGCTTCGGCCGCGCTCACCCAGTGGATCGTCGCCTTGACCTTGCGGCCGTCGGGCGCATTGCCGCCGCGGGTTTCCGGATCGTAGGTACAGCGCAGTTCGACCACCTCGCCGGCGGCATTCTTGATCGCCTCACGGCAGGTGATGAAGTAGCCGTAGCGCAGCCGCACCTCCCTGCCCGGCGCCATCCGGAAGAATTTCTTCGGCGGCTCTTCCATGAAGTCGTCATGCTCGATGTAGAGTTCGCGGCCGAACGGAATTTTGCGCGAGCCCAGGCTCTCGTCCTCGGGGTGGTTGACCGCGTCGAGCTGTTCGACCTGGCCTTCCGGATAGTTCTCGATCACCACCTTGAGCGGCTTCAGCACCGCCATCCGGCGCTGCGCCGTGCGGTTCAGCGTCTCGCGCACCGCGAAGTCGAACATGTCGATGCCGACGGTGCTGTTGGCCTTGGCCACCCCGATGCGCTTGATGAATTCGCGCAGCGCCGCGGCCGGCACGCCGCGGCGCTGCAGGCCGGCGAGGGTCGGCATGCGCGGATCGTCCCAGCCGGTGACATGGCCGCCGCGCACCAGCTCGGTGAGCACGCGCTTCGACAGCAGCGTATAGGTCATGTTGAGCCGGGCGAACTCGTACTGGTGCGGCCGTGACGGCACCGGCAGGTTGTCCAGGCACCAGTCGTAGAGCGGCCGGTGATCCTCGAACTCCAGCGTGCAGATCGAATGGGTGACATGCTCGATGGCGTCGGACTGGCCGTGGGCGAAGTCGTAGCTGGGATAGATGCTCCAGGCCGTGCCGGTGCGCGGATGATGCGCGTGCAGGATGCGGTAGATCACGGGATCGCGCAGGTTGATGTTGCCCGAGGTCATGTCGATCCTGGCGCGCAGCACACGGGCGCCGTTCGGGAATTCACCGGCGCGCATCCGCGTGAACAGGTCGAGGTTTTCCTCGACCGCCCGGTCGCGGAACGGGCTGTTCTGGCCGGGTTCGGTCAGCGTGCCCCTGGTCAGGCGGATCTCTTCCTGGGTCTGGTCGTCGACATAGGCTTTGCCCGCTCGGATCAGGTGCTGCGCCCAGGCGTAAAGCTGCTCGAAATAGTCCGACGCATAGTGCAGGTTGCTGCCCCACTCGAAGCCGAGCCAGCGCACGTCGCGCTGGATGGCGTCGATATATTCCTGCTCCTCCTTGGTCGGGTTGGTGTCGTCGAAGCGCAGGTTGCAGATGCCGCCGAATTCCTCGGCGATGCCGAAGTTCAGGCAGATCGACTTGGCGTGGCCGAGATGCAGGTAGCCGTTGGGCTCCGGCGGAAAGCGCGTCACCACGCTCTTGTGGGCGCCGGAGGCCAGATCCGCCGCAACGATATCGCGGATGAAATCGCGGCCTGCTTCGGTTACCGATTCGTCTGTCATGGGGTGCCTTTCAAGCTGCGCCCTATGTGCCAAATCCGCAGCCCCGCGCCAAGGGCCGGAGCGGCGGATTGGAACCGGTCCGCCGTGCCGCCCGCAATTCGCGGGGACAGCGTCCGGACGGTGTGATAAACGCCGGCCAACAGTCCCCAGCATCGATCGAAGCCATTAATGACCGCACCCATCGTCACCCGCTTTGCGCCCTCGCCGACCGGTTTTCTCCATATCGGCGGTGCCCGCACCGCCTTGTTCAACTGGCTCTATGCGCGCAAATTCGGCGGCAAGATGCTGCTGCGGATCGAGGATACCGACCGCGAGCGCTCCACCGAGCCGGCGATCGCGGCGATCCTCGACGGGCTGAAATGGCTCGGCATCGACTGGGATGGCGACACCGTGTTCCAGTTCGCCCGGGCCGACCGGCACCGTGAGGTGGCCGAGCAGTTGCTCGCCGCAGGCAAGGCCTACCACTGCTACGCCACCGCCGACGAGCTCAGGGAGATGCGCGAGAAGGCCCGCGCCGAGGGCAAGTCCAAGCTCTATGACGGGCGCTGGCGCGACCGCGCCGCCACCGCGGCCGAAGCCGGCATGAAGCCGACGATCCGGCTGAAGGCGCCGCTGACCGGCGAGACCGTGATCGACGACCAGGTGCAGGGCCGCGTGGTCTGGCAGAACGAGAACCTCGACGACCTCGTGCTGCTGCGTGGCGACGGCAACCCCACCTACATGCTCGCGGTGGTGGTCGACGACCACGACATGGGTGTCACCCATGTCATCCGCGGTGACGATCATTTGATCAATGCCGCGCGCCAGAAGCAGATCTACGATGCGCTCGGCTGGGAGCTGCCCAGCATGTCGCATATTCCGCTGATCCACGGCCCCGATGGGTCCAAACTCTCCAAGCGCCATGGCGCGCTCGGCGTCGACGCCTACCGCGCGATGGGCTATGTGCCGGCCGCGCTGCGCAACTACCTGGTCCGGCTGGGCTGGAGCCATGGCGACCAGGAAATCTTCTCGACCGAGGAGATGATCGCGGCATTCGACCTGTCGGCGATCGGCCGCTCGGCGGCGCGGTTCGATTTCGCCAAGCTGGAAAACCTCAACGGCCATTACATCCGCCACTCCGACGATCAGGCTCTCGTAACCATGTTCGAGGATGTTCTGAGCTACGTCTCGAACGGCGCGGCGGTGAAGGCCAAGCTCAACGACGTGACCCGCGCCCAGTTGCTGCAGGCCATGCCGGGATTGAAGGAGCGCGCCAAGACCCTGATCGAGCTGATCGACAATGCCAGCTTCATCTTCGCCGACCGGCCGCTGGCGATGGAGCCCAAGGCCACCGCGGTATTGACGCCGGAGACCAGGGCGCTGATCGGCAAGCTTCAACCAGTGCTGGCCAAGGTGACCGACTGGAGCGCGGCGACCACCGAGGCCGCGATGCGCACTTTTGCCGAGGCCAACGGCCTCAAGCTCGGCGCCATCGCCCAGCCGCTGCGGGTGGCGCTGACCGGCAAGACCACTTCGCCGGGGATCTTCGACGTTCTGGCGGTGCTGGGACGGGACGAATGCCTCGCCCGGCTCGCAGATCAGGCATCCGTTTAAGGGGCCGAAAGACCAATTTTGCCCGTCTTGCAGCGCACACAGCAATACGGTACGCATTCTGCCGAAGCCTATGGAATTTCCCGCCAGCCACGCCATGTCTTTGGACACAGCGCCCGGCCTGCCGGCCTCTCAACGATCTCATCGGGGACTACACGATGGACGCAACAACAAAGACCACGGCCGCAACACTGACGGTCGGCAACAAGAGCTACGACTTCCCAATCTTGAGCGGAACCGTCGGGCCCGATGTGATCGACATCGGCAAGCTCTATGCCCAGTCCGGGCTGTTTACCTATGACCCGGGCTTTACCTCGACCGGCAGCTGCCAGTCCAAGATCACCTATATCGATGGCGACGCCGGCATCCTTGAATACCGGGGCTACCCGATCGAGCAGCTTGCCGATCACGGCGACTTCCTCGAGACCTGTTACCTGCTTCTCTACGGCGAACTGCCGACCAAGGCGCAGAAGGCCGATTTCGACATGCGCGTCACGCACCACACCATGGTGCACGAGCAGATGGCCCGGTTCTTCCAGGGTTTCCGCCGCGACGCCCATCCGATGGCGGTAATGGTCGCCTCGGTCGGTGCACTCGCCGCATTCTACCACGACTCCACCGACATCAACGATCCCAAGCAGCGCATGATTGCGTCGATGCGGATGATTGCGAAGATCCCGACGCTCGCCGCGATGGCCTACAAGTACACCATCGGCCAGCCGTTCGTGTATCCGACCAACTCGCTCGATTTCGCGTCGAACTTCCTGAAGATGTGCTTCGCGGTGCCGTGCGAGGAGTACAAGGTCAACCCGGTGCTGGCCAAGGCACTCGACAAGATCTTCACGCTGCATGCCGACCACGAGCAGAACGCCTCGACCTCGACGGTGCGCATTGCGGGCTCGTCCGGCGCCAACCCGTTCGCCTGTATCGCCGCCGGCATCGCCTGCCTGTGGGGTCCGGCGCATGGCGGCGCCAACGAAGCGGCGCTGGCGATGCTGTCCGAAATCGGAACGGTCGACAAGATTCCGGACTTCATCGCCAAGGTGAAAGACAAGAACTCCAGCGTCCGCCTGATGGGCTTCGGTCACCGCGTCTACAAGAACTACGATCCGCGCGCCAAGATCATGCAGCAGACCTGCCATGAAGTGCTCAAGGAAACCGGCCACGGCGGCGACGAGATGCTCGCCGTTGCCATGGAGCTCGAGAAGATCGCGCTGTCGGACCCCTACTTCATCGACCGCAAGCTGTACCCGAACGTCGACTTCTATTCGGGCATCACGCTGAAGGCGATGGGCTTCCCGACCTCGATGTTCACCGTGCTGTTCGCAGTCGCCCGCACCGTCGGCTGGATCAGCCAGTGGAGCGAGATGATCGAGGATCCGCAGCAGAAGATCGGCCGTCCGCGCCAGCTCTACACCGGCGCCGCACGGCGCGATTACGTGGATATCAGCAAGCGCTGATTGCCTCGAGCAGATCGATACAAACGGCGGACCTCAGGTCCGCCGTTTTCGTTTGCGCGGCACCGGCGTCAGGCTGGCGACTTCAACTGCATGTAGCTGGTCGGAATCGCGGTCGTGAACTTCATCTCTTCCATGGCGATGGACGAATTGATGTCGGAGAATTCCAGCCGCTTGATCATGCGCTGGTAGACCGCATCGTAGGTCTCGACGTCGGGCACCACGATGCGCAGCAGATAATCCGTGTCGCCGGTCAGCCGCCAGGCCTCGACGATCTCAGGGATGTCGCCGATCACCCGCCGGAATGCCTGCAGCCAGTCCGCGCCATGGCGCGGCGCCTTGACCGAGACGAACACGGTCATCGGCACGTTGACCTTGCGCCGGTTCAGCAGGGCGACGCGCCGGGTGATGACGCCATCCTCGTCGAGCCGCTTGATCCTTCGCCAGCACGGCGCCGTGCTGAGGCCAACCTTTTCCGCGATGGTGGCGACCGCGACCGAGGCGTCGTTCTGCAGGATATCAAGAATCCGGCGATCAATGGCATCCACGCGCTGATTCCTTCAAAATATTGAACCAAGAATGCTCGTATATATCATTCCATGATAAATAATTTCTCCATTACTGAAATAATAGCAATGGAAAAGCCGAGACAGCGAGATTTAGGTAATCTTCGATGGTATTGTTGCGCCGTCGATTTGTTATCGTTCAGGTCACATCTGAAGCTGGCAAGGACGGACCGGAATGCGAACCATCGGACTATTGGGCGGGATGAGCTGGGAAAGCACCGCAGTCTACTACCGGCGGATCAACGAGACTGTCCGCGCTCGCCTGGGCGGCCTGCATTCGGCCGAGGTGATCCTGCACTCGGTCAACTTCGAAGCTATCGTGGCGCTCCAGAAAGCCGGCGACTGGGATCAGGCCGGTGCTGTGCTGGCGCAGATCGCGCGCAATCTGGAAGGCGCCGGCGCCGACTGCGTCCTGATCTGCACCAACACCATGCACAAGCTGGCCGACACCGTTCAGGGCGCGATCTCGATCCCGCTGCTGCACATCACCGACGTGACCGGTGAGGCGGTCAAGGCCGCGGGTTGTCGCCGGCCTCTGCTGCTCGCCACCCGCTACACGATGGAACAGGATTTTTACCTCTCGAAGTTGCGTGACGACCACGGGCTTGCGCCGCTGGTACCGAACGACGAGGACAGGACCGCTGTCCACGACATCATCTTTAGTGAATTATGCTGCGGCGTCGTCAGTGCAGCGTCGCGGCAGCGCTATCTCGACGTCATCGCCACCGCCAAGGCCGCCGGCGCCGACAGCGTCATTCTGGGCTGCACGGAGATTGGCCTGCTGATTTCCGCCGGGGATTTCGACCTGCCGGCATTCGACTCGACGTTGATCCATGCCGATGCGGCGGTGGCTTTCGCGCTCGACAGGCAGAACGCACCACAACGTAACGCGGCATAGACGCCTGCCCGCGCATGGCACGGCCCGCCACGCGGCGGTGGCCAATGCCGCCGGTCATGATAGGTTCAAAGAAATTCGAACAACTGGAGATGTGAGATGTCGATCAAGAAGCTGACGGGGTCCTTCGTTGCGCTGATCACGCCGTTCAACAAGGACGGCTCGGTGGACTTCGCCGCATTCCGCACGCTGCTGAAATTCCATCAGGACAATGGCACCTCGGCGATCCTGATCATGGGCTCGACCGGCGAGTCATCGATGCTGTCGCAGCAGGAAAAGCAGCAGATCATCGTCGAATGCGCGAAGATGAAGACGCCGGACATGCCGATCTTCTTCGGCTGCACTGGCAACAACACTGACACCACCATCGCCAATGTCCGCTTCGCCAAGGACAACGGCGCCGACGGCGCCATCCTCGCCGCCCCCGCTTATATCTGCGCGCCGGAAGCCGACATCGAACGCTTCTTCCTCGATGTTGCCGATGCCACCGACCTGCCGCTCGGCATCTACAACAATCCGCCGCGCGTGAAGAGCGACCTGCACTGGGACAACCTGATCCGCATCTTCAAGCACCCGAACTACGTGGTGCACAAGGAGTCCACCGGCCGCGTCGGCCAGGTGGCGCAGGTGCTGGCGGCCGACTGCGGCGTGTCGGTGATGTGCTGCGACAGCCCGAACCTCGGCCTGGTGGTGCCGACCATGAGCCTCGGCGGTCATGGCACCGCCAACATGACCGGCAATCTCGCGCCGGCCGAGATGGCCACCATCTCGACGCCCTGGACCAGCTACAACGAAGCCGAAGGTTTCAAGAATGCCTATCTCGGCCTGCTGCCGCTGCTGCACTACACCTATTCGGCGATCAATCCCGTCGCGGTGAAGTCGCTGATGAAGGCGATCGGCATGCCGGCCGGCGACCTGCGCAAGCCGCTGACCATGCTGGAAGGCGAAGCCTTGGCCAAGGGCGTCCGCATCATCCAGGAGCTCGAGCTCGACAAGAAGTACGGCTACAAGATCACGTCGCTCTCGGCCGTCGCGGCCTGACCGATGGATCTTGGAATACGCGGCCGCAAGGCACTTCTGAGCGGAGCGAGCCGCGGCATGGGCAAGGCCTGCGCCATGGCGCTGGCCAGGGAAGGCGTCGACGTCACCATCCTGGCGCGTACGCCCGAAACCCTTGAAACCACCTGCGCCGAGATCCGCGATGCCACCGGCGTCGCGGTGACGGCGGTGGTCGGCGACATCACCACCGCGAAGGGCCGCGACGACGCGCTGGCGGCCTGCCCCGACCCGGACATCCTGCTCAACAATGCCGACGGCCCGGTGCCCGGCGATTTCCGCAGCTGGACCCACGCCGACTGGTCAGCGGCACTCGACGCGATGATGCTGAGCCCGATCGAGATGATGCGCCGGACCGTCGATGGCATGATGGCGCGCGGCTTCGGGCGGATCATCAACATCGTATCGCGCAGCGTCAAGATTCCGCAGCTCGAACTCGGTCTGTCCAACGGCGCGCGCTCCGGCCTGGTCGGTTTTGTCGGCGGCCTCGCCCGCCAGACCGTGGCGCATAACGTCACCATCAACAACCTGCTGCCGGGCATCTTCGACAGCGATGCGCAGCGCCGCCACATCGAAGGCATGCTGGTACCGGGCGGCAAGAGCTATGATGAAATCTGGCGCGAGCGCGCCGCCGCCAATCCCGCCAAGCGCTACGGCCGGCCGGAAGAACTCGGAGCCTACTGCGCCTTCCTATGTTCGGAGCACGCAGGATTCGTGACAGGCCAGAACATACTGGTCGACGGGGGAAGCTACCCAGGAACCTTTTGATGCAGCATTTGAGAGGATTTTCTGTGAAACATCATTTGTCCTTCGCCGTCCTCGGCGCTGTCCTGCTGGGATTGAGTACGGCGCCCGCAGCGGCCCAGACCTACCCGAGCAAGAATGTCACCGTCATCGTGCCCTACCCGGCCGGCGGATCGGTTGACGGCGTCGCGCGCATCCTGGCGCAGCGGCTCAGCGACACCATGGGGCACAGCTTCATTGTCGAGAACCGCGCCGGTGGCTTCGGCGGCATCGTCGGCGCCAACTACGTCGCCAAGGCGCCGCCGGACGGCTACACGGTGATGCTCACCGCATCGATCCATGTGGTGACGCCGTTCCTGCAGAAGGCCGTGCCCTATGACGTGGTCAAGGACTTCACGCCGATCTCGCTGGTCGCCTCGGGGCCGCTGCTGGTCAGCACCACGCCGAAGGTGCCCGCAAATACGCTCAAGGAATTCTTCGACCTGGTGCGCAAGAATCCGGACAAGTACACTTTCGCCACGTCGAGCTTCGGCTCCGCCGGCCATCTGGCGATCGAACTGCTGAAGCGCGACGCTGGCGTCAATACGCTCGTCATCCCGTACAAGGGCGCCAACCCCGCGCTCACCGACCTGATGGGCGGCGACATCCAGCTGATGGCCGACCCGATGCTGTCCTCGCTGCCGCTCGCCAAGGCCGGCAACATCAAGGCGCTGGCGGTCACCAGCCTGAAGCGCGTCGCCATTGCGCCGGAGATTCCGACAGTGGCGGAATCCGGCATGACCGGCTTCGAATTCTCGTCCTGGTACGGCTTGTGGGGTCCGAAGAACCTGCCGCCGGAAACCGTCACCAGGCTGCAGACCGAGATCACCAAGATGGCCCAGCAGCCGGACGTCAAGGCGCGCTTCGAAACGCTCGGCTTCGAAGCGATCGGCTCGACTCCGGAATACTTTGCCAAATACATCGCTGATGAAATGTCCCGCTACGACAAGATCATCAAGGACGCCAACATCAAAGCCGAGTAGGTAGCGAGCCGGTCGGATGAAAATTCCGACCCGCGGCGCAGGCAGCACCGGCACCGCCTGCGCCTCCAACGGCGCGGGCCGCACCGGTTTTCGATCGCGATAATTATCGCAGCGGCGCGCTGCCGGCCGCCGATTTCGTCAGCAGCGACAGGACGATCTCGGCCGCACCGGCGCTTGGCGAGGCCTTGCCGGTGGCCATGATCGTATCGAGCCGTGCAAAGGCCTCGACCTGGCGCTGCCGCTGCGGCGTATCACCGAGCATGTCGCGCAAGGCCGGCGCGAGTTTTTCGGGGGTGCAGTCCTGCTGGATGAATTCCGGCACGACGTTTTCGCCCACCACGAGATTGGCAAGGATCACCGAGGCCGAGCGGATCACGCGCTTGGCGATCCACGCCTCGACGTCGCCGCCCTTGTAGGCCGCGACCATCGGCACGCCGGCGATCGCCAGTTCCAGCGTGGACGTGCCCGACTTGCACAACGCGGTATGCGCGATGCGGAACGCGGCGCGCTTGTCGGCCTCGCCGACCACCACGCGCGGCTGCACCGGCCAGGATTGCAGCGCTGCGGCCACCGCCTCCTCGAGATGCGGCATGGTCGGCAGGATCAGGTCAAATGCCACGCCTTGCTGCTGCAGCAGTCCGAGCGTCGCGCTGAAAATTGCCATGTGGTGGCGGACTTCGCTGCGCCGGCTGCCCGGCAGCACCAGCAACACCGGCGGCTGTGCATCGCGGCGCGCCTGCTCCTCCGCGTTGGGCCGCAACTGGCCGATCTGCTCGATCAGGGGATGGCCGACATAGGTGCAGGGCGGCCCCCCGAGCCGGCGGTGCGCCTCGGGCTCGAACGGCAGCAGCGCCAGCACATGATCGATATAGCCGCGCATCGCCCGCGCCCGACCGGGCCGCCACGCCCACACCGAGGGCGAGACGTAGTCGACGATGGGAATCGACGGCGCCCGCCGCCGCACCCGCCGCGCCACGCGATGGGTGAAGTCGGGGCTGTCGATGATGACGAGAATATCCGGCGCGGCCTTCAGCACCGCGTCGGTGGTCTCGCGCAGCCGCCGCAAAATCATCGGCAGTTGCTTGGCCACCGCGGCAAATCCCATGATCGACAGATCCTCGATGGGGAAGAGCGACACCAGCCCTTCGCGCGCCATGGTCGAGCCGCCGACGCCTTCAAAGGTGACGGCATCGCCCAGCCGCTGCCGCAGCACCTTCATCAGCGCGGAGCCAAGACGGTCGCCGGACTCCTCGGTCGCGACGAGGAAGATCTTGCGCACCGCCGGCGTCATGCGGGCAGTCCGGTCACGAACAGACCCGCCGCATCTGCGGCGGCGATCATCGCCTGCGGTTCGGCGACGATGGTGTTGCCGGCGACGATGGCGATGCCGGCAAGCTCGGCTGCAATCGCGCGCGCGATGGTCTGCGGCCCCAAGGTCGGCAGGTCGAAGCGCAGATCCTGGCCGCTCTTCGGCGCCTTCACCAGCACGCCGCGCCCGGCCTTGGCGCGAATGCGGTTCTCGCCGCGCAGCCGCGCCACCCGTGCCAGCAGTCCGTCGGTGCCTTCGATGTCCTCGACTCCCACGACGTGGCCGTCGATCACCACGGTGGCCTGGCCGATGTCGAACGGGCTCAGCGCGGCCAGCACGGCGCGGCCCTTGGCGATGTCGGCCTCGGCATCCTTGTCAGGCACCGCGCGGGTCAGGGAGCCCGCCGGCATCAGGAGATCCGGCGCCACGTCCTTGATCCCCAGCAGACGAAAACCCTGCTGCTCGAAGATGCCGCCGATGCCGGTCAGCAGATGGTCGTCGCCGCCGCGAAATGCCGACAGGATATGGCGCATGGCGCGCAGCGTGCCCCAGTCGAGGCGGATCTCGGACAGCGCCGGTCGTACCAGCGTGCCGATGAAGACGAGGTCGCGGCAGCCGTCGCCGCGCATCAGCCGGGCCAGGCGGCCGAGCTGGCCGATCGGAATCCAGTGATGGCGATAGCGCGCTGCGGCTGCGGGATCGCAGATCCCTTTCAGTGCGAACAGCACCGGCGTCACGCCGCGTGCCAGCAGCGAGTCCGCCACCGCGAAGGGCAGCGCGCCGCCGCCGGCGATCAGCCCGACCGGTGATGAGTTGGAAAGATCCCGATCGGTCATGGCTGGCCGCTGTCCGATCCTCAAGCGCTGGTTCTGTTGCCTTCAGGCAGGCAGAGCGCGCGATGCTTGCCGGCGCCGATGAACGCCAGGATCTCTGCGATGGCAGGGTCCTCCGCTGCCATCGGCTGCACGCGCGCCAATCGCTCGGCAAACATGCCGTCGCCGTGAAACAGCTTCTGATAGAACGCGCGCACCAGCGCCAGCCGCTGCTTGGTGAACTTGCGGCGCTTCATGCCGATGATGTTGAGCCCTTCGAGGCTGGCATACTGGCCGTTGGCGAGGCCGAACGGAATGATGTCGCCACGCACGCCGCAGATGCCGCCGACCATCACCTGCGGACCGATGCGGGTGAACTGGTGCACCGCCGACAGTCCGCCCATGAAGACGAAATCGCCGATCTCGCAATGGCCGCCGAGCGTTGCCGACGTCGCGAAGATGACGTCGTTGCCGACGTGGCAGTCATGGCCGACATGGCTGCAGTTCATGAAGTAGCCGCGGTCGCCGACCGTGGTGATGCCTCCGCCGGCGACGGTGCCGGCATTCATGGTGACGGATTCGCGGATGGTGCAGCCCTGCCCGATCACCAGCTTGGTCAGTTCGCCCTTGTAACTCAGCGACTGCGGCGGCGTTCCCAGCGACGCGAACGGGTAGATGGTGCAGCCGTCGCCGATGGTGGTCTGCGCGGTGATGTGGACATGGGCGATCAGCTTGCAGTTGGCGCCGATCACGACGTTGGGCCCGATGACGCAATACGGACCGATGGTGGTGCCTTCACCAATGACGGCGCCATCTTCAATTCGCGCCGTGGAATCGATCATGCTCATCGAAAGGTCCAGTTTCAGCCGGTTGTCGCGTGAATATGGTGGGTTTTCCGTTGGTTAGCGCGCGCGTCGGAGGCTGTCCAGTGACGTTTGATAAAGCACTGTTTCAGGCCGCCGGCGCCCGCGCAGCCGGCCGGCAGCCCCGTTGCGGAGTTGCCAAGCGGTTTGCCGGGGCGCAGTCTGACACCCGCGCAACGTCGCAACCACGGGGAGAGAAACAATGAAAGAGCATACGACGCTCGACAGCCGTCATCGCACGTCCGATGGCGCGATCAGCCAGAAGCACGGCAATACGCAGCTCAGCACGCTGCGCGCGATCTACGGCAAGAATTTCGCGGCGGGCTTCCAGGACAGTGCCACGCTCGGCGAAGTGCTGCCCAAGCTCAACGAGACCTCGCTCAGCCAGCTGCGCCGCGACCATGAGACCGGTCATCTCAACAAGAAGATCGCCAAGGCGACGAAGCAGTAGGCGCGGAGACGCGTTGAGAGCCAAACATCCGGCGGTGACGGAAATGTTCATCGTACCTCTCCCCGGTGGGGAGAGGTGACAAGACACGGCGGTCCCGACTTTTGGGACTTAGTCCGTCAGCATTGCACCGACATTGGCCTCTGCAACGGTAACACCGTTGACCTTGGCGTCGCCATGAAACCACCACATGGTCTTTTTGCGACCGATGCTGGTCATGTGATATTCGACGGTATCGCCGGGCATCACGGGCTTGCGGAATTTGCACTTGTCGATGGTCAGGAAGTAGACCGCGCGCGGCTTCTCGGTACCTTCTACCGACATGATGCCGATGACGCCGGCGGTCTGCGCCATGCCCTCGATCATCAGCACGCCGGGAAATACCGGGCGATCCGGGAAATGACCGAGAAAGGCCGGCTCGTTGATAGTGACGTTCTTGATGCCGATGCCGCTGTAATCCTTGCGGATGTTGATGACCCGGTCGATCAGCAGGAACGGATAGCGATGCGGCAAGGTCTTGAGGATCGTGTTGATATCCACGGTCTCAATGTTGATCGGTGACTCCATCACTCCCGCCCTTCGTCCTTCGCATCTCGCGACGTCGTTCCCGCACCCGGCGCGCTCTCCTGCGCCAGCCGCTCCACCGCGAGAATCTCGCGGAACCATTGTTTCGTCGGCTTGGCGAAGAAGCCACCCCACCGCGCATTGGCCGGGACGCTGTCCTTGACCCCGCTCATGGCGGTGATCTGCGCACCGTCGCCGATGGTAATGTGATTGTTGATGCCGACCTTGGCGCCCAGCGCCACGTTGTCGCCGAGCGTCAGGCTGCCGGCAAGCCCGCATTGCGCGGCGATCAGACAATTCCGCCCGATCGTCACATTGTGGCCGATCTGGACCTGGTTGTCGATTTTGCTGCCCTCGCCGATCACGGTGTCGCGCAGGCTGCCGCGGTCGATGGTCGTACCTGCGCCGATCTCGACATTGTTCTGGATCAGCACCCGGCCGGTCTGCGGCACCTTGAGATGGCCCTCGGCGCCGAAAATGAAGCCATAGCCGTCCTGCCCGATATGGCAGCCGGGATGGATCAGCACGTTGTTGCCGATCAGCGCGAACTGGATGCTGGACCCCGCACCGACGTTACAGTCCCGGCCGATCTTCACCCCGGCGGCGATCACCGCGCCCGAGCCGATCACCGAGCCCGAGCCAATCTCGACGTCGGGGCCGATCACGGCCAGCGGATCGACGGTCACGTCATCCTCGAGCCGCGCGGTGGGATGGATCACTGCAGATACCGCGATACCGGTCAGGCCGAAGCCGGACTGGGGCCGCAGCGCATCCTGCTGCAACTGGCTGGCCAGCGCCACAAAGGCCGCAAACGGCTTCCTGGCGCGGAGAACGGTCACGTGCGGCGGAACGCTCGCCGCGTGGCGCTCGTTCACCAGAACCGCGCCTGCGCGCGTCTTGGCGAGCTGGTCGGCGTAGCGGACGTTATCGAAAAAGGTGAGATGCCCGGGGCCAGCCTCGTCCAGCGAGGCAAGACCGATCACGACCTGGTCACCGCGGGCGGCGTCGGCCAGATCGGCCTTCGTTGACGTGGCAATCTCAGCCAGCGTCAACGAAGGGAATTTCTTGAAGAATGCCGGCTGTGCCATTCCACCCGTCGCGGTCCGGCCCGTGATCAAACTCAGAACGAAGTTCCGCCGCCAAACTTGAACTGCTGGACGCGATCGTACTGGCCCTTGGTGAGCGGCACCGCATAGTCGAAGCGCAGCGGACCGAACGGGGACTGCCAGATCAGACCGACACCGACCGAGGTACGCACGATGTTGCTGTCGTCATACTGCAGACCGGTGCAGGTTCCGACCGAGGTCTTGCTGGCTGGCGTACAGCCGGCCGTGTTGACCTCGCCCGTCTGTGCCCAGGACGTCGGGCCCTGATAACCCCAGAGCGAACCGGCGTCGGCATAGAGGGCGCCCTTGATCCCGACTTCCTTCGGCAGGAACCAGAACGGCATCTGCAATTCAGCCGACGCACCCCAGTACTTGGTGCCACCCAGCGCATCGCCGGTCGCACCCAGCGCAACGTAGCTGATGTCACGCGGACCGATGCCGTTCGGCGCGAAGCCGCGGACCAGGTTGGGCCCCATCTGGAAGTGGTCCAGCATGCGGATGTCGCTGCTGCCCGCCTTGTTCAGAATACCACCCTGCGCGTGAATGATTCCGACGATATCGGCAACCAGCGGGGTGTAGTATTTCGCGTCGAACGAGCTCTTGATGTAGCTCACATCGCCGCCGACACCGGCGTAGTCCTGCCTCCACTCGAGGAACAGGCCGTCGGTCGGGTTCTTGTTATTGTCGAGGGTGTTGTAGTTCAGCGTGTAACCGACCAGCGAAGTCAGCGACTTGCCGCCCTGCAGCTCCCTGCGGACCGGCAGCGAGGATTCGCCGTCGGCGTAGCAGCCCCATGTCGAGGAATCGCCAGAATTGAACAAGCCCAGCGCATTGAGGGCCGCCGGTGTATTCACCGACGTGGCACCGAAATTGTTACAGTTCGAGTACGCGGTCGGCAGCGAGATTTCCTGCTGATAGATCGAGTAACGCAGCTGCAGCGACAGATCTTCGCGGAGCTGGAAGCCGAGCCGCGGGCTGAAGCCGAGCGTCTTGGTCGTGTAGGAGACGTAGCTGTTGGCCAGCTGCTGCTTCTGGTAGAAATCGAGGCCGAGCGCGACACGGTAATCGAGCAGGTACGGCTCGACGAAGGACAGCGAGTAACCGCGCGCGTACTGGCCGTACTGTACCGACGCCTTGGCGAACAGGCCGCGGCCGAGGAAGTTGCGCTCGGAGATGCTGACTTCGCCCAAGGCGCCGTCGGTGGTGGAGTAGCCGCCGGAGACCGAGAAGTCGCCAGTGGACTTTTCCTCCAGATCGACCACCAGGATCACGCGATCGCTTGACGATCCGGGTTCGGTCGAAACCTTGACGCTTTTGAAGAAGTCGAGGTTCTTCAGACGGCGCTCGGCACGATCGACCAGCGCGCGGTTATACGCGTCGCCTTCGGCAATATCGAATTCGCGGCGGATGACATAGTCACGGGTACGGGTGTTGCCGCGCACATTGATGCGCTCGATGTAGGTGCGCGGACCTTCCTCGATGGCAAAGGAGATCGAAACGGTGTGCTGTTCGAAGTTGCGGTCGCCGCGCGGACGGACCACGGCAAAGGCGTAGCCGCGACGCGACGTCTCGATCTGCATCTCCTCGACGGATTTCTCCAGCGCCTCGGCGTTGTAGAGCGAGCCGACATTGACGCGGGAGAAGCTGCGCAGCGAATTGGCGTCGAGCGTCGGAATGGTGGACTGGAAGTCGACCGAAGAGACACGGTACTGGGCACCCTCCTCGATCTTGAAGGTCACCAGAAAGCCTTTGCGCTCGGGATCGTATTCGGTGAGCGCGGCCACGACCTGCACGTCGGCAAAGCCGTTCTTCAGATAGTAGCGGCGGATCAGGTCGCGATCGGCCTCAATGCGGTCGGGATCATACAGATCGCCGGAGGCCAGGAAGCTCAACAGGTTGGATTCGCGGGTCTTGATCACGTCCTTCAGGCGATAGGACGAATAATAGTTGTTGCCGATGAAATTGATCGTCTTGACGCCAGTCTTGCCGCCCTCATTGACCGTGAAGATCAGGTCAACGCGGTTGTTCGGCTGCTCGATGATCTCCGGCGTGACGCTGACGTCATAACGCCCAGAGCGACGATAGATTTCGGCGATACGCGAGGCGTCGGCCTGCACCATCGGACGCGACAGCGTGCCGCGCGGCTTGGACTGCACTTCTGCGGAGAGCTGGTCGTCCTTGACCTTCTTGTTGCCCTCAAAGGCAACGCGCCCGATCACCGGGTTCTCGACAACGACGACCGTCAGCCGACCGCCGCCCTGGTTGATCCTGACATCCTGGAACAGGCCGGTCTCGATCAGGGCCTTGAGGCCGTCGTCGATGTTGCCCTGGTCAAGACGACCACCCGGGCCGGGCTTGAAATAGGAGCGGATGGTGTCCACATCCACTCGACGGTTGCCTTCGACGGCAATCGACGCGGCGGTCTGGGCAACAGCCGGCGACGCAAGAAGCGTTGTGGTCACCGTGGCGGCGACCGGCACGGCGACCAACATCAGGGCAGCCAGAACGCTTCCCCGCAACACTCGCATTCCAAAAATCATGCGCAACGCGCCCTTATCATTCCATCGCCAGCCCGCACCCCTACGGACTGACAGAATCCCATTTGTTGCCTCGCTTGTAGCCAATTTTACCGGACTGGCAAACGGCCTTTCGCGCTGCAATTCCAATTTCATTCCAAGACGTTGCCCATCGGCCACGCCGTCAGGAATACGACTCATGACGCGGCCAGATGCAGAATGTCGTTGTAGGTCGCAAAAACCATCAGCATCAGCACCAAACCCAGCCCAATCCTGAATCCCATCTCCTGCGCCCGCTCCGACAACGGACGGCCGCGCGCCGCCTCGAAAGCGTAGAACAGCAGATGCCCGCCATCGAGCAACGGTACCGGGAAAAGGTTAAGCAGGCCGATCGAGATCGAAAGGACCGCAGCGAGGTGAATCAGCGCGGTCACGCCGATGGTCGCCACCTGGCCGGAGATCTGGGCGATTCGCAGCGGGCCGCCGACCTGGTCGGCCGCCTCGCGGCCGGTAAAGACGCCGCCGATATAGGCCAGCGTGCGGTCGACCACGAACCAGGTCTCCTTGACGCCGAGCACGAAAGCGGCGGCCGGGTTGACCCGCTCGGTGGTGGCGTCGCCCGGATTGGTGGCGCGGGTGATGCCCAGCACGCCGAGCCGATGCACGTTGCCGAAGCTGTCCTTCACTTCCTTGAGTTCCGGCGTCGCCTTCAGCTCGATCGTGGCATCGCCGCGCTTGATGGTGAAGTTCAGCGTGTCGCCGGCCTTGATGCCGACAATGCGCTGCATATCCGAGAAACTGCCGATCGGCGAGCCGTCGATCGCCTTGACCACGTCACCGGATTTGAAGCCCGCGGCCTCAGCCGCGCTGCCGGCCTGCACGGTATCGACCTGCGCCGTGGTGCTCGGCTTGCCGAAAAACGTGAAAAGGCAGGTAAAAATCACGATGGCCAGAATGAAATTGGCGATCGGCCCGGCAGCGACCACGGCGGCGCGGGCGCCAACCGACTTGTGATGGAAGCTGCCCTCGCGCTCTTCCGCGGTCATGGTTGCCAGCGCGGCATTCGAGGGCGTGCTGGCCTCGCTCTCGTCGCCGAAGAACTTCACATAGCCGCCCAGCGGGATCGCCGAGATCTTCCAGCGGGTGTTGTGCCGGTCGTTGAAACCGATCAGTTCGGGTCCGAAGCCCAGCGAGAAGGTCAGCACCTTCACACCGTTCCAGCGGGCGACCAGGAAGTGGCCGAGCTCGTGGAAGAAAACGACGATCGTCAGGACGAACAGGAAGGGAATGATATAGCCCACCACACCGTGGCTCAACGTATTGAAACTATTTAGAAAAAAGTCGAGCATCCCATTCCCCTTACCGCAGAGCCAAAGGCCCCGTCCCCAATGCTCTAGGATGCCTTTGCGGCAATTTGAGGCAAGAGGGTGGCAGCCATTTTTCTGGCGCTATGGTCAACGGCGATGGCGTCGTCGGCCGAGTTCAGCGGCGCCAGATTCCCTGCCCGCACCCAGCCATCCATGGTGGCTTCGACCAGCCGCGCGATGGCGCCGAAGCGGATTTTTTGGGCGATGAAAGCCGCGACGGCGATTTCATTGGCGGCGTTATAGACCGTGGTGGCGCCATGGCCGGTGCGCAGCGCGTCATAAGCCAGCTTCAGGCCGGGGAACCGTGCGTAATCCGGCGCTTCAAACGTCAGCGAGCCGATCTTGGCGAGATCGAGGGTCGCGGCGCGGCCGACAATGCGGTCCGGCCAGCCGAGGCAATGGGCGATCGGCGTGCGCATGTCGGGCGCGCCCATCTGCGCCATCACCGAGCAGTCGGAAAACTCGACCATGCCGTGGACGATCGACTGCGGGTGCACCAGCACGTCGATCTCGTCCGGCGTCAGCGCGAACAGGTAGGACGCCTCGATCACCTCGAGGCCCTTGTTCATCATCGACGCGGAATCGATGGTGATCTTCTGCCCCATGCTCCAGTTCGGATGCTTCAGCGCCTGTGCCAGCGTGGCCTGCTCGATGTCGGCGGCGGCCCAGGTGCGGAACGGACCGCCGGAAGCAGTGATGATGACGCGGATAAGTTCTTCGCGGTTGCCGGACCCCAGCGCCTGGAACAGCGCATTGTGCTCGGAATCTGCCGGCAGGATGCAGGCCCCGGCTTTCGCTGCGCGCTCCATGAAGAAATCGCCGGCACAAACCAGGCATTCCTTGTTGGCCAGCGCGATGGTGGCGCCGCGATCGACGGCAGCCAGCGCCGGTTTCAGTCCGGCAGCACCTGACACAGCCGCCATGACCCAATCCGCCGGCCGTTCGGCTGCTTCGACGATCGCGCTGTCGCCTGCACCGCTGGCGATTCCGGTTCCGGCCAGAGCAGCGCGAAGCTCGCCCAGCAGCGAGGAATCCGCCAGCGCCACATAGCGCGCTCCAAACTCCCTGGCCAGCTTGACCAGCCCGTCGACATTGGTGTTCGCCGTGAGCGCCTCTACCTGATACCGCTCAGGCGACGCCCGCAGCAGGTCCATGGTGCTGTCGCCGATCGAGCCGGTGGCGCCGAGCACACTGACGCTGCGCACGGCGGACGCCGTGGCCTTGTTGTTTCGCAATGGGACTGCGCTCATTTTTTTACCAAACCATAAGACCGCGGCCGACGCCATCCGCGCCGCCCCGCAAAAAACCGATCAACGCAGCTGCAACAACCGCGAACACGTAACCATCGAGCCGGTCCAGCAAGCCGCCGTGACCGGGAATGATGTGGCTGGAATCCTTGACGCCGAAGTTGCGCTTCACCGCGGATTCGAACAGGTCGCCGAGTTGCGATACCACCGTCAACACGGCGGCCAGCGCGAGCAACGGCAGCAGACGGCCGATGCCGAACGCGGAAAATCCCGCGGCCACAGCGAGGCTGAGAACGATGCCACCGAGCGCGCCGGCCCAGGTCTTCTTGGGACTGACGCGCGGCCACAGCTTCGGACCGCCAATGCTGCGTCCCGCGAAGTAGCCGCCGATGTCGGTCATCCACACCACCAGCAGGATGAACATCAGCGCGGCAAATCCCCAAACCGTATCGAGGCGAACCACCACGGAAGCGGCCAGCGCCGCCGCGGCGTAGACGACGCCGAGCGCAATCCAGCCCAAGCGGTCGGCGCCAACGATCATCCGCCATTCAATGAACAGGCCGACCGAAACCAGAGTCACAAGGCCAATCCAAAGCCAGCCGCCGGCATAGGCAATGGCAATGGCGATCGGAATCATCACCAGCGCGGCAAGCACGCGCATCAGGAGATTTCGCAGACCCCGATCGGCCTCGGGCGCTGCCCTGTCATCCTTCAGGCCTGTCACGAACCGGTCTTCGCGGCGAGGCCGCCGAAGCGGCGCTCACGCCGGGCATATTCGGCGATGGCGCCTTCCAGCGCCGCCTTGTCGAAATCCGGCCAGTGGATCGGAACGAACACGAGTTCGCTATAGGCGGCCTGCCACATCAGGAAGTTCGACAGCCGCTGCTCGCCGGAGGTGCGGATGATCAGGTCGGGATCCGGGATATCCGGTGCGTCGAGATACTGGCCGAGCACGTCGGCGTTGATCGAGGCCGGATCGCGCTTGCCCTCGGCAACTTCGCGTGCCAGGCGCTGCGCGGCCTTGGCGATCTCCTGCCGTGCCCCGTAGTTGAATGCGACCACGAGATTGAGGCGGGTGTTGTCGCGGGTGAGATCCTCGGCCTCCTTGAGCAGGGCGCAAATATCCGCATCCAGCCCCTCGCGTTCGCCAATCACCCGCACGCGCACGCCGTCGCGGTGCAATGTCGCCAGATCGTTGCGGATGAAGCGGCGCAGTAGGCCGAACAGGTCGCCGATCTCGGTGGCCGGACGCGACCAGTTCTCGGAGCTGAAGGAAAAAATCGTCAGATAGAGAATGCCGAGTTCGTTGGCGGCCCGCACCACGCGGCGCAGCGCCTCGACGCCGCGGCGATGCCCTTCCACGCGCGGCAGGCCGCGCGCCGCGGCCCAGCGTCCGTTGCCATCCATGATGATCGCGACGTGCAAGGGCATGGATCGGTCAGATCCATCAGTTGCGGGCGCGGCGGCGTTCGACATCGATCATTCCCTGAAGCATTCCACGGCGAGGGAAAATCCCGTCGGCCGAAAGAAAATACTCCAAATCAACAGGTTACACGTCGCGGACGGCGTCACCGATCGCCGCCCGGAAAGATCATTCACGCTAGAGCATGAACGGTTAAAGGAGAACGTCTTTTCGCCTGCCCTGTGCCCAAAGTGAAAGCGTTCGGCCATTGCAGGCGGACCGCACCTAGACCGTCATGATTTCCTTTTCCTTGGCCGCCAGCAGCTGGTCGATTTCGGCGATCGAACTGTCGGTCGCCTTCTGCACCTCGGCATCAAGGCGCTTCTGGTCGTCCTCGGTGATCTCGTGGGCCTTCTCAAGCTTCTTGATGGTGTCGAGGCCATCGCGGCGGACATGGCGCACCGCAACCTTGGCGGCTTCGGCATATTTGTGGCCGACCTTGACCAGCTCCTTGCGGCGCTCTTCGTTCAGTTCCGGGATGCGCAGGCGCAAGACCTGGCCTTCGGTGGCGGGGCTGAGGCCGAGATTGGAATCGACGATCGCCTTTTCCACGGCCTTGACCATCGACTTGTCCCAGACCTGCACCGACAGCAGGCGCGGCTCGGGTACGCTGACGGTGGCAACCTGGTTCAGCGGCATGTGGCTGCCATAGGCTTCCACCTGGACCGGCTCGAGCATCGAGGCCGCGGCACGACCGGTGCGCAGACCGCCCAGTTCGTGCTTGAGCGCCTGGGTGGCGCCCTGCATCCGGCGTTTCAGGTCATTGATATCGAATGGGGCCATGGTGGCCATGCAGCTCTCCTCCTGAATTCATCGGCTTGGCCCACGAACGACCGCGGACCCGACCTGTACTAACGTCTAGCCCGCGACGATGGTGCCGCGACCCGTACCGCTCAAAATGGCGCCGATCGAACCGGGCTCGGCGATGGAAAACACGATGATAGGCAGCGACGTCTCGCGGGCAAGCGCGAAAGCGGTCGCATCCATCACCTTGTAATTGCCTTCAACAGCCTGCGAATGGCTGAGCCGCTCGAACCGCGTAGCGGCCGGATCCTTCTTCGGATCGGCGCTGTAGACGCCGTCGACATTGGTGGCCTTCAGCACCGCCTGGGCGCCGATTTCGGCGGCCCGCAGCACCGCCGTGGTATCGGTCGTGAAGTACGGATTGCCGGTGCCGCCGGCCAGCAGAACGATGCGGCCTTCGGACAGGTATTTATGCGCCGCACTGCGGGTAAAGAGCTCGCAGACCTGAGGCATCACCATGGCCGACAGGGTCCGCGCCGGCACCGCGCGCCGCTCAATGGCGGCTTCCAGAGCCAGGCAGTTCATCACGGTGGCGAGCATGCCCATGGTATCGCCGGTCGGCCGCGACACCCCGCGCGCCGACACTTCCACGCCGCGAAAGATGTTGCCGCCGCCGACCACGACCGCGACCTCGACGCCGAGTTGCTGCGCCGCGATGAGGTCGCCAGCGATGCGATCGATGGTGGGCTGGTCGATGCCGAACGACTGGTCCCCGGCAAAATATTCGCCCGAAAGCTTGATCACCACGCGACGATACAGCGGCTCACCCATGATGCGATCGCTTTCCTTCCGAGCACGGCCACTCCCGGCATTGCATGCCGGGAGGTCTCTTCCGGCGATTACTTCTGGCCGCTCGCCGCGGCGACTTCGGCCGCGAAATCGGAAGTCTGCTTCTCGATGCCTTCGCCGAGCGCATAGCGCACAAAGCCGGTCACCTTGATCGGTGCGCCAACCTTGCCTTCGGCTTCCTTGACGGCCTGCGCAACCGACTTGGCATTGTCGTGGATGAAGGCCTGATCGAGCAGGCAGACTTCCTTGTAGTAGGTCTTCAGGCCATTCTCGACGATCTTCTCGATCATCGCTTCCGGCTTGCCCTGCTGGCGATACTTGTCGGCCATCACGTCCTTCTCGCGCGCCACGACGGCAGGATCGAGCGACGCGGAATCCAGCGCCTGCGGATTGGCGGCGGCGACATGCATGGCGATCTGCTTGCCGAGCACGGCGAGCTCATCGGTCTTGCCGGTGGATTCCAGCGCGACGATGATGCCCATCTTGCCGAGACCGTCGAGCACGGCGTTGTGCACGTACATCGACACCACGCCGGCGCTGACTTCCAGCATGGCGGCGCGACGCAGCGTCATGTTCTCGCCGATGGTGGCGATCGCATCGGTAATGGCGGTCTCGACGGTGACATCACCGACCTTGTGCGCCTTGATGGCGTCGACATCGGCGCCGACCTTGAGCGCGACCTGGGCGATCATCTTGACCAGTCCCTGGAACTGCTCGTTGCGTGCGACGAAATCGGTTTCGGAATTGACTTCCACCACGACGCCCTTGGTACCGTCGGTGACGACGCCGATCAGGCCTTCCGCGGCGACGCGGTCGGACTTCTTGGCGGCCTTGGACAGGCCCTTCTTGCGCAACCAGTCGATGGACGCCTGCATGTCGCCGTCATTGGCGGTCAGCGCCTGCTTGCAATCCATCATGCCGACGCCGGTGGTCTCGCGGAGGTCCTTGACCATCGCTGCGGTAATCGTTGCCATCGTTGAACCCTTTGCCTGTCAGGGCGTGCGCGGCGCAGCCAATGCTGCGCGCCCCGCTTTGCCATCAGGAAACTATCGTGAGTGTGTGAACATGGAAATGTGGCCGGACATGCGCCGGCCACAAGACGCGTATTGTGTTATTCCGCTTCCGCGGTCATCGCCTTGGCCTGGGCGACCCAGCCATCGGCACGGGTCGGCAGGCCGACCTCTTCGCCGATCTTGTGCGCGGTGTCGTGATCGAGTTCGGCCAGCTGCCAGAAGTGGAAGATGCCGAGATCGTTGAACTTCTTCTCGATCGCGCCGGACACGCCGGTGAGCTTCTTGAGGTCGTCGGCAGTGCCGCGCGGACCGGCGAGGCCCTGGAAGCCGACCTGCTCCGGAGCCGCAATGGCTTCCGGGATCGGAGCGGCGGAAGCGCCGATGTCGTAGCCGGAATCGCCCTGGGCGCGCGAGATGCCGTCGATGACGGCGCGGGCGATCAGGTCGCAATACAGCGTCAGCGCACGGCCGGCGTCGTCATTGCCGGGAACCACGTAGGTGATGCCCTTGGGGTCGCAGTTGGTGTCGACGATCGCCGCCACCGGGATGCCCAGACGCTGGGCTTCCTGGATCGCGATGTCTTCCTTGTTGGTGTCGATCACGAAGATCAGGTCCGGCAGACCGCCCATGTCCTTGATGCCGCCGAGCGAACGGTCGAGCTTGTCGCGCTCGCGCTGTAGCGTCAGGCGCTCCTTCTTGGTGTAGGCGGAGGCGTCGCCCGAGTTCAGCACCTCATCGAGGTGGCGCAGGCGCTTGATCGAGCCGGAGATGGTCTTCCAGTTGGTCAGCGTGCCGCCGAGCCAGCGCGAATTGACGAAATACATCGCCGAGCGCTTGGCAGCTTCAGCAACGACGTCCTGGGCCTGGCGCTTGGTGCCGACGAACAGGATGCGGCCGCCCTTGGCGACGGTATCGCTGACGGCCTGCAGCGCGCGGTGAAGCAGCGGCACGGTCTGGGCAAGATCGATGATGTGGATGTTGTTGCGCGCACCGAAGATGTAATCAGCCATCTTCGGATTCCAGCGGTGCGACTGGTGGCCGAAATGGACGCCGGCTTCGAGAAGCTGACGCATAGAAAATTCAGGGATCGCCATAGTTCTAATTCTCCGGTTGGTTCCTCCGGAAGCGTGTGAGCAATCAAGCGTTTAGGCAGGAAATCTGCTGTGGGGCCGGAATGCCACCGGACGGCCGTTAAGCCATGCTTCCGTGTGAGATGGCGCGGTATATAGCCGGATTCCCGGGATAAGCAAGGAAATCCGGACGGTTGGGACCGGTCGGAGAGCCCTTTCTGCCAATTGGTGCCAAGGGGGTAGCCGTGCGCGATCAAGCAGCGCAGCGACCTAAAGGGCCCGCATCTGGCGGTATCCTCGCCCCTGGCGCGAAGGCACTACTCCCGCCCCATCCAGATTGTCCGCCCGCCAACCAGTTCCTCATCGACCAATTCGGCGAAGTCCCGCTTTTGCCAGAACCGGATCGCGCCCAAATTGGCCCGGTTGACTGCGACGTGCACGGCGCTGGCTCCATGCTGGGCCGCCATAGCCAGCCATTCGTCAAGCAGCCTCGTTCCAACACCGCGCCTCTGCAGGCGTGGCAGCAGGTTCAGGTGGAGGTGTGTGGGATATTTTGCGGCGACGACTGAGGGCGTTAGCGTCGGACGATGGATCATGGCAGCGCGCCGCTGATCCAGGGTCCAGGACGCCATCGCATCCCCTGGGGGAGCGGCATAGCGCCGCCGCAGCGGCGGCCACCAGTCCCGTTCGAGTTTTTGCTCCCAAGTGGGCGTATCAACGGCGCCGACGACAAAGCCGGCCACGCCCTCGCGGTCTCCGGCGACGAGAGCGAGATGAGGCTCCAGCAGCGCATAGGGCGCCGAATAGATGTGGCCCATCAAATTGGGATCGTCATAGAGGTGCGACGCATCTCCTCCCGCGCCCCCCGTCGCCAGTGAAATCGCATAGAGGGCGTCGAGGTCAGCTGGCTGGAACGGCCGGATATCGATCATGGCGCCTCGCCAAAAGGATTGTTCGCAAGTGCGATTGATCCGCCCTGTCCGCCTACAGCATCTCCACCTGCACCACACCGGTGACCGCCTTGAGCGCCCCGGCGATCTGCGGCGAGACCCGGAAACGCCCGGGCAGCTTCATTTCCACCTCGGTATCGAGGTTCAGCATCATGACCAGCGAGACCTCGCCCTCCCCGGCCCCGCCCGACGGCGCGGTCGGCT
>DATCUS010000277.1:0-15134 GCA_036561845.1 Tardiphaga sp. | reverse complement strand
CAGCACCGTGCCGAACGGCCTCGCGCCGGGCGGTCTCGTGGTGGCGCCAGGCGCCGTACCGGGCCGTACCGATGGCGGGGCCGGGCTGTGGCAGGGTGCCAACCTGCCGACGCAGCTCTCGTCCGGCGGACGCACCCAGGTCGACATCAAGCAGAATGAGGCCAAGGCGATCCTGACCTGGGAGAAGTTCAACGTCGGCCGCGAGACCGACCTGCGCTTCGACCAGAGCGCAGGCGGCGCCAACGCCGCGAACTGGATCGCGCTTAACCGCGTGCTCGATCCGTCGGCCTCGCCGAGCCAGATCCTGGGCACCATCAAGGCCGAGGGACAGGTCTATGTCATCAACCGCAACGGCATCATTTTCGGCGGCGCCAGCCAGGTCAACGTGCACACGCTGGTGGCATCGTCGCTGAGCCTCAGCAACGCGCAGTTCATGGCGGGGATCAATACGCAGTTTAAGATCTTCGACGATCCGTCCGGCAGCAGCATCGCGATGCCGCAATTCGGCTATCTCGGGCAGCAGAATCCGAACCAGTTCATTCCGCTTAACGATCCGAACCAGGTTGCCGGTGCCGTGATTGGCGCGCCACCCGGCGATGTGCGCGTCGAGGCCGGCGCGCAGATCGCTATGGCCAGCGGCGGCAAGGCGATGCTGTTTGCGCCGCACGTCGGCAATGCCGGCAGCATCAAGGCGCCGGACGGCCAGGTCATCATGGCGGCGGGCGAACAGGTC
Source organism: Tardiphaga sp. (assembly GCA_036561845.1). Lineage (GTDB taxonomy): Bacteria > Pseudomonadota > Alphaproteobacteria > Rhizobiales > Xanthobacteraceae > Tardiphaga. The sequence goes on along the minus strand of DATCUS010000277.1, from coordinate 14,401 downwards.
TATCTGACGACGTCGGCCACCGTGCGCGGCCTCGACGTCGCGGTGTCGGCGCCGATGCGGTGGGTGTTCGACTGGTATCATATGACGACGGCGGCAGGGCTCTCCAATGCCGTATCTTATACGCCCGGGGACGGGTCCTATACGGATGGCCTGGTCAGCATCGTGTTTCCAGAAATGGCGGCGCGCGCCGCCTCTGTGGGCTACAGCGTCGTCAATGACGGCCTGGTGCAGGCCAATCACGGCAACATTACGCTGATGTCGCGCAGTATCGTGCAGAATGGCGCGCTCGAGGCTTCCACCGCGCTGAACAATCGCGACGGCTCGATCCGGCTGCAGGCCTGGGGCCAGGGCATGACGTCCTACTCCAGTTCAGGGCTCGACGGTTCATCGCCGCTGCAATACTGGTCGACCGGCAGTGTGGTGCTTGGCTCCGGCAGCGTCACCACAGCGATGCCCGACCTCACCGACACAAGCGATATCGAGCTGTCGTCGCTGGCGACCCGCTACAGTCCGGGTCGCATCGAGTTGCGCGGCAACCTCATCGCCATCGAGTCTGAGGCCAACATCATCGTGCCAGCCGGCACCATCAGCATCGTCGCCGGCACGCGGGCGACTGCGGGCGAAACGCCGATTGCCGGCGAGACCGGCATCCGCGACGGCAGCCGGGTTTATATCGGAGAGGGCGCCTATCTCAGCGTCGCCGGCCTGCAGGACGTCCTGCTGACGATGGAAAGCAACGTCGTCACCGGCGAGTTGCGCATCAACGAATTGCGCGACTCCGTGCTTTATCGCGACTCCTGGCTGCGCGGCATCACAGTCAGCGTCGACAAACGCGTCAGCGGATTGTTCAGCGACGGGGTGATGGCAGGGGTCAACTGGATCGAAGGATCGCCGGGCAAATGGGTCGGCACGCCGCTGGCGGATTTCTCCGGTTGGATAGGCGTCGGCAAGACCAGCCTCGCCGAACTTTCCACCACCGGCGGCTCCATCGTTATCAAGTCAAGCGGTTCGGTGATCGCGCGGGAAGGATCGTTGCTCGATGTGGCCGGCGGCTCGGTCCGCTATCAGGACGGCTGGATCACGACGACGAAACTGCTCGGCGCGGAGGGCCGGATCTACGATATTGGAGCGGCTACGCCGGATCGGCTCTATAACGGTGTTGCCGGCAGCTTCAGCCGCTGGCACCAGCGCATCAACGTCACCGAAACATGGAGCAGCATCCTCGATCGCAACAACGGCACGCGATTCGAGAAGGGCTATACCGAGGGTCGTAACGCCGGTTCGATCCGCATCTTTGCAGCGGAGGCGATCGTGCTTGATGGCGGCTATTGGGCCGGCGTCATCGCCGGAGAGCGTCAGGCGGCATCGGGCACGCTGGCCAAGGCGGGAAGCCTGACGATCGGCGGCCTTGGCGACGAATTCAGGTCGTGGCTGATCGGCAATCTGGTCGTCGCCGGCAACCCGGTGCTGCTGCCAGAGAACTTCACCGCGACCTCGACGCTCGATCCGCTTTGGTATTCCGGCAGCGCGGGTGACGTCGAATCCTTCCGCAAGAAGACCACCTATCTGGATTCCGATGTGCTGGCGGCGGCGAATTTCGCCAGCCTGAATCTCTATGTTTCGGCCGGCTTCACGCTGGAACAGGGCGAGAGGCTGGAGCTCGCGCCCGGCACCGGCCTGTCGATCGTCGCCAATGTCAGCAGCTTGTATCCTGCCGCCTTCGCCTTTGCAGGCGGCATCCGGATCGCTGGCGGCAGCGTGACGCTTGCCGGTGCCGAAACGACCTATGGCGCCGGTGCCGTGATCGACGTCAGCGGGCTGTGGGTCAACGACGCCACCGGCATGGCGCCGGTGATCAAGGGCGGCAGCATCCAGGTCGCTGGCGAATTTGCCCAGGGAGTGATCCTCGATGTCTCCGGCGGCGGCTGGTACGATAGCAGCGGTGCCAAACCAAAACTCAAGGTCGGCGATGCCGGTATCATCACGCTAGGGGTTTCCGATGCCGCGCAATTGACGGGCCTCGACCTGCGCGGTTACGCCGCCGGCTCCGGCGGTTCGTTGGTCATCGCGACCGATGCCACAGTCCAGATCGGCGGCGCGGCATCCGGCGATCCATCGGTGCTGATGCTCCCGACTACGCTGTATGGCGAGCGGGGCTTTCGCTCGCTGGCGCTGACGACCACCGGCAACATCGCCGTCGCAGATGGCGCCGCCGTAAGCCAGGCGCCGGTCAGCGTCGATCTTGCCGGAGTCGAACTGGCGGGCTTCGCCACCGGTACGAAGATCACAACCATCGGCCGCCTTGCACAACTGCCGCTGGTCGAACGTGTCGCACACATCCCGACTTCCCTGGCGCTCACCGGCAACAACGTTACCGTTGGCGTCGGCGTGTTGGTGCAGACCGATGTCGCAGGCAGCATAAGCCTGGCATCGGTGGGCCGGCATGATCCAGCCACCGACACCACTATTCCCGGCGATATAGTGGTGCGCGGTACGATCGACGCGCCAGCGGGCAGCATCGGCCTGTCCACCAACGGTCGGATCACGCTGGCATCGGGTGCCCAATTGCTGGCGCGCGGCGTGGCGGCGATCGAGACCGACTATCGCGGGCTCCGGTCGGGCAAGGTGCTGGACGGCGGCACCGTCAGCATCTCCAATTCGTCCCTCATCACGATCGAAAACGGCTCGCTGATTGACGTCTCCGGCATCAGCGGCGAGATTGACATCGCCGCTGCTCAGAGCGTCAGCGCGACGACGCTGTCCAGCAATGGCGGCACCATCAGCCTCGGCTTCAGCGGCGCGGCTAACGATCTGGTCGACGGTAGGTTCCTCGGCCGCGCCGGCGGCACCGGTGCGATCGGCGGCACCATCAACATCTCGGTGGGGACCGTATCGGAGGAGACGCCGGCCGTCAGTCTTCCGGCTCGACTTTATTATATCGACCGGAATACGGGTCAAATCGCTTCGATTACCACCCGAAACAACCTCGACATCTATGGTGAATACAGCTCGGGCACAGACACGGCCTTTCGATACAGCACCGTTCGCAGCCTCATTCTTGCGGCGAGCGGCAGCCTGATCCGCGGCGGTGGGTTGGCGATCGTCGATCTCGGCTCCGATATCACCCCCGCCGGTTTGAACCAGCCGCTTGCGGCTCTGATGCCGGCAAGCGCATCGCAATTGGCTCTGCTGGAAAACAATTTCTATACCGACGCCGGTGCCACCCAACGCGTGGCGCTGCCGACTGCGACCGTCAAGGTCACCAAGGTCTCGACCGACAGCGTAAATAATGGCGGCTTTGCCAATCTCAACGTCAATTCCACAGCTATGGTGGTTGCGCCCGGGATCAATCTGTCGTTCGGCAAGTCGATCACCATCGCGGGCGCGATCAGCAGTGGCGGTGCCGGCACGGCATATCTTTCCGCACCCTATATCGCTTTGCTGACCGGCTCCGGAACGAGCGGCGCCGCCGGCACAGGCAAGGTTGTGGTTGCCGCCGATCTGATCGATATCACGCGGGCTGCTTTCAGCGGATTTGCCGAGACGCAGCTTGTTGCGGGCGAGTTGCGCATGGGCGGTCTGCTGACCGACCTCACCGTGAATCGTACCTCGACCCTGACCGCCGACGGACGGCTTGAATTGAAGGTCGGCCAAGTCTATCCGGCCACCGGTATCCTGGCCACCATCACGGCCGGCACCGAACTGGTGATCGCGCCCAATGGCGCCGCGCCGCTGCCGCTCTCGGCAGCCGGCTCGCTGTCGCTCGTCGCTCCCGTGATCGAGCAGAATGGCGTGGTGCGCGCGCCCTTCGGCGGCATCACCTTCACCGCGACCGACAGCATCACGCTCGGTGCCGGCAGTATCACGTCGGTCTCCGGCGACGGTTTGGTGCTGCCCTATGGCACCTTGAGCAACAACGAGTTCTGGGCCGATCCGGTCACCAGACCGACCCTCAAAAATCCGACGCCGACTTTGAACCAATTGCCGGAAAAGAAGATCACGCTGACCGCACCGAATGTGACGCTGAAGAGCGGCGCGGTGGTCGATATCCGCGGCGGCGGCGATCTCTACGCCTGGGAAAGCGTGCCCGGTCCCGGCGGCTCGCATGACGTGCTGGCGCAGCCAGGCATGTACGCGATCATGCCGGCAGCGAGCTTTGCGAGCGCGTCGCAGGACCGCATCTGGCTCGCCGGCGACAATGGTCTTGCCGCCGGCTGGTATGTACTATTGCCGGCGCGCTACGCGCTGCTGCCCGGCGCCTATGCGATCTCGGTGGTCAAGGGCTCGCAGGGCAAGGCCATCGCCGGCTCAACGACGCTAGCCGACGGTTCGATCCTGATGAACGGCTATCGCGCCGACGTCTACGGTGGTGGCTATCAGCAGCAACCGTCGTCGTGGCGGATCATATCGGGCGCCACGCTGCGCCAATACAGCGAATACAATGAAGCTTATGCCAACAGCTTCTTCGCCTCCGATGCCTTCAAGCTCAGCCAGTATCGTCTGACTGGCATCAGTGTCGTTACTCCGCGGCTGCCAAACGATGGCGGCTCGATCGTGTTCAAGGCGACGACCGATCTGCTGCTCGACGGAACGTTGCTGTCGCGACCGGCGGGGAGCGGTCGCGGAGGCCTTGTCGATATCGCCGGATCCAGGATCGCTGTGGTCGGCGTCGGCGAGGATCGGAGCGATCTCACCGGTTACTTGGTGATCGACGCGACCTCGCTTAGCAACTTTGGCGCCGGCAGCCTGTTGATCGGCGGCAGCCGCAGTGGCAATGCTCTTGGACTTCTGGTCGATGTCAGCGCCAGCGATATCGTGGTGCGCAACAGCGCGGCCACCGCGCTGACCGGGCCGGAGATCGTACTCGCGGCCAGCGGCACGATCACCGTCAGCGACGGCAGCGCGATCCTTGCACAAGGGGAAGCTTCCAGCAGCGGCAATCTGGTGATGGCGCCGCAGGTCAAAGCGATCTATGGCGATCTCGGTACCCCCGACACCGACCCGGGCAATGACGTGCTTCTGACGCCGTCGAAAGATTATGGCGCGCTGATCCGGCTGTCCAATGGCGATGTCGCCAAGGTGTTGCGCGAAAACGTCAACACCACGGTCGGCGGCGTGGTCAGTATCGGCGCCAATGCGACGCTGTCGGGCGGCAAGGCGCTGCTGATCGACGCCACGCAGAACACGATCGTCGCGTCCAGCACCAGACTATCCGGCGCGGCGCTGTCGCTGGCCAGCGGCCGGATCGGTTTCGGCGGCGGCGCCACCGGGCTGGTGCTCGACGCCAGCTCGCTGGCGCAGCTTGGCAATACCCGGCAATTGACGCTGCGCAGCTACAGCACGCTCGATTTCTACACATCGGTCAACCTCGGCAGCGCCGGCCTTAACAGCGTCACGCTGGATGCCGCCGGCCTGGTCGGCTACGGCGCCGGCACGATCGCGGTGACCGGCGGTAACCTCGTGCTGGACAATAGCGGCGGCGGCTTTGTTGAGCCGACCGGAACGGGCCACGCGCAGTTGGAGCTGAGCGCCGAGGAGATCGTGCTCGGCGCTGGCGGCAAGGCGCTGCGCGGTTTCGACAGTGTGGCGCTGACGGCGGCGCGGCAGATCGTCGGGCAAGGCAAGGGTGGCATTGATGCCGGCGATGCGACGCTGACGTTGACGACGCCGGTGCTGACCGGGCGCAGCGGTGCCTCGCAATCGATCGTTACCACCGGCGCCCTCCGCGTGCTCGGGGACGGTGCCGCGATGGTAACGTCTGCGGATAGTCTGGGAACGCGATTCGCGCTGACCGGCGCCAGCGTCAATTTCGCCGGCCAACTCGTGGCGCTCGGCGGCGCGGTCGATCTGACCGCGACCGGCGGCGATGTCGTGATCGGCAGCGAAGCGCGGATCAATGTCGGCGGCTACAAGAAGCAATTCTTTGACGTCGCGCAATATGCTGACGCTGGTAACGTTACGCTGACCGCGGTTGGCGGTTCGGTGGTGCTGGCGGCCAATTCGGTTCTCAACCTGTCGGCCGATGCGGGAGGCGGCAGTGCCGGCAAGCTGGCACTGACCGCTTCGGGCGGCGGCACCGTCGCGCTGAACGGAACGATCACGGCGCAGGCCGGGCTTGGCGGCAGGGGCGGTTCGTTCGCGCTCGACATCGCCGCCTTGCCGGATTTCGCCGGCATGGGTCAGGCGTTGAACGCCGCCGGCTTTACAGCGTCGCGCCAGTTCCGGATCCGCAGCGGCAATGTTGTGGTCGATGGCGTCACCAATGTCGCTGATTTCACGCTTGTTGCTGACCAGGGTGCGGTGACGCTGACGGGGACAATCGACGCCCGTTCCGAATACGGCGGCAGCATCGCAATCAGCGCCGGTAACGGGCTGACAATGCTGGGTTCAACTTTGCTGCAAGCCGGCGCTACCGGCGCGCTCGGCAGCGGCCGGGTGACGCTGGAGGCGAGCGGTGGCCAGCTTGACGTGCAGGGCGGCCACATCGACGTTTCCGGGGGGGATCGCGGCCGAGTCCGGTTCCGCGCGCAGCAGAGCCCGGGCCATGACGAGATTGCGGTGACCACTTTGCAGGCGATCATTGTCGGCGCGCGCTCGGCGGTGCTCGAAGGCGTCAGCGTCTACACCAGCAATTCGGTCACTGCGGTCCGCCCCGGCGCGGTCGCCGATGCCAATATTTTTGCCGGCAATGCCGCAACGATTGCCGCCCGGCTCAATGCCGGCGGCAGTATCGTGGTGATGCCGGGCATCGAGATCCGCAGCAGCGGGGATCTGGTCGCCGAGGCCGATTGGAATCTCTTCGGCGATTTCGGCGCCAATGCCCGCGAGGGCACGCTGACGCTGCGCGCGGCGGGCAATCTCACCATCCTCGGCAACATCAGCGATGGCTTTTCCACCGCCGATCGCGGCGGCGTATTGCTGGATGCGGCGTCCTGGAACCTCCGGTTGATCTCCGGCGCCGATCTCGGTTCGGCCAGTGCGCTGGCGCTGACGCCGCTCGCTGGATTGCCGGCAGGGAGCGGCAAGCTCACCGTCGGCGATGACGCCAACGGCTATCAGCTCCGCACCGGCACTGGCGACATCGACGTCGCGGCCGGCCATGACCTGCTGCTTGCCAACAGCGCCTCGGCGATCTTCACCGCCGGCCGCGCCGACGGTCCGCTCGCCGGCTTCACCGCGGCTTCGGGCGCCAGCTATGGCGTGTTCGGCGGCAATCTCAGCATCGCCGCGCAGGGCGATGCCAGCTCGACGCTTCCGATCGACCTGCACGACAGCCAGCTCTTCGTCGAATGGCTGAAGCGACAGGGACAGACCGATTCGAGCTTCGTCTTTCTGCCGGGTCAGCAGAGTTCCTGGTGGATCGATTACAATGCCTTCCAGCAGGGTGTCGGCGCCCTGGGCGGCGGTAACGTCTCGGTGTCGACCGGCGGCGATCTCGTAAACATGCTGGTGGCGCTGCCGAGCAACGGGCGCGTCACCGGCGGGTTGACGACTGGGGAAGCGAAGGTCCTGGAGACTCGCAACGGCGGGCTGATGCAGGTCAATGCCGGCGGTACCGTCAAGGCCGGCTACTACTATGTCGGCCGCGGCGCCGGCACCATCACCGCCGGCGAATTCGCCGTCGGCCGTGACGTCACGATCCTGACGTCTCCGGATTTCGGAACCACGATCCGTACCGAAGTCTATTCGATCGCGCCGGTGATCGCGCTCGGGGATGCCACCATGAGCGTGCGCACCGCCGGCGATCTGCGGCTGCAAACCGTGCTCGATCCGCTGCTACTGGGCGGCAGCGACTGGAATGCCAGTGCCTATATGAGTGGCTACACCGACCGTACCGCGCTCGATCTCGCCTCGTTCGGAGGTAATGTCACCCTGGTCAATCAGGGGCAATATATCTCTAGGAACCTCGACGTCACCGACGCCGCCCATGCCGCCGACCTGCCGTACGCCCTGATGGGACAATTGGCGGTCAACCTCTATCCGTCGATCACCCGGGTCACCGCGCTGAACGGTTCGATCAAAAATATGGACCGGTTGTTCACGATGCCGAGTCATAGCCCCGAACTCCGTCTGCTGGCATCGGCCAACATCGATACTGGTACGGTCCTGATGTCGCGTGCCACGCTCGCCATGCTTCCGTCGCCATTGCAGCCGGTTGGGGGAAGTGGTGCGATGATCAACCTGAATATGCAGTATGATGTCCTTTCGTCCGGCAATTTCCAGGAGCAGGGCTTTCAGCAGTTGTTGTTGAACGATATCAGCTTGGACTCCTATTTCGGCTCCCACATGGCCTATCTCAGGGGCGTGCGAAACCCGGAACGGCTAGATAATCAAGACGACTACGAACCAAGCCGGGTCTATGCATTGAACGGCTCCATTATCGGCTCGCCCGTCGTCCGCCAGGACAATCTGTCGCGCGGGATCGTCACTACCAACGAGCAGACCTGGTTCCGCGCCGGCACCGACATCCGCAATATAGGCTACCGGCTACGCAACCTGCATCGGTCCGACGTATCGCTGCTGGAGGCCGGTACCGATATCATCGGCGGCAATGTGGTGATCCAGGGGCCGGGCGCGATCACGCTCGCGGCCGGACGCGATGTCTATGGTGCCGCCTTTAACATCGAGAGTCGCGGCAATCGCGACTACGGCGGCAACAACCGGCCGGTCGAAACCTCGGAGATCCTCGGCCTGACGCGTGACGGCGCGGCGATCTCGGTGCTGGCCGGCCTCAAAGGCAAGCAGCCGTCCTACGACGCATTGGAGGCAACCTATCTCGATCCCGCCAACCTCGCGGCGATGCCGGATTATCTCAAGACAACGATCGATGGCGTGACGCTGCCCATCTATCTGGTCGATGCCTACGAGCAACGCAGCGGCGTGTCGCACCAGGTGCGGTCGGGCATGGTGTCATTCATCGCCGAGATCAGCGGCGAGACCCTGTCGCCGCTTGCCGCCTGGGCGCGGTTCCAGACGCTGCCGGCCCTGACCCAGCAGCGCTTCCTGCACCAGGTCTATATGCAGGAACTGAAGGCTGCCGGCGACGATCAGTTGACGTTGGGCGCCGATGGACGGCCGATCAATGGCGGCTATAAGCGCGGCTACGCGGCGATTGCCTCGCTGTTTCCAGGGCAGGACTGGAACGGCGGCGTCAAGATCGGCAACGCCACCTTCCGCACCATGGCCGGCGGCGCCATCGATGTACTGACCCCGGGCGGCGGACTCCAGGTGGCGGCGCTCGGCACCGTGGTGCCGGCAGGCGCTGGCCTGATCACGCTCGGCAATGGCGATATCAACATTTTTGCCCGCGACAGTGTCACTGTGAATCGCTCACGCATTCTCACCTTCGGCGGCGGCGACGAGGTGATCTGGTCGACGCTCGGCGACATCGATGCTGGCCGCGGCGCCAAGACGACGCGGGTGCCGGCAGCGCCTGAAATCGTCACCGATCCCAACGCCGTGACCAAGACGCTGGAACGTGCCGACATCTCGGGCAGCGGCATCGGCACCATCATCGGCTTCAGCGGCGTCGAACCCGGCGACGTCTCGCTGATTGCGCCGGTGGGCACCGTCGATGCCGGCGACGCCGGCATCCGAGTCAGCGGTAACTTCAACGTGGCGGCGATGTATGTGCTGAACGCCGACAACATCAAGGTCGGCGGTGACAGCAAGGGCGTGCCGAAAGCCGAAGCCCCGGCAGTCAATCTGACGATGGACACCAAGGACAAGGCCGCGGCCGACGCCGTCAAGGATGCGACCCAGCAAACTGCCAATGAGCGGCCATCGGTGATCATCGTCGAAGTGCTGGGCTATGGCGGCTCGGATGCCGACACCGAGCGACGCAAGGAGGATGAAGAGCGCAACAGGCGATCCGGTGTTCGGAGCTACGATGTCACGAGTCCATACCAGGTCCTGGGACTGGGGCCGCTCACCGACAGCCAGATCGCCGAGCTCGCCGCCGAGAAGCGACGACAGGCGGCTCGATGAAGCTGCGACCTTGCCTCCATTTACCTCTCGACAAGACCGATGATGGCCAAGTATGGATCAGGCTGATCTCCAACAAAGGCGCTTGCAGCTGTGTCGCGGGCTTCTACGTCTCTTTGCCCCGGGACCGGGACGCAGCCGATGCGCGGTTTCGTGGGCTCCGCTGTTCGTCTGGCGATCGTCCCGGCCGCGGCAGTGTGTTTTCTGATCGTGGCCGTCTTGCCGGTTCAGTCGGAAGGGCTGCTGCCGACGCGCATTGAGATGGCGCCGGTCTCCGATCCCAAGCCACTGACGCGAACAATATTGCCGCCTCAGTCCCGCACTGAACGGTCCGGCACGGGATTCTTTGTCGATGATATCGGCCATGTGCTGACGGCGCGCCATGTGGTCGAAGGCTGCAGCCGCATCGTGATTGAGAAAGAGGGCCGCAGCTCGTCAGCGCGCGTGGTGGCGCTCTCCACGCCTTTCGATCTGGCTCTGCTGCACACATCGAAGACGCGCGGTCTCGCGGCGGTATTCCCGCGGACCACGATGTCGTCGACCAATGACATTGTATTTGCGGCCGACCATCAGGCCCTCGCCGCGATGATTTCCCGTGGCGGCATGCTGTTCAATGCCTCGGTCAGCACCACGTCGGGCAGCGGCGAGGCCGGTCACATCGCGCTGATATCGACGATGACCTTTGGAAGCAGCGGCGCGCCGGTGCTCGATTCACGCGGTCTGGTCGAAGGCGTGGTCAGCCGGAAAACTGCGATCAATCGCGTGCTGGCGGTCGGCGCTGCCGGAGCCAAGGCCTTTCTGGGGGCGAGCAACGTGCGCTTTCAGGAAGACGATCGGCCGCAGATCTCCGGTTCGGGATCGCGCGCCCACCGCGCCGCCAGCATTTCGGCGCGGATCGTCTGCCTGAACTAGGGAGCTCCATTGCCATGGGATTGTTGTGTCGTTCTTCCCCGGACCGCGCGCGTATCAGCTTCCGGCGCCGACATGCCGTGCTGTTTCTCGCGGGCTTTCTGTGTGCGCCGATTTCAGCCGCCCGCAGTCAGGCGCTCGATTTTCGCCCGGTGGACGCAGCGCCTCCGTCCTGGGGCCAGTTCGCCAAGCTGGTCAAGTATCGCTTCGAGGAATGGGTTGCCGCCGACGAGACGGTCGCCAATCGCTTCCGGGCCTGGGTGAAGACGGCAGGCGCGACCGACAAGGCTGCACCGTCGTCTCTGGTGGTCAAGGCGTGGCTCAACCCGGACGGGACGGTCGAGCGAGTCGCATTCGCCCCGCTCAGCGACGAGCGTGCCGGTAGCGATCTGCGCACGATCCTGACGCGCGGAAATATAGGCGAACCGCCTCCACCAGAGATGATCCAGCCGATCAACCTCCGATTTTCTCTACGGCTTGCGAAAGATTAGCAACGCGGGACACTTACGGCCAGACGGCGGCACATTTTCCAGCGCAGGTTGCTTGAGCTTTGTCCCGGTTCGACAGGCGTCGCCGCGCGGGAGCAGTCGTCGGGGTTCCGCAGCTGGTTAGCCCACCAGCATCGGTGTTTGATCGCTCGGAGGCCTCCTCTGCGAGCGAGCTCGCAATCTTCCCATAACGCACCATCATATTCGTTCCAAATTATCTTTGCGGGTTAGCCCTTCGCCAAACGTCTTAAGAGACATAGGGCGTGATCATGGGCAAACGGCTCCTGATCTGGCCCGAGTGATGGGCTGGAAATATGTTGGCTGGTTGTGGTGTGAAGTCGGCCGCAGGCGCGAAGCGGCGCTCCCTGCTCGGGAATCCGGCTGCGGTCCTGATGCTGGCAAGTGTTTGTGTGGCAGGCAGTTCGGCGCACGCTGCGCAGGCTGAGGTTGAGAAGAAGACAGCGCCATCGGCCGCCAAGCCGCCGGAAAAGCCGGCGCCCGGACCGGTAACGCGGTTCGATATCGACGACTTTGCCGTGCAGGGCGCGGATACGCTGCCCGGCGTCGAGATCGAGGAGGCGGTCTATCCGTTTCTCGGACCGAGGCGCACCGCCGACGACGTCGAGAAGGCGCGCGCGGCGCTGGAAAAAGCCTATCACGACAAAGGCTTCCAGACCGTCAGCGTGTCCGTTCCGCAGCAGAACGCGCTCGGCGGCACCGTCGTCCTGAAGGTGACAGAGCTGAAGGTCGGCCAATTGCGCGTCAAGAATTCGCGCTACTTCGACATCGAGAACATCAAGGGCCGCGCGACGTCGCTGAAACCCGGCTCGGTGCCGAACTTCAACAACGTCACGGCCGATATCGTCGGCCTGAACCAGTGGCCCGACCGGCGCGTCACGCCGGCGCTGCGTGCAGGCATCACGCCTGGCACCGTCGACGTCGATCTCAACGTCGAGGACAAAGTGCCCTTCCATGCCAGCGTCGAGGTCAACAACAGGCAGTCGCCGAACACCACCGCGACCCGCATCAACAGCACCGTGCGTTACGACAATCTCTGGCAGCTCGGTCATTCGCTGAGCTTCAGCTACCAGGTGGCGCCGGAGCGTACCACTGACGCAGAGGTGTTCTCCGGATCGTATCTGGCGCGCGTGCCGGGTGTCGATTGGCTGAGCGTGCTGGGTTACGCCGTGAAGTCTAGCAGCAACGTTGCCATCATTGGCGGCATGAACGTGGTCGGCCCCGGCGAAATTCTCGGCGGACGTGCCGTGATCACCCTGCCGGCGCGGGAGAACTTCTTCCACACCCTCTCGGCAGGCATCGACTACAAGCATTTCGATCAGACGGTGAAAACCGAAGCCACGGGCTTCTCGTCCCCGGTCACCTACTATCCTGCGGTCGCCAGCTACGGTGCGACCTACTCCACCGATAAATTCACCACGCAACTCAACGCCGCTGTCACCTACAACATGCGTGCGCCGAGCAGCGATTGGGTCGCATTCGACAACAAGCGCACCTACTCATCGGCGAGTTTCGCGCACCTAAATATCGACGTTTCCCACACCCAGGAATTGCCTGAAGGCTTCCAGCTGTACGGCAAGGTCCAGAGCCAGCTCGCCGACGGACCGCTGGTCTCGAGCGAGCAGTTTAGCGTCGGCGGTCTCGACACCGTGCGCGGCTACCTGGAATCCGAAGTGCTGGGCGACGACGGTGTGGTCGGCAATGTCGAGCTGCGCAGCCCGAATATCGGCGACTGGCTGCAGAAGAACATGAAGGACGAGACCGGGCAGGGCGCGCCGCGCTTCACCACCTTCAACGAAGTGCGTTTCTTCGGCTTCACCGATGCGGGCCACGTGAGCGTTCAGCGTCCGCAGGCCGAGCAGCAATCCAAATTCGACGTCTGGAGCTACGGCGCCGGAGCGCGCTTCAAGGTGTTCGACGGCTTCAACGGCCTAGTCGCCTATTCGGTGCCGATGGTCAGCCAAGCTTACTCACAGGCCGGTTCCGGCCGCGTCAATTTCCGACTTTGGGGTGAATTCTGATGTCTACGGGGTGCGATCACATGAGCGACAAGAGCCAAGCGGCATCGCGTCGCCGGACCACCAGCATGCTGACCTGCCTGATGCTCGGCGCCGTGGCGGCGTTGGCACTGTTCCCGTCATCGGCGCAGGCCTGGTGGAACGACGAGTGGCAGCTGCGCAAGAAAATCAACATCGATGCCAGCGCTACCGGTGCGAACATCACCGATCCGATTGGCGTCGCGCCGACACTGGTGCGGCTGCATGTGGGCAACTTCCGCTTCAGTATTGCCAAAGATGACGGCAGCGACATCCGCTTCGTCAGCGCCGACGACAAGACGCCGCTGAAGCACCACGTCGAGAAGTACGACCCGCTGCTTGGCGAGGCGCTGGTCTGGGTATCGGTGCCGAACGTACAGGCGGGCGCAAAATCCGAGTTCTGGCTGTATTATGGCAACAAGAAAGCCGTCGCGACCAGCGACTCCAAGGGGACCTACGATCCCGACACCGCGCTAGTCTATCATTTCAACGAGCGCGGCACGCCAGCGCTCGATTCCTCGGTCTGGGCCAGCAACGCGCAGAGCGTTGGCCAGCCCGCCGATGGTTCGCTGATCGGCACCGGCCTCCGGCTCAACGGCACTGCGCCGGTCACCCTGCCCGCCTCGCCATCGCTAGCGATGGCCGCGGATGCCCCGTTCACCTGGTCGGCCTGGATCAAGCCGGCCGCGCTGCAGCCCAATGCGGCGCTCTACAGCCGTCGCGATGCTGCCAATGCGGTCGTCATCGGTCTCGATAATGGTGCCCCGTTCATCGAGGTGACGAACGCAGCCGGCACGCAACGCAGCGGCTCCGGGGCTGCAGTGGCGGCCAATGGCTGGCACCACGTCGCCGTGGTTGCCAAGGCCGGCCAGGTCGCGCTGTATCTCGACGGCGCCGTCTATTCGATGCTGAACGCGTCGCTGCCGGCGCTGTCCGGCACCGCCCGGCTCGGCGGCGACACGGTGC
>DATCUS010000276.1:0-5514 GCA_036561845.1 Tardiphaga sp. | reverse complement strand
CCGCGCCGGCCTGGGGCAGCGCGCCGGTGGTGCCCGCGGCAAGGCCGCAGGGCACCCTGATGACGCTGAAGATGCCGACCGCGCGCGGCTGGAGCGACGGCCACAGACCGACGGTGGCGGCGGGGCTCAAGGTCAATGCCTTTGCTACCGGCCTGAAGCATCCGCGCTGGATCGACATGCTGCCCAACGGCGACGTGCTGATCGCCGAGGCATCGCAGATCGCCGGTCCGGTCAGGAACGTGTTCGGCTACGCCATGCAGGCGACCATGCGGCGCGCCGCAGCCCTCGGCGAAAGCGCCAACCGCATCACGCTGCTGCGCGACGCCGACGGCGACGGCACCGCCGAAATCAGCAAAACCTTCATGGAAGGGCTGAACCAGCCATTCGGCATGGCCCTGCTGGGCGACACGTTCTATGTCGGCAATGTCGACGGCGTGGTGGCCTTTCCCTATGCGGCGGGTGCCGACAGCATCACCGCACCGGGGAAGAAGCTCACCGATTTCAAATCAGGCGGACACTGGACGCGCAGCCTGCTGCCGAGCCCCGATGGCAAGAAGATCTACATCGGCGTCGGCTCGCTGACCAATATCGCCGACATGGGGATGGAGGCCGAGCAAGGCCGCGCCGCGGTCTATGAGCTCGATGTCGCCACCGGCAACAGCCGCATCTTCGCCGGCGGACTGCGCAACCCCGTGGGCCTCGCCTTCGAGCCGACCACCGGCGCGCTGTGGACCGTCGTCAACGAGCGCGACGGGCTCGGCGACGAGACCCCGCCGGACTATCTGACCTCGGTGCGCGACGGCGGCTTCTACGGCTGGCCCTATTGCTACTGGGGCAAGACGGTGGACGACCGCGTGCCGCAGGATGCCGCCCTGGTCGCGAGCGCCATCACGCCGGACTACGCACTGGGCGGACACACCGCCTCGCTCGGCCTGTGCTGGCTGCCGGCCGGCACCTGGCCGGGCTTTCCCGACGGCATGGTGATCGGCCAGCACGGCTCGTGGAACCGGAGCACGCTGAGCGGCTACAAGGTGGTGTTCATCCCGTTCGTGAACGGCCGCCCGTCCGGGCCGCCGCGCGATATCCTGTCGGGCTTCCTCGCCCCCGACGAGAAGGAATCCTACGGCCGGCCGGTCGGCGTGTTCCTCACGCCCGGCGGCGCGTTGCTGGTCGCCGACGATGTCGGCGACGTGATCTGGCGCGTCACTGCGGCGTAGCGGCTGATTCAGTTCGGTCGTGTCCCGGACGCAGCGCGGCGCGAAGTGCCGCACTGCAGATCCGGGACCCCGGATCTGCGGCGCACCACGCCGCCCAAGCGGCGGCGCAGTGCACCGCGTCCGGGGAACGAACCCCAACTAGAACCCGCTACGACGTCACCCCGGGCAGATCGAGCCCGTTGGTCTTGGCGCATTCGATCGCGCTGTCATAGCCCGCATCGGCGTGGCGCATCACCCCGGTGGCCGGATCGTTCCACAGCACGCGCTCGATGCGCCGGGCCGCGTCCAGCGTGCCGTCGGCGACGATGACCATGCCGGCATGCTGCGAATAGCCGATGCCGACGCCGCCGCCGTGATGCAGCGACACCCAGGTGGCGCCGCTGGCGCAATTCAGCAGCGCATTAAGCAGCGGCCAGTCGGACACCGCGTCGGAACCATCCAGCATCGCTTCGGTCTCGCGATTGGGACTGGCCACCGAGCCGCTGTCGAGATGATCGCGGCCGATCACGATCGGCGCCTTCAGCTCGCCGCGCGCCACCATCTCGTTGAAGGCGAGGCCGAGGCGGTGACGATCGCCGAGGCCGACCCAGCAGATCCGCGCCGGCAATCCCTGGAACTGGATGCGTTCGCGCGCCATGTCGAGCCAGTGATGCAGATGCTTGTCGTCGGGCATCAGCTCCTTGACCTTGGCATCGGTGCGATAGATGTCCTCGGGATCGCCGGATAGCGCGGCCCAGCGGAACGGGCCGATGCCGCGGCAGAACAGCGGGCGGATATAGGCCGGCACGAAGCCGGGGAAATCGAACGCGTTGGCGAGGCCCATGTCCTTGGCCATCTGGCGGATATTGTTGCCGTAGTCGAGGGTGGGAATGCCCAGAGCGTGGAAATTCAGCATCGCCTGGACATGGCCGACCATGGAGGTCTTGGCGGCGGCTTCCACCGCCTTCGGATCGGACTCGCGTTTCGAGGCCCATTGATCGAGCGTCCAGCCCTTTGGCAGGTAGCCGTTGATCGGATCGTGGGCGCTGGTCTGGTCGGTGACGATGTCCGGACGGACACCGCGGCGCACCAGTTCGGGAAAGATATCGGCGGCATTGCCGAGCAGGCCGACCGAGACCGGCTGCTTGTCCTGTGCCGCCTGCGCCATGATCGCCAGCGCCTCGTCGAGCGTCGCTGCCTGGCGGTCGAGATAGCCGGTGCGCAGCCGCATCTCGATGCGGCTCGGCTGGCATTCCACCGCGAGCATCGACGCACCAGCCATGGTGGCGGCGAGCGGCTGCGCGCCGCCCATGCCGCCGAGGCCCGCAGTCAAAATCCAGCGGCCGGCCAGGCTGCCGCCGTAGTGACGACGGCCGATCTCGACGAAGGTCTCGTAGGTGCCCTGCACGATGCCCTGGCTGCCGATGTAGATCCACGAGCCCGCGGTCATCTGGCCGAACATCATCAGGCCGAGCTTGTCGAGCTCGTTGAAGTGATCGAGCGTCGCCCAGTGCGGCACCAGGTTTGAATTGGCGATCAGCACCCGCGGCGCGTCCTTGTGGGTGCGGAACACGCCGACCGGCTTGCCGGACTGTACCAGCAGCGTCTGGTCGTCATCGAGCTTGCGCAAGGCCGCCACGATGCGATCAAAACTGTCCCAGTCGCGGGCGGCGCGGCCGATGCCGCCATAGACCACCAGTTCGCTCGGCCGCTCGGCCACGTCGGGATCGAGATTGTTCATCAGCATGCGCAACGGCGCTTCGGTCAGCCAGCTCTTGGCGCTGATCTCCGGTCCGCGCGGCGAACGGATCACGCGCGCGTTGTCCAGTCGGCGGTTCATGACGAAAGACCTTTCTCGGCAAGCCTTGCTTCAGGCAAGTTCTGGAAACGGGTTATTGGTGAGCACCGCGATCGCAGCAGCGGGCAAGACGCCGGACGCGACCAGCGCGGTGGCCTTCGCCATATCGTCGGCCATGTAGCGATCGGCGCCGAGCGCCGGCACCTGTTCGCGCAACGCGGCAATGACGGCTGCCAGCGCCGGACTCGTCGCATGCGGCGCGCGCAGCTCGATGCCCTGTGCCGCCACCAGCAGCTCGATGCCGAGAATGGCGGCGAGGTTGTCGGCCATGTCCGACAGCCGGCGCGCCGCGTGCGCGGCCATCGACACGTGATCTTCCTGGTTGGCGCTGGTCGGCGTTGAATCGATCGAGCAGGCCGCGGCGCGCTGCTTGTTCTCGGCATAGAGCGCCGCTGCCGTCACCTCGGCGATCATGAAGCCGGAATTGATGCCGGGGTCGGGCGTGAGAAACGGCGGCAGGCCAAAATTCAGCGCGGGGTCGACCAACGTGGCGATGCGCCGCTCGCTGATGGCGCCAATCTCCGACAGCGCCAGCGCAATCTGGTCAGCGGCGAACGCCACCGGCTCGGCATGAAAGTTTCCGCCGGAGACGATCTCGCCGGTCTCCACCAGCACCAGCGGATTGTCGGTGACCGCATTGGCCTCGATGGTCAGGGTGCGCGCCGCCTGCGTCAAGAGATCGAGCACAGCGCCGGCGACCTGCGGCTGGCAGCGCAGGCAATAAGGATCCTGCACGCGCTCGTCGCCTTCGAGATGCGAGTTGCGGATGTCGCTGCCGTCGAGCAGCGCCGTCAGCGCCGCACCCGCCGCGATCTGACCGGCATGACCGCGTAATTGCTGGATCTCCGGACGGAACGGCGCCGTCGAGGCCATCGCGGCATCGACCGACAGCGCGCCGGTGACCAACGTCGCGCAAGCGAGATCGTATGCGCGCAACAATCCGGAGATGGCATAGGCGGTGGAGAACTGCGTGCCGTTGATCAGCGCCAGGCCTTCCTTCGGGCCGAGCGTCAGGGGCGCGAGGCCGGCAGCCGCCAGCGCATCGCGACCGGGCACCACCGCCCCGTCGACCAGCGCCTGCCCCTCGCCGATCATCACCGCGGTCATATGCGCCAGCGGCGCCAGATCGCCGGAGGCGCCGACCGATCCCTGCTGCGGCACCAGCGGATAAATGCCGTGGACCAGCAAGGCCTGCAACTGTTCAATGACCGCGCGGCGAACGCCGGAGGCGCCGCGCCCCAGGGAGATGATCTTGAGTGCTATCATCAGCCGCACGACCGGCTCCGGCGTGGGCGATCCAACGCCGCAGCAATGCGACACGATGAGATTGCGCTGCAGCAGCGCGGTCTGGTCTGGCGGAATGCGCTTCGACGCCAGTTTGCCGAAGCCGGTATTGATGCCATAGACGGGCGCGGCGGCAGCGGCGGCCTTCGCAACGATGGCGGCGGCCGCCTCGACCGATGGCCAGAACGATGGATCGAGCACCACGGACGCGCCCGCCAGCACCTGCCGCAGATCGTCGAGGCTGACCTTGCCCGGCGAGACGACGAGAGATGCGGGATGCTCGCTCATCGGCCCATCCAGACCCGGTCGTGCAGGGGATTGAAGCCCATGCGGTAAACGAGTTCGGCGGGGCGCTCGATGTCCCAGATCGCCAGATCGCAGCTCTTGCCGGCTTCCAGCGTGCCGGTGTCGGCGAGCACGCCGAGGGCGCGCGCGCCTTCGCGGGTCACGCCGGCGAGGCATTCGGCAACGGTCATGCGAAACAAGGTCGCACCCATGTTCATGACCAGCAGCAGCGAAGTCAGCGGCGAGGTGCCGGGATTGCAGTCGGTGGCCAGCGCCATGGGCACGCCATGGGCGCGGAAGCGATCGATCGGCGGCTTCAAGGTCTCGCGAATGAAATAGAACGCGCCGGGCAGCAGCACCGCGACCGTCCCCGCGCGCGCCATCGCCACGGCGCCGGCGTCATCGGTGTGTTCGAGGTGATCGGCGGACAGCGCCGAGAATTGCGCGGCCAGCGCAGCGCCGCCGAGATTCGACAGTTGGTCCGCATGCAGCTTGACCGAAAGCCCGAGCGCTGTTGCTGCATGAAACACCCGCGCGCTCTGCTCGGCGGAGAAGGCGATGCCTTCCATGAAGGCGTCGACGGCATCGGCAAGGCCGGCCCGCGCCACCGCCGGCAGCATCGCGTTGCAGACGAGATCGATATAGCGATCCTTGTCGCCACCGGCTTCCGGCGGCAGCGCATGGGCGCCGAGAAAGCTGGTGCGGACGGTGACCGGCCGCTGCCGGCCGAGCGCGCGCGCGGCGGACAACTGCCGCATTTCGGTTTCGGTGTTGAGCCCGTAGCCGGACTTGATCTCCAGCGTGGTCACGCCTTCGCCGATCAGCGCGTCGAGCCGCGGCAGCGCGCCGGCCACGAGGTCGGCCTCGCTGCAGGCCCGCGTCGCCGTAACC
>DATCUS010000275.1:0-5711 GCA_036561845.1 Tardiphaga sp. | reverse complement strand
CCTGCCCGGTCACCGCGCCGCGTCCGCCGCGCGGACCGCGCATGCCGGGCGGCAGGCCGTCGGGCCCGTTGAAGCGCTTGAAGAAACGCTCCATCGGCGAGCCCGGCTGGAACGGCGAATCCTCGTTGCTGCCGCCGTCCTCCCTGGAGGCGACCTTCTCCTTGATATTGACCTTGACCGAAATCACCGACGGCTTCACGCGTTCGACGATGTCGGCAAAGCCGATCGGCCGCTGGGCCTCCTGCTTGACCTGCTTGTCGACCTGGGCGTGGGCCGGGGTCGAGAAAACGTCGAGGGAATGCGGTGTCGGGCTGAGGCCGTATGCGGCGACGCCGAGGCCGGCGACGACCGACGCCATCAGCGCGAATTTGCGCGCAGAGAACAGCGAGCGACGGGTCGGCTTGTAGGACGGCAATTCATTGAAATCGGTGGGGCGGTCGGTCATTCGAATTCTCCAGAACCAGAATCAGCGGTGCGGGGCGCAGGCACCTGACAAGTTCGAAGATGGGGTTTCCCGCCTTACCGCGCGCTGGCGGGGGAATTAATGTTTCGTAATATGATGGCGGGTGTGGCGGGAAGTCGCAGGGATGGGCCGGAAAGCTCGCTGCCGACCGTGCGGCCTGCGAAGGCCCTCAGGCTGCCAAACCGGCGAAAGGCAGGATCGCGCAATCCGATTGTGACGGGTCTGTCCTGGCGCGAAGCGATCAGGCCGCCTTGACGCTGACGATGAAGCCGTCGACTTCGCGCTTTAGGGTTTCCGCCTGTCGTGACAGATCAACGGCGGAGTCGCGGGCGTCGCTCGCCATCCGTCCGGTCTCTGACGAGGTCGAGGTGATCTGGACGATATGATTGGAGACGTCCAGCGTGCCGCGCGCCGCATCCTGCACGCTGTTCGAGATGTCCTGCGTCGCATTGCGCTGCTGCGCGGTGTCGACTTCGATGCCGGTCATGATCTCGCTGATTTCCGCGATGGTGTTCGAGATGCCGTCCATCGCCTCGCGGGTCTCGCCGGTGATGCCCTGAATGCTCGCGACCTGCAGCGAGATCTCCTCGGTGGCCTTGCTCGTCTGGTCCGCGAGGTGCTTGACCTCGGAGGCGACCACGGCAAATCCCTTGCCGGATTCGCCCGCGCGCGCCGCTTCTATGGTGGCGTTCAGCGCCAGCAGATTGGTCTGCGATGCGATCGCCTGCACCAGTTGCACGACCGCGCCGATCTTGTCGGCGGCCTCGGACAGCGTGTGGATGGTGTCGCGGCTCTTGCGGGCCTGTGCAGCGGCGCCTTCGGCGCGCTGGGTGGCATTGCTGACGCGCTGGCTGATGGTGCCGATGGAGGTCGTCATTTCTTCGGCGGAGCTGGCGACTGTCTGGACGCTGGTGCTGGCCTGACTCGCGGCGCTGGCGACGGCGTTGGCCTTGGCGGTGGTTTCGTTGGCGGCCTGCGACAGGGCCTCGGCATTGCTCTTCAACCGGGTCGCGGATGAGGCGACGCTGCCGACCACGCTGGCGATCAGCCCGTTGAAATCCCGGATCTTGTCGTCGAGATAGCGCGAGCGTTCGCTCTGGTGCTCGGCTTCCAGCAGCTGCTGTTGCGTAAGCCGCTGCCGTTCCAGGCCATTGGTCTTGAAGATCTCGAGTGCACCGGCCAGCAGGCCGATCTCGTTCGCCTTGCCCAGACCGGGGATGGCGGTGTCGTACTTCTGGTCGGCGACCTCCCGCATGGCGTGGACGATGGCGGCCAGCGGCCCCAGGATCCCGTTGCGAACCGCGAAAAAGGTTGCCACGCAAACGATCAACGCAAATACCGCGATGGCGACGCAAGCCATCAGGAAGTACGAAAATGCCGCATGCGCCTGCTGGTAGGTCTGCATGGCGTGGTCATGGCTGGCACCGCTGAGCGCGCCGAAGTCGGCCGACAGGCTGACGATCTGGTTGTTGAGATACAGGACGGCGATGAAGCCGGTGCCGCCGCCGAACGCCAGCAGGAGCAGCAGCGCTCCCACAACGCCCCCGACCAGAAAGCGGATGGTCAGATTGCTGTTGGAGAACATGGGCTCACTCGGGGCAGGTCGAAACAGGTTGATCTCAGCCTGTTCTTCCAGACAAAGGTCAAGATTCCGTGAAAGCCGGCGCCGTCACGAACCCTGCCGCCGGCTCGCTTTTGGCGTATGTGGGCTCGACCGCGGTGACACCAACGAGGCAGATCTCGGTCTCCCTTGGCCTCACCCGCGTGGACGATGTCCATCGGACTCATCAACGAAAATAAAATAGTCGTGCAACGCTCCGCGCCAACGGCTTCCCCCGTCCTGACCGGCACACGAACCGAATTCGCCCTCGGGCAAATCGCCGGTGGAGATAATCTCTCCGAACCACCGCACATTCAAAATTCCATTTCATTGACGATCATGATGCTGCCGCGCATCATTCGACCATCAGCTTCACCGCAGCGAGCGCCGACAACTCCGCGAAATTGAACCGGTTTCACTGAGCGTCAGCTTCGAAACCATCAGGCAGCAACGTCCACGCGTTGCGGCGACGGCGGCGCCTTGCCGTTTGCAAACAGGAGATACGATGTCCATCGAAAGCGACCCCAATAATAGCAAGAGCAGGACGCTGCTGGATCGACGCAGCCTGCTGCGCGCCGGCGCCGCGGCTGCCCTGGCTGCACCCGTCGGCATCTTCGGCGCGCAGGCCTTCCCGTTTCGCGCCGCGACGCCCGGTATCGACTTTTCCGAATTTCCGATCTGCAAGACTGCCTCCGATGCGCCGGCGCTGAGCGGCGCGCCGCGCAAGCTGAAACTGTCGTGGAACGCCGGCGCGGTGTGCCTCGCGCCGGTGCCCGTGGCGATTGATCACGGCTTCTTCCAGAAGCATAACCTCGACGTCGAACTGGTGAACTACAGCGGCTCCACCGACCAGTTGCTGGAGGCCATCGCGACCGGAAAATCCGACGCCGGTCTCGGCATGGCGTTGCGCTGGCTGAAGCCTTTGGAGCAAGGCTTTGACGTCAAGATCGCCGCCGGCACCCACGGTGGCTGCATGCGCGTGCTGAGCAAGGTCAATTCCGGCGTCGACAAGCTGTCCGACCTCAAGGGCAAGGTCGTCGCGGTGGGCGATCTCGCCGGCCCCGACAAGAACTTCTTCTCGATCCAGCTCGCCAGGCAGGGCATCGATCCCAACAAGGACGTCGATTGGCGCCCCTACCCCGGCAACCTGCTGCAGCTCGCCGTCGAGAAGGGCGAGGTGCAGGCATTCCTGGCGTCGGACCCGATCGCCTATCTCTGGCTGAAGGACACGGCCTACAAGGAAGTCGCCTCCAATCTCGACGGCGACTACAAGGACAAGACCTGCTGCATCCTCGGTCTGCGCGGCAGCCTGGTGCGCGAAGAGCCGCAGGTGGCGCGCGCCATCACGCAGGCGCTGCTCGATGCGGCGATGTTCACCGCGCAGAATGCCGACAAGGCCGCAACCTCCTTCGCGCCCTATGCGCCGAAGAACGCCAGCCTCGCCGATCTCCAGGGCATGGTGCGTTACCACACCCATCATCATCACCCGGTCGGCGAGGCGCTGAAACGCGAGCTCAAGGCCTATGCCGACGACCTGAAGACGGTCTCGGTGTTCAAGCCCAGCACGGATACGGCGAAATTTGCGGAGAAGATCTATGTCGACGTATTCGGAGTCTGATGTTGCGCCGTTCGGCGCGGATCGTGAGACGGTGCTGGCCGCCAGCGATAGCGGCCTGCACATCGCGAGCAAGCTTCGCGCAAGTCATCTTGGCCTCAGCATCTCGGGCCTTGGGGCCGGGTTCGCCTGGCTGGCTTTCGGCCTGTCATGCCTTTGGTGGCCGGACATCGGCGACTGGCCGCGCACCGAAGCGGTGGCTTACACCGCCTTCGCCATCGCGGCGGCAATCGTCGTCGCGACAGCGGCGCGTGAAACGCTCGGCAGGTTCGGCGTGGGGCTGCAGCAGCGCGCGCCATGGTTCCTTGCGCTCGGCCTGTTCCTGACGCTGTGGGAACTCGCCACCGCGAAATTCGCTTGGCTGCCGCTGCCGTTCTTTCCGCCGCCGCAGTCCATCGTCGAGGTCTACACCGACGACCTGCCCAAGCTGCTCGACAGCGTGTTCGCCTCCGTCAAACTGCAGCTCGGCGGCTATTTCATCGGCGCCACCGTCGGCTTCCTCACCGGCGTGTCGATCGGCTGGTCGCGCGCGGTCGGCTACTGGGTGCATCCGGTGCTGCGCTTCATCGGGCCGCTGCCGGCCACCGCCTGGCTGCCGATCGCCTTCTTCACTTTCCCGTCGAGCTGGAGCGCCTCGACCTTCCTGATCGCGCTGGCCACCGGCTTCCCGGTGACGGTGCTGACATGGTCGGGCGTCGCCAGCGTCAGCAGCGCCTATTACGACGTGGCGCGCACACTCGGCGCAAAGCCGTCGTTCCTCGTGCTGAAGGTGGCGATCCCCGCCGCTTTGCCGCACGTGTTCGTCGGCCTGTTCATGGGATTGGGCTCGTCCTTTGCGGTGCTGGTCGTCGCCGAGATGATCGGCGTCAAGGCCGGGCTCGGCTGGTACCTGCAATGGGCGCAGGGCTGGGCCGCCTACGCCAACATGTATGCCGCGCTGATCGTGATGTCGCTGCTGTGCTCCGGCGCCATCACCCTGCTGTTCAGGACTCGTGACCATCTGCTGGTCTGGCAAAAAGGCGTCGTCAAATGGTAGCCCTCGCGCGCGCCGAACATCACCCCGTCACGGCCGGGGCTGCGCTGGATATCGCCGGCGTCAGCCACGCCTTCGATATCGACGGCAGCGTGCTGCCGGTGCTCGACAATGTCAGCTTCAGCGCCTCGCCCGGCGAATTCGTCGCCCTGCTCGGCCCCTCCGGCTGCGGCAAGTCCACGCTGTTGCGGCTCGTCGCCGGCCTCGAGCCGCCGCGCGCCGGCACTTTGCGCGAGGACGGCGCGCTGATCACCCGGCCGCATCCGTCGCGGGTGGTGGTGTTCCAGGATCCGACCCTGTTTCCGTGGCGGACCGTCTGGAACAACGTCGCGCTGGGACTGGAGGCTCAGGGCATCCTGAAGACGCAACGTCACCGCGTCGATGCCGCCATCGACCTCGTCGGGCTGACGACGTTCAGGAATGCCTATCCCCACCAGCTGTCCGGCGGCATGGCGCAGCGCGTCGCGCTGGCCCGTGCGCTGGTCAACGATCCCAAGATCCTGGTGCTCGATGAACCGCTTGGGAAACTGGATTCGTTGACCCGCATCACCATGCAGGCGGAACTGATTGCGCTGTGGCAGCGCAGCGGCTTCACGGCACTGCTGGTGACCCACGACGTTGAGGAAGCCCTGTTCCTTGCCAACCGGGTCATCGTGTTCAGCGACCGGCCGGCGACCATCAAGGCCGATATCGCGGTCGACCGCCCCTACCCTCGGCATCGCGGCGATCCGCATCTGGCGGATTTGCGCCGGCAAATTCTGGGACTGCTTGGATTGGATGCAACATGGTGAGCCGGCTGAACATTCTCAAACACGACGACCAGCGCCTCGACGCCGCGTCGGGCAACCGGGAGAAAGCCGTCCAATTGGCCGCCGGCTTCGCCGAGCGCGCGGCGGCGCATGACCGCGCCGGCAGTTTTCCGTTCGCGAATTTCCAGGAACTGTCCGACGCCGGCCTGCTGGCGCTGACGGTGCCGACAGCGCTGGGCGGCGGCGGCGCC
>DATCUS010000274.1:0-23098 GCA_036561845.1 Tardiphaga sp. | reverse complement strand
GGCTGGCGAGGCAGCCGAGACCGACAATGGCGGAGCCGCCCAGCAAAAGGGTGCGATGCAAATACGATGACATGGTGGATCCTGACTGTGCCGGCGGCGACGCTTGACGCGTGCTTCGAACCGGGACCTGCCGCGTGGCAGATCGAACTTTCGGGAATCGCCGCCTGATGGCCGCGATCAGCAAAGGTCGATGTCAGGAGAGCGGCGGGGCGCGGGGCTGGAACGCACCGGTCAGGGAATTCAGGTGGATGAATTCCGCGTCGGTGGCCAAATACAGGAATGCCACGGCCTGCGGCAGCAGCAGCACCGGTGGCGTGGAGAACAGGCCGGTGCCGGCCATCGCCATGACGGCACAGATGGCGCAATTGTCGGCGGGGTGCTGGTCGGGTGCAGGAATCTGCTCGGCGGGAAGCTGGACCGACTCGATGGCCGAGTTGGCTGATGAGGCCTGGGCGTGGGCCGGGTGCACATGGCCGAACGACAGCACGAGCTGGATCGCCAGCGCGAGCAGCGCCAGCTTCGATCCATTCCTGATATGTGTCCGAAACCACTTCATGTCGTCAGGCGCCTTGCATCGGGCATGGAGCCGCTCCATGACGCCGCTGTTATATTGTAACATCGCAGGCTGCGGAAGCCGATGTCAATGACGGACCGGGGCTCCCGATGAACGGACCCGTCACTGTGGGATTACGGCAACGCTTCGCCGTCGCCTTGCGATGCCGGCCCGTTCCGAGAATGGCGACACGGTCATCGGGCGCTACGGAGCCGCGCGCCGCGCAATGGCCGCGGCGTGCGCGTCGGCGACGACGCGTGTGGTCATTTTCTGAAATTGCCGCGCGGCCGGCGACAGGCCGCGACCGGTCCGCTGGATCCAGGATAGCTGGCGCATGATCGCCGGTCGCACGAGCGGGAAAGCCATCAGTCCCGGATACTGGTCCGTAGGCATCATATAGGATGGCAAGATCGCATAGCCGATGCCCTTGGCGGTCATCGACAGTGCCGTGTTGATAAGGGACACCTCGTGGGTCGGGACAAGTGTCTTGCCGTCGCGCGCCAGTCGGCGGTCGATCTGGGCGCGGATCAAGGTGTCGCGCCGCATCGCGATGGTCGGCAGCGTCGCGAGTTCGTCCCACGACACCGTGTGCATGGCGGCAATCGGGCAGCCCGGCCAGCCGATGGCGCTCAAGCGTCCTCTGACCAGGGGCGTCAGCGTGACCTCGGGCACAGGCCCATCGACGCTGCCGATCGCGAACTCCGCGTCCGACGCGAGAAGCATGCCGACGAGCTGATCGGCTGCGACGTCGCGCATGATGACGTCAACGCCGGGATATGCGGTGTGGAAATTGGCGAGCACCGCCGGCATAAGTGCCGAGGCTGCGCCGGCCGATGCGACGAACACCACCGTGCCGGTTCGGGCTTCCGCCAAACTGCGCATCTGGCGCGAGAGGCCGAGGGTGTCGCCGAGGATACGCTCTGCGGCTTGCACGGCTTCACGCCCGGCTGCCGTCGGCGTGCATGACCTTGTCGTGCGATCGAACAGCAGAACACCCAACTGCAATTCAAGCTGGCGGAGCAGCAGGCTGATGGCCGCCTGGGTGACGTGCAATTGTTCGGCTGCGCGGGTCATGGAACTGGCGCGGCTCACCGCGACCAGGGCTTCCAGCTGGCGAAGCGTAATATTCATTAGGTGACCTTATCAATTATGCATGAAAAAGAGAATTCTCTTATCAAATTTTTTTGTTAGCCTCCACGCAACGCGCACAGACGCGGTCGGGGAAGGTAACGATGCAGAGCTATGAGACATCCGTCGTCATTGTCGGCGCAGGGCCGGTGGGACTCACCGCGGCGCTGGACCTCGCGTCCAGAGGGATCGATGTCATCGTGCTTGAGACCCGGCACGCCGGTGAGCCGCCCAACGTCAAATGCAATCACGTTTCGGCCCGGTCGATGGAGGTCTTTCGCCGGCTCGGCATCGTCACCAAGGTCCGCGACGCCGGCCTGCCGGCCGACTTTCCAAACGATTGTTCGTATCGCACCACCGCAACCGGTATCGAACTCGCACGCATCGTCATTCCGTCGCGCGCGACGCGCTACACCGCGACCGATGGCCCTGACACGTGGTGGCCGACCCCCGAGCCTCCGCACCGCATCAACCAGATCTATCTGGAGCCCATCCTGTTCGCGAGTGCTGTCGCGAATCCCAAGATTACCATTCTGTCTCGCACCGAGATGGTGCATTTCGATCAGGATCTGTCCGGTGTCTCGGTCGACGCCCGCGAACTTGACGGGGATCGCGCTTTCACCATCCGCGGCCGCTTTCTCATTGGATGTGACGGAGGCCGATCGTTGACGCGCAAGCTGATCGGCGCGGCTTTCGTCGGAACACCGGTCATTCAGCGCGTCCAATCGACGCTCATCGATGCACCAGACCTCAAGACCTTGATGCAGCCGCACACGCCGGCGTGGATGGTGCTGTCGCTCAACCCGCGCCGGACCGGCACAGTCGTTGCCATCGACGGGCATGACCGGTGGCTGATTCATAACCATCTGAAACCGGACGAGCCCGAGTTCGATTCGGTGGATCGCGACTGGGCGATCCGCACGATCCTGGGTGTTGGCCCCGACTTCGCTTACAAGGTCGTCAGCAAGGAGGATTGGGTGGGTCGCCGTCTCGTTGCCGATCGCTTCCGCGACCGTCGTGCGTTCATCGGCGGAGACGCCGCGCATCTCTGGATGCCTTATGCCGGCTATGGAATGAATGCCGGTATCGCCGATGCGGTTTCGCTGTGCTGGATGCTGGCAGCGCATCTCAACGGCTGGGCGGATGTCGGCCTTCTCGATGCCTACGAGGCCGAACGCCAGCCGATCACCGAACAGGTGTCGCGGTTTGCCATGGAGCACGCCATCGCCAGCATCGGCCAGCGCGCCGCGGTGCCTGCGTTGATCGAGGAAGACTCGGAGGCCGGCGCGGAGGCGCGTGCCGCGGTCGGTCTTGCGGCCTACGAACTCAATGTCAAACAGTACTGCTGCGCGGGACTGAACTTCGGCTATTTCTACGACCGGTCACCGGCGATTGCGTATGACGGTGAAACGCCTCCGGCCTATACGATGGGTGATTTCATACCCTCGACCGTGCCGGGCGCCAGGATGCCGCATGTCTGGCTGGACGACGGCCGCTCCGTCTTCGACGCGATGGGCCCCGGTTATACGCTGTTGCGGTACGACCCGGCTTGCGACGTGACCGAGTTACTCAAGGCTGCACGCCGCAACGGCGTTCCCCTGACGCTGCTTGAACTCTCGACTGCCGAGGCCGGCCCGGCGCGGCCTGTCGAAAGTCTTTTGCTGGTGCGCCCTGATACTCATATTGCGTGGCGCGGCCATCGGGCGCCATCGGATCCCGAGGCGTTGATCCGCCGCCTCACCGGCAGAGCCGCGCCATCGCACCCGGACCAAGAACGCGCTGCGGCGCATGCTCTTTCGGGAGAACGCGCATGAGTGCCTTTACTCTTAGCCGCAGAACGTTGCTGGCCGGTGCGGCAACCTCCATCGTGGCCGGCGCGACAACGGCGTGGGCCTATCCCGACCAGATGATCAAGATTGTCGTCACTTTTCCGCCCGGCGGTAGCGCCGACATCTTCATTCGCGCGCTCGAGCCGATCGTCGCGGCCGATCTCAAGCAGGGCTTCGTCATCGAAAACCGCGGCGGGGCGGGCGGCAATATCGGTATGCAGGCCGTGATGCAGGCCAAGCCCGATGGCTACACCCTCGGCGTGGCGCCGGCAGGCGCGTTGACCATCAACCCTCATCTCAATCCTTCGACGGCGTTCGATCCGATCAAGGATCTGGCACCGATTACGCTGCTCGCCGACATTCCCTTTGTGCTGGTGGCAAACGCCGACGCGCCATTTGCCACGCTGAAAGAAGCGCTTGCGACGGCCGCCGCGAAGCCCGGACAATTATCAGTGGGGTATGGCGGTAATGGCACCGTGATGCACATGACGGCAGCGCTGCTGCTGCAATCAGCGCGGATCAAGCTTACGCTGGTTCCCTATCGGGGCACAGGACCGGTGGTCACCGACGTGCTGGCCGGTCATATCCCGCTCGCGGTTCTGGATATTCCCAGTTCGCTGGAATTGATCCGTGCCGGCCGGCTGAAGCCGCTCGGCGTCACCAGCGCCAGGCGCGTGTCGTTCCTGCGCGACGTCCCGACGCTCGATGAGCAAGGCGTGACCGGGTTTGAATCGACCGGCTGGTTCGGCCTCGTCGCTCCCGCCGCCACGCCAAGCGATATCGTGGCGCGTCTGAACGGTGCTTTTGTCAAGGCGCTCGGAGATCCGGACGTGATCGAAAAGCTGCGCACCATCGGTGCCCAACCCGCACCGTCCACGACCGAGGCCTTCGCCGCCTATATCCGCTCGGAAAGCGACAAGTGGGGACGCCTCACACGGGATATGAACCTCTCGGCGCAATAGCAGCGAGAGCCGCTATCACACTAGCGGCTCTCGCGCAGCCATGTCGCGGCAAACGCGCCGAGCAGCAGCAGCAATCCGATCAGGCCGGCGAAGACAGGCAGAACGCCGACGCCGCGCACCACGCTGGCGTCGCGCATGTGCACGCCCATCCAGCCGTCGCCGCGGAAAATCGTCGAGGCCCGCACCGGCACGATGCGCGGCAGGTCGAGGCTGGCGCCGTCATGGATCCGGCGGGAATCGCCGCCGGTGGCCTGCGCCAGCGGCCGCAGCATCTCCGTCGTCGAGGTGACTTCGGAGAATTCCTTGGGGTTGATCGGGCCGATGTTGATCAGCGCCTTCAGCGTGCCGTCGGTGGCCTGCCACAGGCCGAGCTCGTCGGCCGGCGTGCTGGCGCGCCACAGGCCGGGCTCGCCGGCCGCCAATGTCAGCTCGCGCGTCTTGCCGGACGGTGAGGTCACCGTCACCGGCGCCACCGTGTCGCCCATGGTCTGTCTGACCACCACGAGGTCCTTGCCGGCGCTCGAGAGCTTCAGTGCTTCCTCGTCAAGGTCGGGCTGCTTCATCAGCCAGTGCGACATCCGGCGCAGCAAATCGAGATGCGGGCCGCCGCCTTCATAGCCGCGCGCCCACAGCCAGATGTGATCCGACAGCAGCAATGCCACGCGGCCCTCGCCGGAGCGCGACAGCAGCAGCAGCGGCTTGCCGTCGGCGCCGGTCATCACCGGTGGCGTGGTGGTGTTGCGGGTCTCGACAGTACGGAAGAAGCGGCTCCATTTCGGCGGCTCGCTCGCGCCGCCTTCAAGGCCGCGGGTCACCGGATGGCGTTTGCCGACGTCGCTGAGATGCGCATAGAACGGCTTCTCGGTGACACCGACCGGCTCGGCGGGCAGCACCGAATCCAGCGGCGTGCGCCAGATGCTGGTGCTCGACGCATAGTCCGGCCCGGCCGACACGAGCACCGCGCCGCCGTTGCGTACATAGCGCGCGATATTGTCGAAATAGGCGATCGGCAGCACGCCCTGGCGGGCGTAGCGATCGAAGATGATCAGCTGGAATTCGTTGATCTTGACCTGGAACAGTTCGCGGGTCGGAAACGCGATCAGCGACAGCTCGTTGATCGGCGTGCCGTCCTGCTTCTCCGGCGGCCGCAGGATGGTGAAGTGCACGAGGTCGATGGACGCGTCGGACTTCAGCAGGTTGCGCCAGGTGCGCTCGCCGGCATGCGGTTCGCCGGACACCAGCAGCACCCGCAACTTGTCGCGGACGCCGTCGATGGCCACCACGGCGCGATTGTTGACCGGAGTCAGTTCGTTCTCCAACGGCGAGGCCTCGATCTCGACGATGTTCGGGCCGGCATGCTTGATGTCGATCTCGACGCTGACAGTCTGGCCGGAGAGTACGGTGCGCTCGCTGAGCACGTCGCCGTCGCGGCGGACCACGACCTGGGCGCGCTGCCCGGTGACGCCCTGGTCGTCGAGCCGGTAGGTGATGGTCTGCGGCTGGCCGACGATGCCGAAGCGCGGCGCCGCGGTGATGGCGATGCGGCGGTCGCGTTCGTTGCTGCGGCCGGTGACCAGCGCATGCACCGGTGCGGTGAAGCCGAGTGCGGCGGCATTGGCCGGAATATCGTGGACGCGGCCGTCGGTAATCAGGAAGGCGCCGGCGACGCGGTCGGTCGGCACGTCGGACAGCGCGGACGACAGCGCGCCGAACAGTCTTGTGCCGTCGGTCTCGCCGTCGGCCTGGCCGGCCTCGACGACGCGCACCTCGAGGCCCTTGACCTGCTTCAGCCGGTCGACCAGCGCCTGCTGCGCCTCGGCCGTTTCCTTCGTCCGCTCGCCAAAATTCTGGCTCGGGCTCTTGTCGACCACCACGGCCGCCACGGAGGTCAGCGGTTCGCGCTCCTCGCGGGTGAACGACGGATTGGCCAGCGCCAGCAGGATCAGCACCAGTGCGGCGACGCGCACCAGCGCGCCGCGCGCGCGGCCGATCAGCAGCAGCACCGCGATGACAACGATCGCGGCGAGGCCGATCCACAGCACCATGGTCGGAACGAGCGGAGTGAAGACGATGCCGTACTGCATTTACGTGATGCCTCCACAAACGCCGTCATGCCCGGCCTTGTGCCGGGCATCCACGTGCATCTGGTGCAGAAGGCCGTGGATGGCCGGGACAGGCCCGGCCATGACGGCTGAGAGATCGGAGGCTCGCAACATCGTCATTGCCCCAGCCGTTCGATCAGCGCCGGGGCGTGGACCTGGTCTGCCTTGTAGTTACCGGTCAGCGTGTACATCACGATGTTGACGCCGGCGCGGAAGGCGAACTCGCGCTGGCGCGGTTCGCCGGGGGTCAGCGGCAGCATCGGCTGGCCGTCCGGGCGGAGCGCCCAGGCGCCGGCCAGATCGTTGGACGTGATGATGATCGGCGACACGCCATCGCCGCCGCGCGCCGGGCGAGAAGCGGCTTCGTCCTCGTCCTCACGCGGCAGTGTCTCGACCCAGGTCGGTCCGGAATTGAAGCGGCCGGGGAAGTCGCGCAGCAGGTAGAACGTCTTGGTCAGCACGTGCTCGCGCGGTACCGGCTCCAGCTCCGGCACGTCGAGCGAGGACAGGATGTTGCGCAGGGTCAACATGCCCGGCGTCTGCGATTCGCCGCCAGGTCCGGGCGGCGCCTCGATGGCGTCGCGGGTGTCGAACAATACGGTACCGCCCTGTTTCATATAGGCGTCGATGCGGTTGATGGCGTCCTGCGGTGGCTTCGGCGCGCCGGGCACGATCGGCCAGTAGATCAGCGGGAAGAACGCCAGTTCGTCACGGGCCGGATCGATACCCACCGGCTCGCCGGCTTCCAGCGCGGTGCGCTGTGCCAGGAACAGGGTCAGCCCATTGAGGCCGGCCTTGACGATGGAATCCACGTCGGCATTCCCCGTGACCACGTAGGCCAGCCGCGTCTGCGCCACCGCCTTGATGGCGAAGTCGTCGCTGGCGGCATCGGCGCGCAGCGGCGACGGCGAGCCCATCACGGTGGCGAGCGCCAGCGCCACAGCCAGGGCGGCGGTCGCGGCGCGTCGCCGCATCAGCGCGGCAAAGCCGCCGCCGAGCAGCGCCACGATCACGGCGTCGATCAGGAACAGCGCCAGCGCCGTGGACAACAGGATGCCGCGCAGGTCGCGCGGTTCGGCCGATGTGTAGCTGGCATGGCGTGCCTTCAGGGCGGAGGTGTCGAGCGGTGCGATGCGGTCGGCGGCGGCCAGCGCATTGACCGCGAGCGGACCGTCGGCCGGACCGTAGAAGCCGGGCGGATGTTCTGCGGTGGCGCGGTCGCGGAAGTCGGCCGGCAGCGGCTTTGCGGTGGAGGGCGGCGGGCCGAACGCGCCGAAGCCATCCAGCGTGCGCAGCGGCGCGACGGTCTCGGTGCCGGTCTCGGCGGCGACACCCGCGCCGGGAGTCGACGTGTAGCCGGAGATATCGACGATACGCCGCAGCATTTCGACGAAGGTGCCGGACAATGGCAGGTCCGACCAGCGCATATC
This sequence comes from Tardiphaga sp., assembly GCA_036561845.1. Classification (GTDB taxonomy): domain Bacteria; phylum Pseudomonadota; class Alphaproteobacteria; order Rhizobiales; family Xanthobacteraceae; genus Tardiphaga. Next base: position 15,094 of record DATCUS010000274.1, on the reverse strand, counting down.
GGCGCTGACGTGGAACAGTGTGACCAGCCCCTTGCCGCGATGCTCGCCGGTGACCAGCGGCGTACCGTCGACCAAAGAGGCCCAGGTCCGGGTCGCCAGCGCGGCGTCGGGTTCGGCGAGCACCTGGCGGTTGATGGTGACATCCGGGGGAACAGCGAGGCCGGCGAATGGACTGTCCGCGGCGAACGATGCCAGATGCTGCGGCTTCTCCCAGGTCAGGCTGCCGCCGAGGCTGCGTCCGCCGCGGCGCAGCTTGACCGGCACCAGATCGTCGTCGGCCTGGGCCAGGCGCGGACCGGCGAAGCGCACCAGCACGCCGCCTTGCGCGATCCACGCATTGATGCGCTCGCGGATTTCCGGCGACAGCGTGCCGACATCGGCCAGCACGATCATCGGCAGCTTCTGGTCCAGGAACTGGGCGATGGCCTGCTGCGGCGCGCCGCGGTCGCCGAGGCGCACATCGGCGAACGGCGCCAGCGCCCGGGTCAAATAGAAGGTCGAGGCCAGCAGCGGCTGCGCGGTATCGCTGGTGGCGCCCGACACGATGCCGATGGCGCGGCGGCGCCAGCGCTTGTCGAGCAGTTGCACCGTGCCGGCCGAGCGCTCCCCGGCGATTTCAAGCCGTGCGATGTCGTTGCGCAGTTCCACCGGCAGGTCGAACGCGGCTTCGGTCTCGCGGTCATTGGGCGCGAAGGTGAATTTGGCCTCGCCGATCGGCGAGCCCTTCTGGTCCAGCCCGCGCACCACGCCGCTATCCAGTCCGCCGCCGCTGGCGCGCAGCACCTTCACGGTCATCTTGGCCGCGGCGTTTTCGGCGGCGGCCAGCGCATGGGCCGGCGTCGCACCACCGTCATAGATCGTCAGGGTGCGGTCGCCGATGATCTTGCCGAGGCCCTCCGAGAATTCCGTGCCGCGGCCGGTGTCGACGCCGTCCGACAGCCACACCAGCTCGCTGTCGCCTGTGGCTTTCAGGAACCGTTCAATGGCCGGCAATGTCTCGACCCGCTCGACCGCATAGGGTTTCGGCGCCAGCTGGCGCAGCGCCACGCGGGCGGTGCCGCCGGGCAGCAAAGTGATGTCGCGGGTCGGCTCCGACAGGGGCACCAATGCAACGCCGCGGCGATCGCTGTCGGCATTGGCGATCAGCTCGTCGGCGGTCCTGATGCGCGCATCCCAGCTCGACGCGGCGCTCCAGCCGTCATCGAGCAGGATCACCAGCGGTGCCTTGCTGATGGCCGCGCCGGTCTGCGGATTCCAGATCGGGCCGGCGGCGGCGAAGATGATCAAAGCGGCAGCGAGCAGGCGCAGCAGCGTCAACCACCAAGGTGAGCGCGACGGGGTTTCCTCCTTCGGCGCGATCTCGAACAGCAGCCGGGTCGGCGGAAACGACACCCGCTGCGGCCGTGGCGGCATCACCCGCAGCAGCCACCACAGGACTGGCAGGCTGAGCAGGCCAAGCAGCAGCAGCGGCTGGGCAAAAGCGAGTGGGAATCCTGCCATCATGCGATCCGTCCCGCTTTGACGACCGCGCCGCCGGTGGTGCCCTTGCTGACCATCATGCCGCTGTGCAGGAACAGCAGCAACTCAGCCGCCGAACGGCTTGTAGTGTGCGTGGAGAACATCCAGCCCAGCTTGCCGGACTCGGCGCGGATCTGGTCGCGGTGAATCGCGACGCGGTTGACGTAGTCCTCCGCCCATCTTTCGGCGCGGCCGGCGGTGATCAACTGGCCGGTTTCAGGCTCGATGAACTCGACGCGGCCGGAATAGGGAAAGCTCTCTTCGGCGGGATCGACCACCTGGACCAGTGTGCCATGGGCGCCGGACGCGGACAGTCCCGCCAGCATGGTCTTGATTTCCGATATCGGCGACCAGAAGTCCGACAGCACCACGATCTCCGCCAGCGCTGCCGGCACGAAGGACGGCGGCAGGCTGTCGCGCGTCCCGGTATCGTGCAAGATCGCTTGCGCCATCTTGTCGAGCACGCCGCGGCTGGCGGTGGGATTCATCAGGCCGGGAATGCCGACGCGTTCGCCGCCGGCCACCAGCAGTTCGGCCAGCGCGAAGGTGACGATCAGCGCACGCTCCAGCTTGGAGTCGCGCGCCTGCTTCGAAGCAAAGGCCATCGACAGCGAACGGTCGGGCCACAGCCATATGGTGTGCGCAGCTTCCCATTCGAGTTCGCGCACATAGAGATGGTCGTCGCGCGCCGAACGGCGCCAGTCGACGTTCTGCGCCGGCTCGCCGGAGACGAAGCGGCGATACTGCCAGAAGCTTTCGCCGGAGCCGGCGCGGCGGCGGCCGTGCAGGCCGTGGATCACGTTGGCGGCGATGCGGCGGGCCTCGAGTACCAGGCGTGGCAAGGTCGCGGCGAGCGTGCGGCTTTCGCCGTCGGCGCGTCGGACTGCGAGGGTTTCCTGGCTGGCCTGCTCCGTCGCGGCTGCCATCAACCGATCCGTGTCTTCAACTGGCGGATCACGTCGGGAATGGTGCGGCCTTCGGCGCGCGCCGGGAAGGTCAGCGCCATGCGATGCTTGAGCACGGGTTCGGCGAGGTCGAGCACGTCGTCGATCGACGGCGCCAGGCGCCCATCGAGCAGCGCCTTGGCGCGCACCGCCAGCATCAAGGACTGGCTGGCGCGCGGGCCGGGGCCCCAGGCGATCAGCTTACCGGCATCGCCAGCGTCCGGACCCGGACGTGCCGAGCGCACCAGCGTGAGGATCGCCTCGACGACGGAATCGCCGACCGGCAGCCGCCGCACCAACCGTTGCGCCGTGATCAGGATGTCGGCGGTGATGGCAGCCTTGGCCAGCGTCTCGTCGGCGCCGGTGGTTTCGAACAGGATGCGGCGCTCGGCGTCGCGGTCGGGATAGTCGACGTCGATTTCCATCAGAAAGCGGTCGAGCTGCGCTTCCGGCAGCGGATAGGTGCCTTCCTGTTCCAGCGGATTCTGCGTCGCCAGCACGTGGAAGGGTTTTGGCAGATCGTGGCGCGCGCCAGCGACCGTGATGTGCTGCTCCTGCATCGCCTGCAGCAGCGCCGACTGGGTGCGCGGGCTGGCGCGGTTAATTTCGTCGGCCATCAAGAGCTGCGCGAACACCGGGCCGGCAATGAAACGGAACGAGCGCTTGCCGGTGCCGCTCTCGTCGAGCACTTCGGCGCCGAGAATGTCCGATGGCATCAGGTCCGGCGTGAATTGGATGCGCTTGGCGTCGAGCCCCAGCGTGATGCCCAGCGTGTCGACCAGCTTGGTCTTGGCGAGGCCGGGGACGCCGATCAGCAGCGCGTGGCCGCCGGACAGGATGGTCACCAGGGTGTTCTCGACGACCTTCTCCTGGCCGAAGATCACCGTGGAGATCGCTTCCTTGGCAGCCCGCATCTGTCCTGCGACCTGCTCGGCGGAACGGATGATCACGTCTTCCAGTTTTTCGACACTGTCGCCAGCCATCCGTTGCTCCTTCGCGTGAAACGCCACCGATGGCGTCGTCTTGCCATGAACCTCATGCTAAACTTTAGCGAAGGCCATGTATTTGTTGAATTAAACTATCCCCACATTATCCGGCGGGAGCTATGAACTGCATCACGATATGGCGAGTTGAATCGCCAACACCGCAATCAAACTTGCACCAATCGTGCCAGTTGGCGAGACAGGGTCAGGGTAAACAATGGCGAAGCAAGGGCAGACCTCGACGCAGGACCTCGACGGGCTGACCCGTGCGGCCAAGGAGGCCGCTGCGGGCGGTAAAGCCGACAAGGGCTTGCCGCCGGTGCATCTGTGGAATCCGCCGTTTTGCGGCGATCTCGACATGCGAATTGCCGCCGACGGCACCTGGTTCTACCTGGGCACGCCGATCGGGCGCCCGGCGCTGGTGCGGCTGTTTTCGACGATTATGAAGGTCGAGGACGGCAAGCACTTTCTCGTGACCCCGGTGGAGAAGGTCGGCATTCGCGTCGACGACGCGCCGTTCCTCGCGGTCGAGATGCTCGAGGAGCAGGGTGCGTGCGATCGCGTGCTGCGTTTTCGCACCAACGTGGACGATTGGGTGGACTGCGACGCCGATCACCGGCTCCGATTCGATGTCGCCGACGATGGCGGGCTGATACCTTACCTGCATGTCCGCGCTGGCCTGTGGGCCAAGGTGACGCGGGCGCTCTACTACGATCTGGTTGACATGGGTGAGGAGCGGGTGGTCGATGGTATGCCGATGTTCGGCATCGTCTCCGCCGGGGAATTCTTTGCCATGGCGGATGCAGAGCAGATGAGGGAAGCGCCTTGAACGGGCCGATGCTGAAGACGGATGCGGCCGCCGCGGAGATCGGCTCATCGGAATTTTTCGCCCGCGCCCGCGCCCGGCTGAATTTCGACGTGCCGGACGGCCTCACCGACGCCGCCATTGTGCCCGTGTCCGGCGACGCCGGCACTGACCGCATGCTGCAGATCATCGCCGCCGAACAGCCGATCCGCCCTGCCGCGGTGCTGATCGCGGTGGTCGAACACGAACAGCCGACCATTTTGCTGACGCAGCGCGCTGCGCATCTCAACGACCATGCCGGGCAGGTCGCCTTTCCCGGCGGCAAGATCGACGCATCAGACGCTTCGCCGCTCGACGCCGCGTTGCGCGAGGCCGAGGAGGAGGTCGGGCTTGACCGATCCTATGTCGAACCGATCGGCTATCTCGATCTCTACGGCACCGCCTTCGGCTTCCGCATCCTGCCGACGGTAGCGCGCGTCAGGCCCGGCTTCACGTTGCGGATCAACGAGAACGAGGTCGAGAGTGCCTTCGAGGTGCCGCTCGCATTCCTGATGGATCCGGCCAATCACCAGTTGCACAGCAAGGAATTCCGCGGCGCGGAGCGCTCCTATTACGCGATGCCGTTCGAGGAACGTTACATCTGGGGCGCGACTGCAGGCATCCTGCGCGTGCTGTACGAACGGATTTGCCTGCCATGATCCGTCCGGTGCTCACCGAAATCGGCATCTTCCTGATTCCGTTCGTGCTCTATGCCGTGTTCCTTCTGGCCAGCAGGAACGGCGTTATGCTGCAGACGTCGTGGCCGGTCCATGTGCTCGTCAAGCTGGCGATTGCCGCGCTGCTGCTGACCATTCTCAGCCTGGTGCTGCTGGCGAATTTTTCCGGTGCGCCGCCGAGTTCGACCTACGTTCCTGCGCATATCGAGAATGGCAGGCTGATTCCCGGGGTCGAGAAATGACCGACGTACGTGTGCTCCATGACGCGCCCTGGCTCACCTCCGGCGCAGCCGCCCGCGTGCTGGCGCTGCTCAATGGCGGCGGCGAGGAGGCGCGCGTGATCGGCGGCGCGGTACGCAACGCGTTGATGCGACTGCCGATCGGCGATATCGATATCGCCACCACCGCGCTGCCCGACGAGGTGATCCGTCGCGCCCAGGCCGCGCACATCAAGAGCGTGCCGACCGGCATCGCGCACGGCACGGTGACGCTGGTGGTGGACGGCCAGCCGTTCGAGATCACCACGCTGCGCGAGGATGTCGAGACCTTCGGCCGCAAGGCGACGGTGGCGTTCGGCCGCGACTGGGTGCGCGATGCCGAGCGCCGCGATTTCACCATCAACGGCCTGTCGGTGTCATCGGACGGCGTGGTGCATGACCATGTCGGCGGCTTGGAGGATATTGCAGCCAGGCGCGTGCGCTTCATCGGCGATCCCGACGGGCGCATTGCCGAGGACTATCTGCGCATCCTGCGATTCTTCCGCATCCATGCGATGTACGGCGCCGGAGGGCCGGAGCGCGCGGGCCTGCTCGCCTGCATCCGCGGCCGCGGGGGCCTCAGTGGCCTGTCGGCCGAGCGGGTGCGGATGGAAATGCTCAAGCTGCTGGCTGCCGATGGCGCGCTCGCCGCAGTCGAGGCGATGGCCGATGGCGGCTTGCTGCTGCGAATTCTTGGAGGCGTCGCTTATCTCGGTGCGTTCCGGGCGATGGTCGCGGCGGAGGCGGCGCTGGGCTGGACGCCCGATCCGATTCTGCGGCTCGGCGCGCTCGGCGTGGCGGTCAGCGAGGACGCCAAACGGCTTGCGACGCGCTTGCGGCTGAGCAATGGCGAAACCAAGGCGCTGGATTCCATGGGACACCGCTGGTGGCGGCTCAAGGGGATGGACGAAACCACCGCGCGGCGGCGGCTGTACCGGCTCGGCGAGGACCGCTACCGCAACCGGATCATGCTGGCCTGGGCGCGGGCGGGGCAGGGCGCCGATCCCGCTCCTTGGAAGGCGCTGGTCACGCTGCCGGAGCGCTGGAGCGCGCCGCAATTTCCGCTGAAGGCGGCGGACTTCATGGCGCGCGGCATCGCCAAAGGCCCGGCGCTTGGCCAAGTGATTGCACTGGCTGAGGACGCCTGGCTGGCGCGCGACTTTCCGCTTGAGCCGGAGGCCGTCACCGCCATCGCCGACGCGACGGTGGCGCGGTTCAGCGCGGATCATCTGCTATAGAGCGACGCCGCCGGGCGAACCCGGCGGCATTGCAACACATCACGCAACCTTGGCGGACTCGTCTTCTTCTTCTTCTTCATCTTCTTCTTCGTCGTCGGATTCGTCGACTTCGAGAACCTCGAGCACGGCCAGCGGCAGCGTCTCGCGGAACAGGTCGCCTTCGTCGCCCATCCACATGCACACGACCGAGGTCTGGTTGACTTCGGCCACGGTCAGCGGATGACCGCCGGACTTCAGCATGACGACATCGCCTGGTCTCAAATCCATAATCTGCTCCTTGATGGGGTTATCGCGAGCGGGAGCCTAACGGTTTGTCATGACAGGCCGATCACGCAGATAGTTTAGCCGATCATGGCCGCCGTGTCTGCCGCAGCAATGCTGCCAGTTCGGCGCCGAGGCCGGTGCTGTCGAGCGCAGGCGGCGGGTCGGCGCGCCGGACCGATGCGTTCTTCGCCGCCGCGATGGCCGCACGGGTTCCCGCTTCGACGGAACAGAGCACCGGTACCGGTACATTGGGCTGAATACGCGTGGCGAGCCCGGCCAGCGCCGCGCCGCCGAGGATCACCACGTCGGCGCCATCGTCGGTGGCGCAGGCCGTACAGGCTGCCGCCAGTAGCGCCAGCGCGGCATCGGGATTTTTGGCGATCTCGCCGCCGGTCGGTGCGATGGCACGGACCGCGGCGAGGCGATCGGCCAGGCCCAGGGCGGCGACGAATTCGGTCAGCATCGGCTGCCACAGCGCGCCGCCGGTGACGATGGCGAAGCGGCGGCCGCCTTCGCAGGCGGCGAGGCACGAGGCTTCGGCCATGCCGACCACGGGCATCTCAGCCAGTTCGCGCAGCGCCAGCAGGCCGGGATCGCCGAAGCAGGCGAGGAACACGGCGTCGCAGTCGCGGCCATGGATCGCCAGCGCGTCCAATGCGGCGTGGCCGGCGATGGCCGCGGAGGCGCGACTCGAAATGTAGCGGGCGCCGAAGCGGCCGGTGACCGGCACGAAGCCCGCCGCGTCGCCGGCGACCGCCCGGACATGCGTGGCGAGCAGCGCGGTGACGCTGGCGGTGGTATTCGGATTGATCAGCAGGATGCGCAAGCGGCCGACTTTCGTTGCAGGCGGCCATCCTAACCATGGAGCGGAAAAAAGCACGCCGCTTGCCTCGCCAGCAGAATGCCCTCGACTCGGCGATCACCGATATGTCAATTGCGCTGCTTCGCCGCGGTGGCTCACCCTCGTCGCGGCTCCCTCTGTCGCAGCGTGCCTGTCATCCATGCAACCGCCTCTGGTCACATCCGGAACGTCGTCTCCCAGCCCGCGCGCCTGCGGGACCTGCACCATGTGCTGCAAGGTCTATCGCATCGATGACCTCAACAAGCCCGCCGGCAAATGGTGCGCGCATTGCGCCATCGGTTCGGGCTGCAAGATCTACGACACGAGGCCGCAGCAGTGCCGGGCTTTCGACTGCCTGTGGATCCAGGACCCGTCGATGCCCCCGTCGTGGAAGCCGGAAGTGTCCAAGATGGTGTTCTCGGTCTGGCCGGCCACCGGCTTCATCTATGGCCAGGTCGATCCCGGCGCGCCGTTCGCGTGGCAGAAGGAGCCGTATCTGTCGGGGCTGCGCGCCTGGTCGGAGAAGCTGCTGCAGGAGCGCCGTCACCTCCTGATCTTCGTCGGCGGCAACGCCACGCTGATCATGCCGCCGGGGCCGGTGCCGATCGGGCCGATGTCGCCGCAGGACGGCTTTGTCATTCGTGAAACATTCACGGCGCGCGGCAAGGACTACGTCGCCGAACGGGTGCCGCAATAGGCGGGCGCGCCATTTCGTTTCACCTGTCTGTCCGGATTGGTACTTATATCTTCACCAACGGACGGCTCGAAGTTCGGTGCGGTTTCGCGCCAGTCTCATCGCGCCGAGCACCGGAGTGCGAATCAGGCAAGCGCCTTGAATTGACGCAATAGCGGCTTCATAAGTCGGATACCGTGCAGACTTGGTCCGAATGTCCGGTCTATGACTTAGACATCGCCGCCTGTCCTGGGCTTCTGCCGGCGACCGAGAGTTCGGTAACGCTCCCGCCTTTTTGTTGCAGGAGTGTCATGCCGTCCGCCGAACAGACCCAGCCCCAACAACGTCATCACTACAGCGATGAGGAACTCCTGGAGCTCCGGCGCAGCACGTTGCGGTTCGCGCGCTCGTTCCGGCCCGGGTCCGAGCGAAACCAGCACCGCCAGATTGCCGCGTCGCTGCGCGCCCTGTTCAGGAACGAACAATGGCTCGCGGATCACGGTGCAACGTCCGCCGCAGTGAAGCAGCCATGATCTCTCCCCCGCAACCAGATCGAAGCTGCACGGCTTGCGGCTCGCCGATGCTGGCGCATGGCGCGATCGGCGACGTCACCGCCGATGTTCGGTCATTCAAATGCCCGCATTGCAGTCGAATTCAGAAATACGGCGCAGAGCCCGCCGCAGATCATTTCGCATCGCCCGTTCCGGAAGTGAGAATGTCATGAAGCAGCGAGCACCGTCCCGTCCCGACCTGCACGACTGGGATGCCCGCGCCACCGAGGCGCTCGATGCCGCGCGTAAATTGCCGTCCGGCGCGGCACGCATCGAGGCCCTGAAAAAAGCCGGCGTACTGCGCAATGCGGCCGACGCCCGGGGCATCTTCGCGCCGCGGCTGGGCCGGCCGCCGAAGACCTGAGATGCACGCAGCTTCAGTCCCGGCGCCGCATCGGTCGGTCCCGTCAATGCCGGTTTCCGACCGATCCGTTAGGCCGCGCGGACCGAACTGAGGAAGCGGTTGACCTCGGCCTTCAGCCGGTTGCTGTCCTGCGACAACGACTGCGCTGCCGAGAACACCTGCGAGGATGCCGCGCCGGTCTCGTGGGCGCCACGCTGCACGTCGGTGATATGCGACGATACCTGCGCCGTGCCCTGCGCCGCCTGCTGCACGTTGCGGGAGATTTCCTGGGTCGCGGCGCCCTGTTCCTCCACCGCAGAGGCGATGGTCGAGGAGATCTCCGACATCCGGCCGATGGTGTCGCCGATTTCCTTGATGGCGCCGACGGATTCCTGCGTGGCCGCCTGGATGCCATTGATCTGCAGGCTGATCTCGCCGGTGGCTTTCGCCGTCTGTTCGGCCAGTGCCTTGACCTCGCTGGCAACGACCGCAAAGCCGCGCCCGGCATCGCCGGCGCGCGCCGCCTCGATGGTGGCGTTCAAGGCCAGCAGGTTGGTCTGGCCGGCAATGGTGTTGATCAGTTCGACCACGTCGCCGATCCGTGCCGCGGCCTTGGCCAGTTCGCCGACCCGTTCGTTGGTCTTGCGGGCCTGCTCCACGGCTTGGTTGGCGATGCCTGCGGATTCCTGCACCTGGCGGCTGATCTCGTTGACCGAGGAGGCCATCTCCTCCGTTGCCGACGCAACCGCCTGCACATTCGCGGAGGCTTCTTCCGATGCCGCGGCAACGGCGGTGGTGAGCTGCTGCGCGCGTGCCGCGGTCGCGGTCAGGGTGCTGGCGGAGGCTTCGAGCTCGGTCGAGGACGAGGAAACCGTATCGACGATCTCGCCGACGGCCGCTTCGAAATTGCCTGCCAGCGTCAACATATCGGCCTTGCGCTGGGATGCCGAGCGGAGTTGCTGATCCTTCTGCTCGGCTTCCATCTCACGGACACGCAGTCCGTTGTCCTTGAACACCTGCAGCGCCTTCGCCATGTCGCCGATTTCGTCGCGGCGGTCGGTGTCGACGATCTTCTCCTCGAGATTGCCGCCGGCAATCACGCCCATCGCCGCATTCATGCGTTGCAGCGGATTGGTCACGCGGAAGATGACGACGAAGCCTGATGCCACGCCGATCAGCAGTGCGATAGCCGCGACAAGATAGGTCGTGACCTTTGCCGAAGCGTAGGTGTCGCGGGCCTGATTGACGGCTTTCGTCGCGCCCTTGGTGTTCAGCTCGATATCGGCATCAAGGGCGGCCAGCGCCCCATTGAAAAGATCGGCGCTCTTGCCGTCCAGCAGCGAGGCGGCCTCCGCACCCTTGTTTGCTGCGGCGGCCTCAAGGATCATCTTCTGTGCCGCCAGATAGGCATTCCACTTTCCCGCGAAAGCCGTCCAGGCCTGCTTTTCCTCGGGCGAGGAGATCATGGACTGGTAAATCTCGAAGTTCTTCGCCATTTGCGGGAGCGCCGTCACCAGCCTGCTCTCCCGCTCGCTGCGGATCGATGGATCGTTGTTGAGCGCGAGCCGCGCTTCGAACAATCGGATGCGTGTGGTCAGGTATTTGATTTCACCGAGTAACTTGACGGACGGCAGCCAGCTGGTCGCGAGATCTTCAGCACTGGCATTGATCTCCTGCGATTTGGTAAGGGCTGTGAACGTCTGCCCCGCCATCAGCACGACAAGGACGGCTACGATGCCAATGAGAGTGGTCTTCAAGGTCAGGCGCATGGGGCAGTGGCTTTCAGGATACGGATCGACGCCACGATCGATCGCTCTCAGGCGTTCGTTCATGTCATGATGGTGATGAGGTCTTGAGTGGATTTGTGTCGGTTATCGGCGACTTGAACGGACCATCGGCTTTCCGCATTACCACTACGTTAATACCGTCAATCGAAAAAACCGGCTCTGTCGCTTCAAATTGTTCAGATGGCAGCGGCCGCCCTGCGCGGTTCGTCGAACCGACCGCAGCTGACGGCGTTGGCGAGGCTCGTCGCTGCGCTCAGCGCGACGGCCCGAAATAGCAGCAGCTTTCGCCGCAACTGTCGCGGTGAACGCTGACCCGCACGATCGTTCCGGCGTGAGAGACACGGTCCCAGATGTAGCGCGTCAGATTTTCCAGCGTCGGCAGCCCGAGGTCCGCGACATTGTTGAGCAGCTTGTGGTCGAGCCGCTTCTGCACATCGGCCATGCCGCGATCGAGCAGGCCGAGGTCCATCACCATGCCGGTCGCCGGATCCTGCATGCCGCGAATGGTGACTTCGGCGCGGAACGAATGGCCGTGGATTTCCTCGCTGGCTTCGCCCAGCGTGGTGCCGGCCAGCGCATGCGCGGCCTCGAAGCGAAACGATTTGGTCAATTCCCACATGGCAGCGTCCGTTACCTGATTCCGAGTGTCTTGTGTGTCTGCAGGCTGAGCCGCCATTGCGGATGCTGCAGGCAGTAATCGACGGTGCGCGCGGCGTTCGCGGCGGCGTCGGGACCGTCCATCGGCTGCAGCGAGAACCGCTCGAAGGCCAGTTCGGCGAACGCTTCGGGTGCTGCGGCGGGCTGCGGATAGACCAGCTTCAGCTCGTGGCCGCTGCGAATCCGCAATTCCGCGCCGGCCTTCGGACTGACGCAGATCCAGTCGATGCCGTCGGGTGCGGCGACGGTACCGTTGGTCTCGACGCCGATGCTGAAACCGCGGCCGTGCAGCGCTTCGATCAGGGCGGCATCGACCTGCAGCAGCGGTTCGCCGCCGGTGAGCACGACATAGCGGTTGTGCGCCCCCGCCGTCCATTGTCCCGCGATCACGTCAGCGAGATGGTCGGCCGTCGCATAGCGGTCCCCCAGCGTGCCGTCCATGCCGACAAAGTCGGTGTCGCAAAACTGGCAGGTCGCCGCGGCGCGGTCCTGCTCGCGGCCGCTCCACAGGTTGCAGCCGGCGAAGCGGCAGAATACCGCCGCGCGCCCGGCATGGGCGCCTTCGCCCTGCAAGGTCAGGAAGATTTCTTTCACCGCGTAGCTCACGTCGCCGGCTCTCCGTTGGGAGGGGCGGTCTAGCGCAGCCGCGCGCCCAATGCCATTCGGAATCCGGTGCGGTCTATTCGCCGCGCCGGATCGGAACCACCTTGTCCGCATTCACATCGCGCGCGGCGCCGAGCAGCCTGCGCACCTTGACGACCAGATCGTCGTCGCGAAACGGCTTCTGCACGATGCGGTCCTCGCCGATATCCTCCAGCGCCGACGTATCGGCATAGCCGGTGACGAACAGGATCGGCAGGCCGGGCCGCCGCAACCTCACTTCGCGCGCCACCTCGGCGCCGTTCATGCCCGGCATGGCGAAATCCAGCACCAGCAGGTCGAAGTCCGTACCATTGTCGAGAAGATCGAGTGCGGCGCCGCCGCTGCCGGCCTCGACCACGACGCAACCTAGTTCCTGCAGCATCGCCGAGGTGACTTCGCGCACCGCGCTGTCGTCATCCACCAGCAGCACGCGGCGCGCCGGTCCCGCGATCCGGCCACCTATGTCGGCCTTGCGCGCGGCCGGCTCGTCCGCCTGGCGGGCCACCGAGCGCGGCAAATAGACCTTCACGGAGGTGCCTTCGCCCACCGTGCTGTCGATCCGGACGCCGCCGCCGGACTGCTTGGCGAAGCCGTAGACCTGGGCGAGCCCCAGTCCCGAGCCCTTGCCGACCGGCTTGGTGGTGAAGAATGGCTCATAGGCCTTGGCCAGCACCTCGGGCGGCATGCCCGAGCCGGTGTCGGTGACCGATACCATGACGTATTGTCCGGCCGGCGGCGCATCCGGCCGCTGCGGCGGGCCGAGCGTGACATTGGCGGTCTCCACCGTCAGCGAGCCGCCCACCGCCATGGCGTCGCGGGCGTTGATGGCGAGGTTGAGGATCACCAGTTCGATCTGCGTCGCATCCACCAGCGCCGGCCACAGGTCGGGCTTCAGCACCGTCTCCAGCCGCACCGATCCGCCCATCGAACTCTGCAACAGGTCGCGCATGCTGGCGACGGTCTCGTTCAGATCGAGCGGCTTGGCCTCGAGCCGCTGCCGGCGCGAGAACGCCAGCAACTGCCCGGTCAGCCGGGCGCCGCGATCGGCGGCGGCCTTCATGTAGCCGAGCCGCTCGCGCGCCTTTCCCGCGATGCCGGCCTGGTCGAGGGTGCGATCGAGAAAGCCGATATTGCCGAGCACCACGGTGAGTAGGTTATTGAAGTCATGGGCGACGCCGGAGGTGAGTTGGCCGACCGCCTCCAGCCGCTGCATCTGCCGCAGCGTGGCTTCAACGCGCTCGCGCTCCTCCATCTGCGCCACCAGTTGGCGGTTGGCGGCGGCCAGTTCGGCGGTGCGTTCGCTGACGCTGCCTTCCAGCCGCTCGGTGAAGCGACGCAGTTCGGCCTCGGCCCGCACCCGCTCGGTGACGTCGGAGCCCTCGACGAAAAGGCCCCTGACCGCACCGCTTTCCTCGACGATCGGTTGATAGACGAAGTCGACGAAGCGTTCCTCGAAGGCGGTGCCGGGCGTGCGCTGCAGGAGAACCTTCTGGCCGGTGCCGACGAACGGCCGGCCGCTGCGAAAGCAGTCGTCGAGGACCTCGAGAAAGCCCTGGCCCACCACCTCCGGCAGCGCCTCGCGCACCGTCAGGCCGATGACCTTGCGATTGCCGATTAACTGCATGTAGGCGGCATTGGCCAGGGTGAACACGTGGTCCGGCCCGTCGAACATCGCCATGAAGCCCGGCGCCTGCTCGAACATCTTGCGCAGGCGGTCCTGCTCGGCGGCATTGCGGCGGTCGGCGAGCACCCGCTCGGTGGTCTCGACCACGATGGCGATGACGCCGGCCGGCCGGCCGCTCTCGTCGGGAACCGGCGAGTAATCGAGGTTCATCCAGACCTGTTCAGGGACGCCGTTGCGATGCAGCGTCAGTTCCTGATCGCGATAGGCCAGCGTGCCGCCGGCAAGGCCGACCTTCATGACGTGGTCGTTGAAGTCGGCGACCTCCGGCCAGCCCTCGCGGACCTTGCTGCCAAGCAGTTGCGGATGCCGCCCGCCCGCGAACACCGAATAGGCGTCGTTATAGATCATGATGCCGTCGTCGCCCCACAGCATCACGATCGGGACGGTGGAACGGATGATCAGCCCGGTGGCGGTCTTCAGGCTTTGCGGCCAGCAGGCGAGGGGGCCAAGCGAGGTCGAGGACCAGTCATGATCCCGGATCAGCGCGCCCGTTTCGCCGCCGCCCTCCAGAAAACTGGTCGTTTCGGTCGTATGGGGTGGGACAGGCAGGACGGATCTCCGGCAAAAGGACCGCTTGCGGCACGGATACGCAGGATCTGCGCGAGCGTCACCTGCCAGTCTGCCGCAATCGACAAGCCAACCATCGGCAAGTGGCGACGCTGCGATTTGGTTCCGCAGGACATGCGCGTGCGGTGCGGGTGCAGAATTCAGATCGGCTGCGGCCCGGTCTGCCGCAGCGCCTCGCCCATCGCCATCGCCGCGGCCATGGCGATATTGAGCGAGCGCAGGCCGGGCCGAATCGGGATCACCACGCGGGCGTCGGCATTAGCCGCCACGGCGTCGGGCACCCCGGCGGACTCCCGGCCGAACAGCAGGATGTCCCGGTCGGTGTAGCGGTGCTCGAGATAGGGCGTGGCGCCCTTGGTGGTGAACAGGACCAGCCGGAGGCCATTCTCCGCCCGCCATTGTGCAAAATGGCCCCAGGAATCGTGGCGGACGATGGTGACCTGGTCGAGATAGTCCATGCCGGCGCGGCGGAAGTGACGGTCGGAGATCGGGAAGCCGGCGGGCTCGATGATATGGGCCTCGACGCCGAGGCAGGCGCACAGCCGCAGGATGGTCCCGGTGTTTTGCGGGATGTCGGGCTGATAGAGCGCGATGCGCATGGGATGGCGGCTCCGCGGCGGCATG
>DATCUS010000273.1:0-9167 GCA_036561845.1 Tardiphaga sp. | reverse complement strand
ACTGCCGGCGACCTGCCGCATGTCGACCGCCGGCTGGTCGAGATCGCCCGCGCGCTGGCGATGCGACCGCGGGTGCTGCTGCTCGACGAGCCCGCCGCCGGGCTGATGGCGTCGGACAAGGACGCGCTCAGCGGGTTGTTGCGGCGGATCGCTGATATCGGCATCGCCGTCATCCTGGTCGAGCACGACATGCGCCTCGTCATGGGCATCTCCGACCACATCGTGGTGCTCGATGCGGGCAAGCCCATTGCGGCAGGAACGCCGAACGATATCCGCCACGATCCGAAAGTGCTGGCGGCCTATCTCGGCGCCGCCGGCATGCAGGCGCGCCCGCGCGCGGAGCCGTGGGCTGGCTCGCAGGATGCGGTGCTCACCGCGCTCGACCTCAGTGCCGGCTACGGCGCCGCGCCGGTGCTGCAGAAGATCAGCTTTCAGGTGAAGCCCGGCGAGATGGTGGCGCTGATCGGCGCCAACGGCGCCGGCAAGTCGACCATGATGCGCGCCGTCGCGGGCCTGCTGCGTCCGGTAGAAGGCGACGTGATCCTCGACGATATCCGAATCGAGGGCATGGCGGCGCATCGGATCGCCGCGCGCGGCCTGGCTTTGGTGCCGGAAGGCCGTCAGGTGTTTCCGGAGATGAGCGTCTGGGACAATCTCGAACTCGGCGCCAACACCCGCGACAATGTCGACTACGCCAGCGAGATCGAGGCGCTGCTAAAGCGATTTCCGCGGCTGCGCGACCGCATCGACAGCCGGGCAGGGCTGCTGTCCGGCGGCGAGCAGCAGATGCTGGCCATCGCCCGCGGCATGATGGCCAGGCCGCGCATTCTCTTGCTCGACGAGCCGTCGCTCGGGCTGGCGCCGGCGATGATTCAGGAACTGTTCGACGTGCTCGCCGACCTCCGCGACGAGGGCATCACCATTCTCCTTGTGGACCAGATGGCCGTGCTGGCACTTGCCGTCGCCGATCGCGGCTATGTCATCGACTCCGGCAAAATCGTCCGCGAGGACAGCGCGGAGAATCTCGCAAAGGATCCGGAAGTCGAAGCGGCGTATCTCGGGCATGCCTCTTAATGCAAAGCACAGATCTCTTGTCCCGGACGCAGTGCATTGCGCCTCCGCGAGGAGGCGTAGTGCACTGCAGATCCGGGACCGTACCAACCGCCATCGCCCGCGACAGTCCCGGCTCTGCGGAGCGGCATAGCGGCGATGCAAGCGCATCGCCTGAGAATGCCGCACCGCGTCCGGGACAAGATTTCGAGATACTTTAATTCAAGGACCCACCCATGACCTTCGACCTCATCCTCCGCAATGCCGCCATCGTCGACCGCTCAAGCGTGGCCGACATCGGCATCAGCAATGGCCGCTTCACGGCAATCGAGGCCGGCCTTGCCGCCGATGGTGCGCCGGAGCAGGACCTCAGGGGACGTCTCGTCATCCCCGGCTTCGTCGAGACTCACATCCATCTCGACAAGTCGTGCCTGCTCGGCCGCTGCAATTGCGAGAAGGGCTCACTGGACGAGGCGATCGGCGAAGTGGCAAAGGCCAAGCGCGGCTTCACCGAGGAGGACGTCTATGCGCGCGCGTCGCAGACGCTGGAGAAGGCCATCAAGAACGGCACCAACCGGATGCGCACCCATGTGGAGGTCGATCCTCGCGTCGGCCTCACCAGTTTTCGTGCGCTGAAAAAGCTCAAGGCCGACTACGCCTGGGCCATCGACCTGCAGCTCTGCGTGTTTCCGCAGGAGGGCCTGCTCGACGATCCCGGCTGCGAGGAGGTCATGCTGCAGGCGATGAAGGAAGGCGCCGACGTGGTCGGCGGCGCGCCCTATATGGACAAGGATTCCCATGGCCAGATCGCCAGGATCTTCGCCATGGCCAAAGAGTTCGGCACCGATATCGATTTCCATCTCGACTTCGGCCTCGACCCCGCGCATCTCGATCTCGACGAGGTCTGCCGCATGACGGAAGCGACCGGCTGGGGCGGCCGCGTCGCCATCGGCCATGTGACGAAACTGTCGGCCATGCCCGCGGCCGACTTCGAGGCCGCAGCCAAACGACTCGCCAATGCGGGCGTGGCCGTCACCGTGCTGCCGGCCACCGACCTGTTCCTCACCGGCCGCGACAGCGAGTTCAACGTGCCGCGCGGCGTCACCTCCGCGCACGGGCTGCGCGCGCGCGGCGTCAACGCCAACATCTCCACCAACAACGTGCTGAACCCGTTCACGCCGTTCGGCGACGTCTCGTTGATCCGCATGATCAACCTCTATGCCAACGTGCTGCAGGTCGGCGCCATGGCGGATCTGGCCGGCTGCCTCGACATGGTCACCTCCTGTTCGGCGAACATCCTCAATGCCGCGGATTACGGCATTTCGGTCGGCACCCCCGCCGACCTCGTGGTGCTGGATTGTGCCACCAAGGCGGAAGCGGTATGCGAGATCGCGCAGCCCTTGTTCGGCCTCAAGCGCGGTGTCCGCACATTTACGAAGCCGGCGGCGTCGCTGCACCGGCCGACCTGATCTGTAATTCCCACGGAGACTTCGATGCCCGTCAACGACACCCTGAATGCCTTTGTCGCCCATGGCCGCATCGACGTGCAGACCGCGACCGAAGGCCCGTTGGCGGGCCTGACTTTCGCCGTGAAGGATTTTTACGACATCGCGGGCATGCCGACCGCCGCCGGCAGTCCGGAATGGCTGGCCACCCATGCGGTGCCGACCGTCTCGACGCCGATCTACGACCGCCTGCTGGCGGCTGGCGGCAAGTTCGTCGGCAAGACCCACACCGACGAGCTGGCCTGGAGCCTCAACGGCGAAAACGCCCATTACGGCACGCCGACGAATCCGGCTGCCCCCGGGCGGATTCCCGGCGGTTCGTCCAGCGGCTCAGCCGCGGCCACCGCCGGCGGCCTCGTCGACTTCGCCATCGGCTCCGACACCGGCGGCTCGGTGCGGCTGCCCGCCAGCTATTGCGGCGTCTACGGCATCCGCACCACCCACGGACGCATCCCGCTGACGGCCGCGGTGCCGCTGGCGGCGAGCTACGACACCGCCGGCTGGTTCGCGCGCACCCCACAGATCATGGAAGAGGTTGGTAAGGTATTGCTCGACGGCGTGCGCCCGGCGCGCCCGGTGAAGAAGCTGCTCATTGCGCGCGACCTGTTCGCCGCCGTCGATGCGCGGGTGACCGCAGCGCTGCAGCCGGCGCTTGAGCATCTGGTCGCGCTGGTCGGCAGCAGTGAGGACGTCGATGTCGCCGCTGGCGACTATCCGGCCTGGCGCAACGTGTTTCGCGTCCTGCAGTCGGAAGAGGCATGGGCCGCGCACGGCGCGTGGGTCGCGGCGGTGAAGCCGAAGTTCGGCCCGGGCGTGAAGGAACGCTTTGCCGCCGCCGCCGTGATGGATCCCCGGGAGATCGCCGAAGCAAAGCTGCTGCGTGAAAAGATCGTCGCGCGTCTGCTGTCGCTGATGACGCCGGACACGGTGATGGTGCTGCCGACGTCGCCTGGCATCGCGCCGCTGCTCAACACGCCGGTGGATCAGCTCGACGTCTTCCGCGCCCGCGCCATCGAACTGTTGTGCCTCGCCGGCCATGCCGGCCTGCCGCAGATCTCGATTCCGGCGGCGACGCTGGACGGCTGTCCGCTCGGTCTCTCGATCATCGGCGGCAGGAATTGCGACGAGGATATTCTCGCGCTCGCCGTGCAGATGGGGCAGGCGTAGCTCTTTTTACCTCTCCCCGCTTGCGGGGAGAGGTCGGAGGCCTGAGCGAAGCGAAGGGCTCCGGGTGAGGGGACTATCGAGTGAAACTCTGCCAGCCCCTCACCCGGCATACGCGCTGACGCGCGATGCCGACCTCTCCCCGCAAGTGCGGGGAGAGGTGAAGACGCACTCGCGATGACAGCGAAACCCTATTTCCCCTTGCTGGCGCCCTTTTCCGCGGCGCGGCGCAGCGCTTCGGCAAACGCACCGCCGGGAGCCGCTTCGCCGGGCTTGCGCGGCGCCGATGAGCTCATCTTCTGCCGTTCGTTGACGCGCGGGCCGCGGTCGGCCTGCGGGCGATCCGCCTTGGGGCCGACGGCGTCGTCCATGCGCAGCGTCAGCGCGATGCGTTTTCGCGCGACCTCGACCTCAAGTACCTTCACCTTGACGATGTCGCCGGACTTCACCACCTCGCGCGGGTCTTTGATGAAGGTGTGCGACATCGCCGAGATGTGCACGAGGCCGTCCTGGTGCACGCCGATATCGACGAAGGCGCCGAACGCGGCGACGTTGGTCACCGTGCCCTCGAGGATCATGCCGGGCTTGAGGTCGCTGAGCTTCTCGACGCCCTCCATGAACACCGCCGCCTTGAAGGCGGGGCGGGGATCGCGGCCGGGCTTTTCCAGCTCGCGCAGGATGTCGGTCACCGTCGGCAGGCCGAACTTGTCGTCGACGAAATTCTGCGGCTTGAGCTGGCGGACGATCTCGGCGCTGCCGAGCAGCGCCTTGATGTCGCTCTTGGTGGCTTCGAGAATCCGCCGCACGACCGGATAGGCTTCCGGATGCACGCCGGACTTGTCGAGCGGATCCTCGCCGTCATTGATGCGCAGGAAGCCGGCGCATTGCTCGAACGCCTTCGGCCCGAGCCGCGGCACTTCCTTCAGCGCCTTGCGCGACTTGAACGGGCCGTTGGCATCGCGATGCTGCACGATGCTCTGCGCCAGTCCCGAGCCGATGCCCGACACCCGCGCCAGCAGCGGTGCGGAAGCCGTGTTGGCATCGACGCCGACCGCGTTCACGCAGTCTTCCACCACCGCATCGAGCGATTTTGCGAGCTTGGATTCGCCGAGATCGTGCTGGTACTGGCCGACGCCAATCGCCTTGGGATCGATCTTCACCAGTTCGGCCAGCGGATCCTGCAGGCGCCGCGCGATCGAAACCGCGCCACGCAGGGTGACGTCGAGCTCCGGCAGTTCTTCGGAGGCGAAGGCCGAGGCCGAATAGACCGAGGCGCCGGCTTCCGACACCACGATCTTCGACATCTTCAGATCCGGCAGCAGTTTGACCAGCTCCATCGCCAGCTTGTCGGTCTCGCGCGAGGCGGTGCCGTTGCCGATGGCGATCAGGTCGACCTTGTGCTTGACCGCGAGCTTGCCCAGCGTGGCCAACGATGCGTCCCACTGCCGCTGCGGCTCATGCGGATACACCGCGGTGGTATCCACCACCTTGCCCGTGGCATCGACGATGGCGACCTTGACGCCGGAGCGGAAGCCGGGATCGAGGCCCATGGTGACGCGGGCGCCGGCGGGGGCCGCCAGCAGCAGGTCGCGCAGGTTGGAGGCGAACACCCGCACCGCCTCGGTCTCCGCCGCATTCCACAGCCGCATCCGCAGGTCGATATTGAGATGCACCTGGATCTTGGTGCGCCACGCCCAGCGTGCCGTTTCGGTCAGCCACTTGTCGCCGGGCCGCCCCTGATCGGAGATGGCGAAGCGCTGCATGATCTTCAGCTCATAGGCGCTCGGCACGCCCGGTACTGCCGGCTGCGCGTCGGGCTGCATCTGCAGTTCGAGGATCTCTTCCTTCTCGCCGCGGAACATCGCGAGAATGCGGTGCGACGGCAGCTTGTGCAGCGGCTCGCTGAAGTCGAAGTAGTCCTTGAACTTCTCGCCTTCGGTCTTCTTGCCGGTCTTGACGATCGAGGCCATGCGGCCGTTCGACCACATCTGCTCGCGCAGGGCGCCGATCAGGTCGGCGTCTTCGGCGAAGCGCTCCACCAGGATGGCGCGGGCGCCGTCCAGCGCCGCGGCGACATCGGCGACCTGCTTCTCGGCGTCGACGAAGGATGCGGCGACCACCAGCGGATCGTTCTGCGGCTGCGTCAGCAGCAGCTCCGACAGCGGCTCGAGGCCGGCTTCCTTGGCGATCTCCGCCTTGGTGCGGCGCTTCGGCTTGAACGGCAGGTAGATGTCTTCCAGCCGGCCCTTGGAGTCGGCGGCCATGATGGCGGCCAGCAGCTTGTCGTCGAGCTTGCCCTGTTCCTTCACCGACTCGAGAATGACGAGGCGGCGCGCTTCCAGCTCGCGCAGGTAGTTCAGCCGCTCTTCCAGCGTGCGCAATTGTGCATCGTCGAGCGCGCCGGTGATTTCCTTGCGGTAACGGGCAACGAACGGAACCGTGGCGCCGCCGTCGAGCAATTCCACCGTGGCGGCAACCTGCTGCTCGCGCACGCCCAGTTCTTCCGCGATCTGTCGATTGATGTTTGCCACGCGCAGTTCCTTCGCAACATCGGGGCGAGTCAATTTCCCGCCGCCGGGAGACGCTTATGAACCCATGCTGTGCGATTCATCAACCCCGGCGCAAGACGGCAGATTGTTCTGTGGATGGGCGTGTTTGGCCGCAAAATGCGCCGGTTTCGGGCAAATCGCCGACGGTGTGCGCTGCGAAAATATAATGGTAGATCGGCGCCCCCGATCTGTGTAGACGGACGTTCCTCCCGGGAGCTGTCATGTCAACCTGCGGCCTTGATTTTGGAACGTCGAATACGACGCTCGGCACCGTCGTGGACGATGTTCCGGTGCTCACCGCGCTTGAGGGCGGCCACACCACGATTCCCAGCGCGATCTTCTACGAGGTCGACGGCGCCGTGCTGATCGGCCGCAAGGCGATCGAATCCTATGTGGAGGGCGCACCCGGCCGGCTGATGCGCAGCCTCAAATCGGTCCTCGGCACCTCGCTGATCGACGAGACCACGCGCACCGGCCGCGAGCGCACCAGCTTTCGCGACATCATCGCCTGGTATCTCGCCGCGGTGAAGCGCCGCGCCGAATTCGCCACCGGCACCGAACTGCGCAACGTCGTCCACGGCCGCCCGGTGCATTTCGTCGACAATGCGCCGGAGCAGGATCGCAAGGCCGAGGCGACCTTGCGCGACATCGCCTCCGACATCGGCTTCGACGAGGTCACCTTCCAGTTCGAGCCGATCGCGGCGGCGCTGGATTACGAGCGCACCATCGCGCATGAGGAGATCGCGCTGATCGCCGATATCGGCGGCGGCACCTCGGACTTCTCCATCGTGCGGCTCAGCCCCGAGCGCCATCGCCATGCCGAGCGCAAGGACGACATTCTGGCCAATGACGGCGTGCGCATCGGCGGCACCGATTTCGACCGCCAGCTCAGCCTCGGCGTGATCATGCCGCTGCTCGGCTATCGCACCGCCATGAAGCGCGCCGGCCTCGACGTGCCCTCGGGCTATTTCCACGATCTCGCCACCTGGTCGAACATCAACCGCATGTACGAGCAGAAGGTGATGAGCGAGGTCCGCCAGGTCCGCTATGAGGCGAAGCAGCCGGAGCTGCTCGATCGTCTCGTGCGCGTGCTCGACGAGCAGCGCGGCCACACGCTGGCGATGGAAATCGAGGAGGCCAAGATCGGCCTGTCGGAGGCGCAGCAGGCGCGCATCGCGCTGGACTGGATCGAGCCCGGGCTCGCCGCCGGCGTCGCCCGCAAGGATCTGGTCGGCCACACCCGGCAACTGGCGGATCGCATCACCGCGCGCATAAAAATCTGCCTCGACCAGGCCGGACTGGCGCCGGACGATATCGACGCCGTGTTCCTGACCGGCGGCTCGGTGCAGCTCGCCCATGTCCGCAAGGCCATCACCTCCGCCGTGCCCAAGGCCCGCGCCATCGACGGCGACACCTTCGGCGCCGTCGGCAAGGGCCTGACCATCGAGGCTATCCGGCGCTACGGCCCGCTGGGGTAGCTGTTCTTTCTTCCCTCTCCCCTTGTGGGAGAGGGTGGATCGAAGGAGCGAAGCGACTTCGAGACGGGTGAGGGGTATGTGCGTCGCTGAACCCCTCATCCGACGCGGACTTCGTCCGCGCCACCTTCTCCCACAAGGGGAGAAGGAAGAAAGCCTTTCCCGCCAATCCCTTGACATCAAAAGATCGACGGCCATCTTGAGGCCATGACCAAGCTCTCCAACCGCGACCGCATCCTCACCGAAGGCCTCAAGGTGGTGCATGCCCACGGCTATGCCGGGGCCAGCGTGCGCGACATCGTGCATGCAGCCGGGGTGCCGCAGGGCACCTTCACCAATCACTTCGCGTCCAAGGAAGCTTTCGGCCTCGAGATCCTCGACATCTATCTGGCCCATGGCCGCGAGGCGATGGCGGCAACGCTGCGCAACGACGCGCTGCCGCCGTTGCAGCGGCTGGCGCGCTATCTCGACGGTCATGGGGCCCGCCAGTGCGATGACGGCGTGCGCAACGGCTGCCTGTTCGGCAATTTCAGCGCTGAGACCTCCGACCATTGCGAGTCGATCCGGCTGCGGCTGGTGGAGATCTTCGCCGAGCTGCAGGAATCCTTCGCCTATTGCCTGCGCGCCGCGGTGACGGCCGGGGAATTGCCGGCCGATTTCGCGGTCGACGCCGTCGCGGGTTTCATCGTGTCGTCGCTGCAGGGCGCCCATCTGCTGGCCAAGGCGCAGCGCAGCCCGGCGCCGATCGCGCGTTTTCGACAGGTGCTGTTTTCACAGGTGCTGCGTTGATAGCTCCCCTCCCCCTAGCGAAGCGAAGCTTCGCGCAGGCGGGGAGGGGGCGGGGGTGGGGGTGCCACGAACGCTGCTCTCTCGTTTGCGGCCACCCCCCACCCTGACCCTCCCCCGCAAGGGGGGAGGGGACATGACCGCCGCTGCCAAGCACGTTACCATCGCTTGTTGAGCCCGCCGCTGCATCCGCCTACTAGCATCAACGCCCTCGCACCCCGGACATCCCCATGAGCGCCTTGTTCTCCCCGATCACGCTGCGCGGCCTGACTTTGCCCAACCGCATCGTGATCTCGCCGATGTGCCAGTATTCCGCCGAGAACGGCGCCGCCAATGAATGGCACATGATCCATCTCGGCTCGCTGGCGCTGTCCGGCGCCGGCCTGTTGTGCCTCGAGGCCACCGCGGTGGAGGCGCTGGGCCGCATCACCCCGGGCGATCTCGGTCTCTACGATGATTCCACGGAAGCGGCGCTGAAGACGGCCCTGGCGGCGATCCGCAAGCATTCCAAGATGCCGGTGGCGATGCAGGTCGCCCATGCCGGCCGCAAGGCGTCGAGCCACGCGCCGTGGGACGGCGGCCAGCAGATCCCGGTAGCCGAGGGCGGCTGGATCGCCAACGCGCCGTCGGCGCTGCCG
>DATCUS010000272.1:0-7403 GCA_036561845.1 Tardiphaga sp. | reverse complement strand
GGTGCTGCTGGTGCTCGACGTCTCCGGCCAGTCGCAATCCGCCGCGGCGGTGCTGCGCGGCTTTGCCAGCCATGATCCCGCGATCCGCATCGCCGGCGTGGTGCTGAACAAGGTCGCCAGCGAACGCCACCGCGCGCCGATCGTCGCCGCGATCGCCGCGCTGGGTATTCCAGTGCTTGGCGCGATTCCGCGAGATGCTGCGTTGAGCTTGCCGGAACGGCATCTCGGGCTGGTGCAGGCCGGCGAGCACGGCGACCTCGCGGCACGGCTCACAGCGCTCGCCGACATGGCGGAACGGCATCTCGACCTCGACGCCATCGTCGCGTTGGCCTCACCGCTCGATGGCGCCACCGGCAATGCGGCGTTTGCGATCCCGCCGCCCGGCCAGCGCATCGCGCTGGCGTCCGATGCCGCCTTCAGCTTCATCTACCCGCATCTGCTCGACGGCTGGCGCCGCGCCGGCGCCGAGATCGTGCGCTTCTCGCCGCTCGCCGATGAGGCGCCACCTGCCGGCTGCGACGTCTGCTGGCTGCCGGGCGGCTATCCCGAACTGCATGCCGGCACGCTGGCGGCCGCGCAGCGTTTTCGCCACGGCCTGGTCCAATTCGCCGCGACACGGCCGGTCCATGGCGAGTGTGGCGGCTACATAGTGCTTGGCGAACGGCTGGAGGACGCCGACGGCGTCAGCCACCCCATGACCGGCCTGCTCGGCCACGCCACCGGCTTCCACAAGCGCCGGCTGCATCTCGGCTATCGCGAGGCGCGGCTGCTCGCCGACAGCCCGATCGGTGCCGCCGGCGCCCGCGTGCGCGGCCATGAATTCCACTATGCCACGCTGATCCCCGGTGCCGACGTGCCATTCGCGGACCTCACAGACGCCCACGGCCAGCCGGTCGCCGAGCAGGGCAGCCGACGCGGCCATGTCACCGGCACGTTCTTTCACGCCATCGCCCGGAGCGACGCATGACCGACGCATTGCCCGCCATCGATCCCGCGGTACTCCCGCCCGGCATCCGTTCGCGCTTCGTTGAGAACATCAACGGCCTGCGCATGCATGTGCTCGAGGCCGGCTTCGAGACCAAAGGCCGGCCCTGCGTGCTGCTGCTGCACGGCTTTCCGGAACTCGCCTACAGCTGGCGCAAGGTGATGCCGCAGCTTGCCGCCGCCGGCTACCACGTGCTGGCGCCGGACCAGCGCGGCTATGGCCGCACCACCGGCTGGGATGACTCCTACGACGGCGACCTCGGCGCCTTCCGCCTGCTCAACCTGGTGCGCGATGCGCTGGGGCTGGTGGCGGCATTCGGCTATCGTCACGTCGAGGCGGTGGTCGGCCACGATTTCGGCTCGTCGGTCGCGGCATGGTGCGCGCTGGTGCGGCCCGACGTGTTTCGCGCGGTTGCGCTGATGAGCGCCCCGTTCTCCGGCCCTCCGCCACTGCCGTTCAGCACCGCCGATGCAGCGCCGGCACCGACGCGGGACGATCCCGTGCATCGCGACCTCGCCGCGCTGCCGCGTCCGCGCAAGCATTATCAGTGGTACTACTCGACGCGGCAGGCCAATGCCGACATGCAGCACGCGTCGCAAGGTGTGCATGATTTCCTGCGTGCCTACTATCACCACAAGAGCGCCGACTGGCCCGGCAACACGCCGTTCCCGCTGAAGGCATGGGTCGCCGGTGAACTGGCGAAGCTGCCGACCTATTATGTGATGGACCTCGACAAGACCATGGCCGAGACGGTCGCCGCGGAAATGCCGGCGCCGGCGCAGATCGCAGCAAACAAATGGCTGCCGGACCGTGAACTGGCGTTCTATGCCGGCGAATATGCCCGCACCGGCTTCCAGGGCGGGCTGCAATGGTATCGCTGCGGCACCTCGGGCGACTTCACCGCAGAGATGGAGACGTGGTCCGGCCGCAGCATCGACGTGCCCAGCTGCTTCATTTCAGGAAAACAGGACTGGGGCATCTATCAGCGGCCGGGCGCCATCGAGGCGATGCAGACCACCGCCTGCAGCGACATGCGCAGCGTGCATCTGATCGATGGTGCAGGCCACTGGGTGCAGCAGGAGCAGCCGAACGAGGTCAGCCGGCTGCTCCTGGCGTTTTTCAGGCAGGCCGCCGGCCGCTAGTCGGCCCGGCCCTGTTGCGGCTTTTTACGCCGCGCGGACCGTGTTGAGGAACTTGCCGACTTCCTGCTTCAGGCGGTTGCTGTCCTGGGACAGCGATTGCGCCGCGGACAGCACCTGCGTCGAGGCTGACCCGGTCTCGGTGGCGCCGCGCTGCACGTCGATGATGTTGGCCGACACCTGCTGCGTGCCTTGCGCTGCCTGCTGCACGTTGCGGGAGATTTCCTGCGTGGCAGCGCCCTGCTCTTCCACCGCGGAAGCGATGGTCGCGGCAATCTCCGACATCTGCCCGATGGTCAGGCCAATCTCCTTGATGGCACTGACCGATTCGTCTGTAGCCGCCTGCATGTTGGTAATCTGCTGGCTGATCTCGCCGGTCGCCTTGGCGGTCTGCTCGGCCAACGCCTTCACTTCCGAGGCCACCACCGCAAAGCCGCGCCCGGCCTCGCCGGCACGCGCCGCTTCGATCGTGGCATTGAGCGCCAGCAAATTGGTCTGCCCGGCGATATTGTTGATCAACTCGACGACATCGCCGATGCGGCTGGCCGCAGCGGCCAGCACGCCGATCCGCTCGTTGGTCTTTTCCGCCTGCGCCACCGCCTCGCTGGCGATGCGTGAGGAATCCTGCACCTGACGGCTGATCTCGTTGACCGAGGACGCCATCTCCTCGGTCGCCGAGGCCACCGACTGCACATTGGTGGAGGCTTCTTCCGAGGCAGCGGCCACCATGGTGGTGACCTGCTGCGCGCGCTCGGCTGTGGCCGTCAGGGTATGCGCGGAGGCTTCGAGCTCGGTCGAGGCCGACGACACGGTCTGGATGATCTCGCCGACGGCGCCCTCGAACTTGTCCGCAAGTTCATGCATGCCCCGACGTCGTTCAACCTCCCCGTTGGCCTGGTCCTCCGCGCGCTGCGCGATATTTTTCGTCAAATCGCCTTGCATCATTCGCAATGCGCCTGCCAAGACACCGACCTCGTCCGCCTGCTCGATATCAAGTTTTTGATCAAAGTTGCCTTTCGCGATTCCGTTGGCAAACTCGGCACAGGCGCGGATCGGCTGCGCGATGCCGCGCGCGGCTATCGCAATCAGTCCGATGGCAATCAGCACCACGACCAGTCCGACGCCCAGCTGCATAAGACTGCTCGAGGTCGAACGATCCTTTAACGAGGTATCCAGCGTGCTGGCTGACGCAAGCACCACACTGCGAGGAATTGAGACGATGACCGACCACGGCGAAACCGTGAAGCCGAATTTGATCGGGGAGTAGATATCGACGTTGGCCGATGCGGGGTCGTCCTTCACCGTCGCCTTGCCGGTGCTAATGATGGCTGAGCTATCGGCCCAACGCGGATCTGCCTCGGCCACTTTCTTGCCTATGACATCCTGACTTGCACTGTTGGCCACGACCAATCCGGTATCGTTGACGATGGCGACCTTGCCCTTGCCGTCGAACAGAGATGCATTAATCTTGACCGCGAGTTGCTGTACAAAATCCAGGTTGTAGTCCGCGCCTGTCACGCCGCGGAATTTTCCGTCGATCACCACGGGGACCGACATGGTCGCAAGGAAGACCTGCTTGCCTTGAACGATATAGGGAAGCGGGCCGAGAATGTTCTCTTTGCCGGTGGTCATCGGATTGATGTACCAGGCGCCCTTCACCAGACCGTTCGGATGCTGATCCTTGCTGTCGTATTCGACCAGCGGCTGCACCGCGACCGCGCCGCGTGCGCTTCGCGTCCAGTACGGCAGAAAACGGCCGGTATCGTCGGACCCGCTGTCTTTCCGACCCTTGAAGGCTGTATCATTTCCGTCGAGCGCATTTGGCTCCCACGCCGAGTACGTGCCATTGAACGCTGGATTGTTTTCCAGAACGTTCCGCAGCACCGCGTTGAGCTGCTTGCGGCGGCCATCGCTCAGTGTTCCGCTGTTCTTGTCGTCCGCCAGCACGGCAAATGCATGAGCCATGGTTCGCGCGGCGTCGAGCCCGACTTCAAGTTCGGCCTTGATCGCATTGCCCTCGGTCGCCGCACGGTTGAGCAGGCTCTCCTTGGTCTGGCTGTCCACCAGGCGCATCACTTCCGTGGTTACGAAAGAATGCGTATTCCCGGTCGAGACCAGACTGTAGCTGATCAGTACGACGCTGGACACTGTAAGACAAAGGCCTGCGATAAGGGCGATTTTGAATTGAAGCGAACGAATTGCCGCGAAGGAGAATTTGTGCATCTGGATCAGTTCTTTCTGCTCTCGATCAGACTGGATCGGGGGACTTGGAATCGCCCGGATAGCAGTCGACGCCATTCCAGATACGAGGCTGTGGATTATACTCACCTAATTTATCGACCGGTATTACTACGGGAACTCGCTATTCGACGTACGGTTCGCCGCAATGAAGCACCGAATCGAAATCGCGATTCGGAAGCGAAAGCACTTACGCCGCCTGCGGTGGTACTGTGGGGACTTGCCGAACGTCGCGGTGAATCTCCCCCGGATGGCCACGGGGATCGACACATCACAGGTAACGAAAGGAACCGCGGTCGAGCCGAGATTGATGTGCTCTTGGGATCGACGTGCCCGGAGAGGCGCTTCCAGCATCTTGGATGCCAATCCGGAGCTATCCGGCCAGCTTCTGTTCGCCCAAGGCTGCAACCCTGCCATGACGGGACCGCGACATTGCCGGCCTTGATCCAGATCATCCCGCCCCGAGGCCACAGCGGGCATGGTTTCCCGCATCCGCGAGCCGCCGGGTGCGCGCGGTTCCGCCGGGGAGCAGCCATGAGCTTGAACGACATCGACAAGGCGCTGGTGACGCGGCGCGCGGCAGCGCTGCCGCGCTACACCAGCTATCCCACGGCCAATCATTTCAAGCCATCGGTGGGGCCCGCTGACTACCGCAACTGGCTGGCCGGGCTGGCCGGGCTGGCCGATGACGCGGCGCTGTCGCTGTATCTGCACATCCCGTTCTGCAACGAGATGTGCTGGTATTGCGCCTGCAGCACCAAGGCGACACGCCGCTACGATCCGGTGGCACGTTATCTCGATACGCTGGAGGCGGAGATCGCCACCGTCGCCGGCCTGGTTCCGTCGCAGCACCGGGTGAGCCATCTGCATTGGGGTGGCGGCTCGCCGGATATCCTGTCAGTCGCGGACATCACGCGGCTCGGCCATGCGCTGAAGGCCAGCTTCCATCTCGATCCCGCCACCGAATTTGCCGTGGAAATCGATCCGCGGCTGATGACCGCCGACAAGGCCGATGCCTTCGTTGGAATTGGCGTCAACCGAATCTCGGTCGGAGTACAGGATTTCGACCCCGTGGTGCAGGCCGCGATCGGCCGGATGCAGAGCTACGAGGTGTCGAAGGCATCCCTCGACATGTTCCGCGACCGCGGCGTGACCTCGGTCAACATGGATCTGGTCTACGGCCTGCCGCACCAGACCGAGCAAAGCCTGACCAGGACCATCGCCCAGGTGATCGAGCTGTCGCCCGACCGCATCGCCATCTTCGGCTACGCCCACCTGCCGCAGCGTGCGCACAATCAGAAGTTGATCGACGAGGCCGCCCTGCCCGGGCCGCTGGAGCGCTTTGCCATGGCACGCCGGCTCACCACCCAGCTCACCAAGGCCGGCTACGTCCAGCTCGGGCTCGATCATTTCGCGCGGCGCGAAGACAGCCTCGCGACGCAGCCGCTCAACCGCAATTTCCAGGGCTATACCACCGACGGCGCCGAGACGCTGATCGGGCTTGGCGCCTCGGCGATCGGAAAACTGCCGCAGGGCTACGTGCAGAATGCCGTGGCCGTGGCCGATTACGCAAACCGCGTAGCGCAGAACGGTCTCGCGACCGCCCGCGGCTGGACACTGACGCCCGACGACCGGCTGCGCGCCTTCGTCATCGAACGGCTGATGTGCGACTTCACCTTCTCCTTCGCAGCCATCGCGGCGAATTTCGGCGATGCAGAAGCGCATGCACTGCTGCGCGAGGCCGACGCCCTTGTGGCCGACGATCCGGACGGGTTTCTCAAATCGACCGACGACGGATTCAAGCTGACGCCACGTGGTCGGCCGTTCGTCCGCAACATTTGCGCCCGCTTCGATGCCTATCTCAATCCCGTGGCAGGTGGCGCGAAACACTCGATGTCGGTGTGACGGCACAGAAAAGAGGAAGAAGTCGCTTCCACGGCAGGCCACACTTGACCGGCAACCATCGCGGGCGACGCTTCCCCTTTACCCGGCGAAATCCCGGCGCCAGTGACCGCGCCACGCCCGGACCGGTCAATCCCATATCCCGCTTCGCCGCATGCCCGGCGATTCACTGACCGGCTCTGCCCAAAGGATTGCTATGACAAGTCGCCTGCACTACGGCACCCCGGCAAAGGTCTTGCACTGGCTGATCGTGGCGCTGCTGCTGATCCAGTATCCGATCGGCTGGCTGATGCCCGACATCCATGCCGGCCCGCCCGGCGCCCCGATGACGTTTCACCTCTCGTTCGGAATTCTCATCCTGGCGGTGATCGTCCTGCGCCTGGTGTGGCGGATTACCCATCCGGTGGCGCCGGAGAGCTCGCTGCCGCCGTGGCAGCGCGTGAGTTCGGAGGCCGTGCACTGGCTGCTCTATGTGCTGGTGCTGGCCACAACC
The DNA here is from genome assembly GCA_036561845.1 of Tardiphaga sp. GTDB lineage: Bacteria > Pseudomonadota > Alphaproteobacteria > Rhizobiales > Xanthobacteraceae > Tardiphaga. Next base: position 646 of record DATCUS010000272.1, on the reverse strand, counting down.
GTCACCGGCTGGCTGTTCGCCTCATTCCGCGGCTGGTCGGTGTCGCTGTTCTATGCGGTGCCGCTGCCGATGCTGGCGTCGAAGAGCGCAGCAGCCGGGAAGACCATCGACGGCTGGCATCAGGCAACGGAATTGGGCCTGATGATCGTCATCGTCCTGCACGTGGCGGCCGCGCTGGTCCACATCTTCGTCTACCGCGACCGCGTCATGCGGCGGATGCTGCCGGAATAGCGGCCACCGGGCGGGCATAGCGAATCCATGACGGGCTCCTTGGCTGCCTTTTCATAAGCAAGCAGCGGTCGCGCCTCCAATCTGGCGTCATTCAGGGAGCTTGAGGTCGCGGCCTGCCCCCCGAAGTTGCATGGAGGCACTGCGCTTGCGCCGGTACCGCGATATGCGCATCATCGACGTCGTCGATCACCGCAGGAGATGCGCCTTGGCCACCCCGGACTTGAGTTTTGCGACCGCCACCGAACTAACGTCCCTGCTGAAAGCAGGAAAAGTCTCCGCCGTCGAACTGGCGCAGGACGCCATCGATCAGATCGAACGCCACGACGATCGGGTCAACGCCGTCTGCGTGCGCGATTTCGATCGCGGCCTCGACGCCGCCCGCGCCGCCGACGCAGCGCTCGGGCGCGGCGACACC
>DATCUS010000271.1:0-16063 GCA_036561845.1 Tardiphaga sp. | reverse complement strand
ACATGTCCGGCGACCCGGCCGGTGGGGCCACCGGCCCACACCAGCTCGAACGGCGCGAACAGCCGCCAGCGGTCGTCGCCGTCGACGATCCCGCGGGCGATCAGCTGCCCCGCCATCGCCGTGGTGTTGAGCCCCTGCCGGCCGAACCCGCTGGCCACCCACAGCCCGCGATCCAGCTGGCCGACGTGTGGCATGCCGTGCACGGTCTGCCCCACCGCGCCACCGAAGGTCTCGGCGATGGCGACCTTGCCGAGCTGCGGAAACACCGTGCGGATGCGCCGGGCGATGGTGCCGGCGAAGCGCTGCGGCCGCGCCGCCCAGGTCGTTTCGGGGCTCGACCACATCAGCCGGTCGCCCTCGACCACGCGGAAGTGATCGATGCCGTCGGTGTCGGTCACCGAGCCCTGGAATGTAACAGCCTCGGCCAGCCGGTCGCCAAGCGGCTCCGTGACGGCGGCGTAGCGCCATACCGGCAGCAGCGTCTGCCACAGTCGCTGCGCCGGCTCGCCGAGATGGACGTTGCCGGCTAGCACGACATGCGAGGCACGCAGCTTTGCCTGCGGCGTCACGATGCGCTTGCGGATGCCCGCCGAATCGAGACTGACCATCGGGGTATCCTCGAAGATCCGCACCCCCGCCTGCTGCGCCAGTGCCTCGAGACCCTTGAGGTAGGTGCGGCCATCGATCTGGAACGCACGCGGGTAATAGACGCCGTGAAAATAGCGCTCGGTCTTCAAGACGGCGCGGACCTGGTCGATCTGCCAGCCTTCGACCTCGGTGCCGAAATCCTCGCCTAGCATCTGCAGCCGGGCGATCAGCCGGTCGCCGACATCGACATTGGAGACCTCCAGCGCGCCCTCGTGCAGCGCAATGCCGGGCATCAGTTCCTCGGTGGCCCGGGCGCGCACCGCTTCGGCGCCCTCCTGCGACAGCGCCCACAATTCGCCGGCGTCCTCAAGGCCGATCCTCGCGATGATGTCCTGCAGCGGCAGGCCGAAGCCGGGCATCACCGAGCCCATTTGATGGCCGGAGGCGTTCCAGCCGACCTGCCGGCCCTCGAGGACCGCGACGCTGGCGCCCAGCCTGGCCGCCTCGAGCGCGACCGAAAGCCCGGCCAGCCCCGCCCCGACCACGCAAACGTCGACATCAAGATCGAACGTCAGTCGCCGATGGTCCGGCAGCAGGGTGGCGGCATCGGGTGCGGCGGTTGGGGGTGGGGACGAAGCTGCGGCCATGGCATTTTCTTAAGCACCCCTCAGCCGCTTGTCACCTTGTCCTGCGCACGCTTGTCCAGTATTCCGCAAGCCTGATTGCGTCCGTCCTTCCCCGCACCGAGTTTCCGCCGAGAATCGAGATCGCGCCATGCGCCGATTGTTGCTGCTGCGCCACGCCAAGACGGAAACGGACGCGCCGAGCGGGAAGGACTTCGATCGCCGGCTCGACGAGCGCGGCCAGGTCGACGCCCTCGCCCTCGGCGCCTGGCTGGCGAAACATCCGCCGCTGCCGGATCTGGTCTGCGTCTCGACCGCAGTGCGGGCGCAGCAGACCTGGAGCCAGCTGGCCATCGGCATCAATGCCGCGCGGCCTGCGCCGGCAGCGCATCTCGACGAAATCTACCACGCCGGCCCCACCGACCTGCTGGCGGTGATCCGCGCCGCTGCCGTCGAGGATCCCGCCACGCTGATGATCATCGGCCACAATCCCGGCCTGCACGAACTGGCGCTCGGGCTGATCGGCGGGGGCGACGCCGCCGGCCGGAAGGCCATCGCCGACAACCTGCCGACCTCCGGCCTCGCGGTGATTGACTTTGCCATCGACGACTGGGGCGACGTCGCGTTCCGCGGCGGCAAGCTGGTCCGTTTCGTCAGCCCGAAGCTGCTCAGGGGCGGCTGAACCAGCCTGCGCGACCGTCGCAATCGTGCTAGTCTCCCCGCGGGGAGGCGCAGATGTTCAAGACCATTCTCGTCCCGATCGATCTCGGCGAAGCCGAACTCGCCAAATCGGCCATCGCCACCGCCGCGTCGCTGGCGCAGACCTACGGCGGCAAGGTACGGCTCATCAACGTGCTGCCGATGACGCCGGTGATGCTGGCGGAATACGTGCCGGCGGATTTCGATTCCCAGCAGCGCGTCGCATCGGAGCAGGCGCTGGCCATCGTCGCCACCGAATCCGGCATCGCGCCGGACCGGATCTCCACGGTGGTGCGCCAGGGCGGCATTTATCACGAGATCCTCGAAGAGGCGGCGGCGATCAAGGCCGAACTGATCGTGATGACCTCGCACCGCCCGGCCATGCGCACCTACTTCCTCGGCTCCAATGCCGGCCATGTGGTGCGCTATGCCAAGTGTTCGGTGCTGGTGGTCAGGAAGTAGCAGCTACTGCAGCAACTCTTCCGGCACGGCATCGAATGTGTAGCTGCGCGGCCGGTTGCGGCGCAGGAAGCCACCGATCTGCCAGCCGAACAGCGCGGAAAAGCCGACGATGAAGATCACGCCGCCGATCTCGCTGGTGTACAGCGCGCGGACCAGCAGCGCGGCCATCGCAATGCCGACCAATGCCGTCAGCGCCAGAAGGACGTTGTAGATAGCAGCTCGCAGACCGCCGCTCAAATTCGCTGCACCGCCGGCACCCGCCAGATGCGCGTGCAGCCGCAGGATGAAGCCGCGATAGCCGGGCTGCGGCTCCATCAGCGCCAGGGTCTGTTTCGAGGTCGACATGATCGCAAGCCGCGCACCGTCCTTGTTGGCGATGTCGGCGCGAAACCTGCGCGCCTGCATACCCATGGGCCGGTACGACAGCCGCACCGATGCGATGTCGGCGTAGCGCCACAGCCCCGCCTTTCGACCGGTCCGCCACGACAATCCGTCGCCGGTCAATTCGAACTGATGCGCAGCGCCGATCAGCGACGACCGATAGGCGTAGCTGTCGCTGACAGGTGCGATCCCGGCATCCGTTTGCAATCTGCTCTCGCTCCAACATGCATTGCCCGCCGCCCGGACGGCGTATCGCAGTTTCTTGCGCTCCTGCGGCGATCTCCCCTACAAGGCACGGAGACAACCGCGCGAGCAAGTCCCCTGCTGCACTGGGCACGACCATGGCCGAGACCACCTATTTTCCGCGTCGCCTGATCCTGGCCGGCGCCATGCTGTCCGGGATCCTGCTGGCGCTTGCCGTGCATATGCTCGGCCAGCGTTTCGGCCTCGATCTCGGCGGGCTGTGGCGCAGCGACGGTCACGACTTCATGCCGGCCGGTGCCGCGGTGGCGTGGTGGCTGATCGCCTCGGTGGCGTTTGTCGGCGGCTACCTCACGGCGACGCTGATGCACAGCGCGGTATCCGGCCGGATCCCGCAGCGGATGCGCCAGTTCCTGGTCGCGGTCGGCGTGCTGGTACTGGCGGGTGCTGGCCAGGCCGCATCGGCGCCAAGTCCGGTGCCGACCATCGCCGGGGTTCTCGCCGGCCTTGCCGCCCTGTGCCTCGGCGGATTGATGGCATTTTGCGGCGCGCATTTTGCGCTGCGCAAGTCCTAGCGCCGATCGGCCGATCGACCGATCGGCTCAAAAAAAATCGCGCGGGCTCTCCCGCGCGACTTTTTGTCTCAACCCGTTCAGTCGATCAGCTTGCGGCGCGCAGGTTGATCTTGCTCTCCGCCAGCGTGGTGAGCTTCTTGTCGGTGGCCTTTTCCTCGTCGAGGGTCTTCTGCAGCACCGCGGCGCAATCGTTGCGGCCAAGCTGCTTGGCCCAGGCGACGAGGCTGCCGTAACGCACGATCTCGTAGTGCTCTGCGGCCTGTGCGGCATTGATCAGCGCGGCATCGAGTACCGCCTTGTCATCGACTTCGCCGGCGGTCTCATCGGCTTCCTTGATGATGCCGTCGATCGCCGGGCAATTCACTGCCTTGACCTGTGCGCCATGCATGGCGAACACCTGCTCGAGGCGCTGCACATGAACCTGGGTCTCGTCGAGGTGGGTCATGAATCCCTGCTTCAGCTGCGGGTCGGTGGCCTTCTCCGCCATCTTCGGCAGCGCCTTCACCAACTGCTTCTCGGCGTAATAGATATCCTGCAGCTGATGCACGAACAGGTCATCCATGGTCTTGATATCTTTTGTAAACAGTCCCATTGCTTCACCGTGGTTTCGTGAACGGAACGACGCGACCGCGCTGCGACGCATCGTCTGCTCGGTTGCTGATAGCTCGCTAACCGGTATCGCGGAGCTATGTTCCGGGAACACGCGCGGGAACTGACGATGGACGATTCAGGATCGCGGCCTATATGCAGATCCTGATCAGACGTCGCCATGCAGGCGATGACCCTCGGCTTGCGGTCAGCCATGGGCTCCGGACACGGCAGGTAGGCACCGGCCGCAAAGCGCGCCGGCAACGTTGTCAAGGGCTGCACAACGCCCTGTTTTTGGCTTAAGGACTTCGCCGATGAGTGAATTTTGCGTATGAGTGAATTGGTCGCCGCTTGCCGCCCGTCGCTACCATCGGCTTTCCAACTGCTCGCGCCCTATCGGGAGGACGCATGCGACAATTGCTGACCGCGCTTGGGCGCGGCTTCAAGCAGCACATCGGCTGGAAACGGCTGGGTGTCGCGGCGAGCGTCCTGATCATCGCCTTGGCGATCACCCATCTGGTGCGCACCCTCAAGGGCGTGGACGCCGGCGTGATCCTGCAGGCGATCACCGAGAAGTCGCCGCTCCACGTCGCGCTCGCGGCGCTCTGCGTGCTCGGCGCATTCGGCACGCTGACCTTCTACGATTTCTTCGCGTTGCGAACCATTGGCAAGAGCCACGTTCCCTATCGCATCGCCGCATTGTCGAGCTTCACCAGCTACACCATCGGCCACAACATCGGCGCCACAGTGTTCACGGGCGGCGCGATCCGGTTCCGGATCTATTCCGATTACGGCCTCACCGCCATCGACGTCGCCAAGATCTGCTTTATCTCGGGCCTGACCTTCTGGCTCGGCAACACCTTCGTTCTCGGCATCGGCATGCTGTGGCATCCGCAGGCGGCCACGTCGATGGATCTGCTGCCTGACGCCGTCAACCGGCTGATCGGCCTCGGCGGCATCGTCGGTATTGCCGCCTATCTGGTCTGGCTGTCGATGGGCGACAAACGCCGCGAGCTTGGCCGCAACGGCTGGAAGGTGGTGCTGCCGTCGGCCCGAATCACGCTGCTGCAAATCATGATCGGCGTGGTTGATCTCGGCTTCTGCGCCATGGCCATGTACCTGCTGATGCCGGCCGACCCCGCGATCGATTTCGTCTCGCTGTCGGTGGTGTTCATTCTCGCCACCCTGCTCGGCTTCGCCAGCCATGCACCGGGCAGCCTCGGCGTGTTCGACGCCGCCATGCTGGTGGCGCTGCCGCAGTTCGGCCGCGAGCAGATGGTCGCCACGCTGGTGCTGTTCCGCATCCTGTATTTCCTGCTGCCGTTCGCGGTGGCCATCGCCATCATGGCAAGCCGCGAACTCTGGCTCAACGTGATGCTGCCGTGGCAGCAGCGCCGCGCCCAGGAGCAGCAGGATCTGCGCAGGCAGGTCGAGGCCGCCCAGCGTCGCGCCGCCACGGCCACGGCGACGGTGATTCCGCATCCCGCCAAGAACCGGCAGGCGCAGGGCTGATCCTGCGGCCGCCCCGCCGATCCGATTTGTGGTCGCCCCTCTTACTTCTGCCCCATCCGTGACGTTCAACACGCCATGATCCGAATCCGCATCGCCTCCACCGTCATCCGCATCGCCCTGCTGTTCGCGGCGCTGAGCGCCTTGCCTGCCGACCGGGCCGCCGCGCAGGGCGCCGCGCCGATGCAGATTTCATGGGAAGTGCGCAACCGCTTCCGGCTGTTTCGCGAGGAGCGCGACTTCCAGCTTCACGTCGAAGCCCTACGCAACCACAGCGTGCTCGCCTCGGAACAGGCGCTGGAAGTGCAGAGCGACGGCCGCGGCTGGGCTCGCAACACGCTTGGCCGGCTGTGCATCGACCTCGCGGGCCGCGTCAGCGAGCCGTGCACCCGCGACACAGTCAAGGAAAGCTATCTGACGCCCACCGAGCATCCGGTCACCGTGCGCCTGACCGGCGACGTGCCGGTCGGCGCGGTCTGCGCCTGGACCTTCGACGATGGCGACGGTCCGCGCCAATCGACCTTCGACTGTGCCGAACCGATCAATTTCCGCGCCCGCTACGGCCGCGCGACCCAGGCCAGTGTCGAAGTTGCCAGCGGACCCGGCGCGCCGCAGCGGGTGGTCACGCAGATCATGGTGCGCGACGTGCTGATCGCCGGCCTCGGCGACTCCGTTGCATCCGGCGAGGGCAACCCGGACCGGCCGGTCGCATTGTCCGACGACGGCTTCTGCTTCCAATCCTACGGCGGCGTCGCCAGCGACCAGTTCTACCGGCCGAGTCGCGCCGGCTTCAAGGGCGGGCGCTCGTGCGATTCCTATGAATCGCTGCAGGCCTGGCACCGCCAGGGCGCGACGTGGCTGAATTCGGCGTGCCACCGTTCGCTGTACAGCTACCAGACCCGCACCGCACTCGCGCTGGCAGTGGACTATCCGCACATCGCGGTGACCTACCTGCCGCTCGCCTGTTCAGGCGCGACCATCGCCGACGGCCTGTTCGGGTCGCAGCGCGCGCGGGAATGCCTGACCACCAAGACGGCGATGAATTGCCAGGGCACCGTCAACGCCCAGCTCGCCGAGTTGCGTGAGGCGATGACTGCCGCCAAACGCCGGCAGCCGGGCCGCAAGCTCGACCTTGTGCTGCTCTCGATCGGCGCCAACGACATCAACTTCTCCGGTCTGGTCGCCGACGTTATCGTCGACAACTCCACCGAGCGCACGCTGTTCAAGCGCACCGGCATCATCGGATCGGTCGAGGACTCCCGGGCGGCGCTGGCGCGCGACCTGCCGGCCGGGTTCGCGAAATTGCGCGAGGCGCTGAAGCCGCTGGTCGGCCCCGACCTGTCCCGCGTGGTCTACGTCGCCTATGCCAATCCGGCGCTGGTCAACGGCGCACCCTGCCCGGGCGGTCCGGCCGGCTTCGATATCCATCCGTCATTCAATGCCGACCCGAAGCGGCTGTCGAACGTGGCGAATTTCGTCCAGAGCGAGTTTCTGCCGCAACTCAAGGCGCTTGCGCTGTGCCAGGGCGGCATCCTGTGCCGCGACCCGGCCAGTGACCGCATGACCTTCGTCGATGCCCATCAGGCCGCCTTCGCCAATCACGGATTTTGTGCCAGGTCGACGTCCGATCCGGAATTCGACCGCGCCTGTTTCTCGGCCAAGGGCGACAGTTTCGATCCCAACATCGTCGCCGCCGCGGAGCAGCCGCTGACCTGCGGCCGCGGCGCCAGCGAGTTTCGCGCCTACCTGCCGCGCGGCCGCTGGGTCCGCGATGCCAATGACAGCTATTTCGCCGCGATGACCTACCCGCAGGGCTATTCGGCGGCGGCCGTGCCGGCGGATATCCACGACGCCACCTGGGGCGTGCTGTCGGCCGTCTACGGCGGCGCCATCCATCCCACCGCCGAGGGCCATGCCGCCATGGCCGATGCGGCGCTGCCCGCAGCAGCCGACGTGCTGCGTCTCGGCAACGAGGCCGAGGTCGTCCAGGAGCCGCTGGCGCCGCCGACGCCGACATCAGGCGCGCGCTGAAACGAGCGCCGAACGGCCGGCCGCTTCAATTCAAGTTGGGCATTCACCACGCGTAGCGCACCGTCCCGGTACCGGCGTAGGTCTGGCTGCGGCTTGCGAATTCGCCGTCGAACTTGACGCCGAGCGCAAAGCCATTGGCAAAGCGCCATTCGGCGCCGACGGAGGCCAGGGCGGAGTCGCGTGGCGCCGCGCCGCCGCTGACGACGAAGCTGGCGCCCGGCAGTGCCTGGAAGGTGGCGGTCAACGAGGGATCGCTGACCCAGTCATGCGCGTAAGCGAGTTTTGCGCGCAGCGTCAGCCGCGAACTCGCATTGATCGCCACCGAGCGGTCGAAGCGGGCACCCGCTTCACCGCGGGTATCGGTCGCGCTGCGACCGGCATAGCTGAGGCCGAAGCCGCCTCCGGTCAGATCGTTTTCGCGGTAGGATGGCGTGTCGAACAGCTGCGCATTGACCGCCGCATAGGGCGTGACGGCGGCGAACGACGAGGCAATCCGATAGCCAGCCTCGAGCCGGCCGCCATAGCTCTGCGCGTTGAAGCTGGCGGTGAGGCGATCGGATGCGAAGGAGGTGCGGTCGGTCGACATCCAGTGGTTGGCAAAGGCAAAGGAAGCCGCGAGATACGCCGGGCCCGAGGTCGTCCTGCCATGGATGCCGGCCTGGAATGAATCGCTGCGGCCGCCGCCGAGCCCTTGCGCGAGGCTCCAGCTGCTCTGGCCGCCGGCCAGCGCAAAACCGACCACCGTCGACGGCGACAGCTGATAGTCGGCGCCAGCCGCGAAGCCGCCGGTGCGCGCCGACAGGTCGCTGCTGCCGACCGCAATGTCGCCGCTGGTGCGATTGCTGCCGCCATAGGCCGATCCCCACAGGCTCCAGCGCGGCTCGAACGACGGCGCAGTCGGTGACGGCGCCTTCGTCACGGCCGCGTAGGCCGAGGCGATGTCCGGCGGCAGCGCCGCCCGCTCCGGGGCAAAGCCGAGCGCTCCGGAGCCGGCGGCGCCGCCGCGGCCATCCACGAAGGGATCGGTCATCAGGCCGAGGAAGCCCGACGTCATCTGGAATGCGCCCTGCTGCCCGCCGGTGGCCGGCTCGCCCGAGAGCTGGCCCAGCGCAGTGGCGAGATTGCTGCCGGTGAGGCCGAACAGGGCGACGAAGCCGGGCGGCAGCGCGCCGCCGTTGTTGAAATAGCTGTCGAGCGCACCGGCGACGTTCTTGCGGTTGCCGGCCAGGTCACCGACCTGCTGCAGCCCGGCCTGGAGGTCGAGGGTCACGCTGTTCGGCGTTGAGTAGTCGAGGCTGGCGGAAAATCCGGTCGGCAGGCCGCTGGTCGTCAGCCCCTCGAAGCTCCCGCTTCGGCTGGCGGCGGTGACAATGGTGTAGTTCTTGCCGACGTAGCTGCCGGCCGCAAAAAATGCCTGGACGGTGCCGGCGAGCGCGGTGCTGCCGCTGACAATGGTCGAGGACGCGGTCAGCGGATTGACCTGCACCTGATATAGCGCACCGGACTGGAAGGCGAGATTGCCGGCGACATTCAATGTGGTCCCGGCGACACCGGAGCCCGGCGCCAGCATGCCGCCGCCGGCCACCGTGACGTTGCCGACGGTGCCGGTGCCGGAAAGCGTCCCGCCGCTGCCGACCGTCGTCGGCGAGCCGGCGATCGATCCGCCGATGAACAGCGTGCCGCCGTTGATCGTCGTGGCGCCGGTATAGGTGTTGGCACCGGTCAGCGTCTCCTGCCCGGCGGCCTGGGTCAGCCCACCACTGCCAGCAATGACGCCGCCGAACGTCGTCGACGCATTCGACAGTGTCAGGGTCTGGCTGCCGAGCGCGACGGTGCCGCCGGCCACGCCATCGAGTGTTGCGATGGTTGCGCCGGCACTCGTGGCGGAAATATCGAAGGTCGCGCCGCTTCCGATGTTCACGCCGCTCGACGCTGCGATGCTGCCGGTGCCGCTCAGCGCCAGCGTGCCGCCGGCGACAATGGTGGCGCCGGTGTAGGTGTTGGTGCCGGTCAGCACCAGGCTGCCCGGCCCGATCATCTCCAGCGTGCCGGCCGATCCGCCGTCCGAGATCACGCCGGACAATGTCTGGATGGTGCTTGCCGCGGGCGCAAACGTCGGGTCGCCGGAAATCGAAATATTGTTGGCGATCATGTAGTTGCCGCCGATGAAGCCGAGCGTGGTGCCGGCTGCCAGCGCGAGCGAACCGGTGCCAAGTGCGCCGGCATTGCCGAGCACCAGCGTGCCGGCCTGGACGGTGGTGCCGCCAGTATAGCTGGCGGGACCGGTCAGCGTCTCGGTGCCGCCGGCCAGCGTCAGCCGGCCGGTGCCCGTGATCAGGCCGCCAAAGGTCGTCGATGCATTCGCCAGTGTCAGTGTCTGGCCGCCGAGGATGACGGTCGCGCCAGCGACGCCGGCCAGCGTTGCGATGGTCGCGCCGGCGCTCGTGCCGGAGATGTCCAAGGTCGCCCCGGCGCCGACGCTCACGCCGCTCGAGGCCGCAATGCTGCCGATGCCACTCAGCGCCAGTGTGCCGCCGGCGATGATGGTGGCGCCGGTGTAGGCCTCAATGGTCGAAAGGACGAGCGAGCCGGCGCCGATCTTGGTCAAGCTACCCGTGCCGGTCAGGGCGGACGCCAGCGTCACGTTGTTGCCGTTGGTGTCGAAGGTCGCGCCGTTGCTGCCGAAGGCGGCGAGCCGGGAGGAGATGTCGGTGGTGTTGCCGGTCGCCCATTGCAGGCCGCCGCCGTCGAGCGTGATCAGCCCGGTGCCGAAATTGTTGGCGGCACTGAAATTGATCAGGCCACCGGTCACCAAGGTGCCGCCCGTATAGGTATTGGCACCCGTGAGCGTCAGCGTCCCCAGCCCCTCCTTGGTCAGCGAACCGTTATTGATGATGGCGCCGGAGATCGTCGCATCGAAACCGTTGGTGTCGACGATGCCGCCGAGGGTCAGCAGCGAAAACGTGCGCGCGCTGTTGAAAGTACCCGTGAGCTTCAGCGTACCGCCGTTGAAATCGACGTACTGGCCGAAGCCGAGCGTCGTCAACGCCGCGTCATTGGCCACCGTGAGCGGGCCGCCTGACGACACGATGATGTTGGGCCCGATCCAGCCGTTGAATAAATTCTGATTGCCGAGGGCAGTGCCGAACGATCCAATCACGGCATTCGTGGCCGTATCGATGATGCTAACCGTCCCGACGCCGACGGTGGTCACGTAAACGCGACTGCCGTCCGGCGTTATCGCGATGGCAACGCCAAGGCCCGGCACTGCAATGGTGCCAACAACGGTGTTGGTCGTCGTGTCGATGACCGAAACGTTGTTGACGCCCTCATTGACGACATAGGCCTTGCTGCCATCAGGCGTAACCACGACGCTCCAGGGAAGCGCGCCAACCGTAATCGCCGCCGTGACGGTCTGTGTCGCCGTGTCGATGACCGAAACGCTATTGCTGCCCGTACCGACGACATAGACTTTGCTGCCGTCCGGCGAGACGACCACGTCGCTTGGGCTGTTTCCGACGGCGACAGTACCCACGACGGTCCTGGTTGCCACGTCGATGATCGACACAGTACCAGCGCTCTGGTTCGAGACATAGAGTGTGCCGCCGTCGTGGGAGGCGGCAATGCCGAGAGCGCCAGATGCCAGCGTGATCGGCGAGCCGACGATGGTGTTGGTGGCCGTGGCGATGACCGAAACCGTGCCAGAATTGTAATTGGTGACATATAGGAATTGGCCATCCGGGCTGAGCGTGACGCCGTAGGGCCTTAAGCCCACCGCAATCGTGGCGACGACCGTCCGGGCGACGACATCGATGACCGAGATCGAATTGCCACCCGCATTGGTCAGGTAGGCCAGGCGTCCGTCCGCCGAGAACACCGAACCCCCCGGATAGTTGCCGGTCGTGATGGGAGAACCGATCGTCGTATTGGTTTGCGTGTCGAAAATGGCGACCTGGCCCGGGCCGGAGTTGATGTCGGCGAGCAGGCCGTAATTGGTTATTTCAGCCAGGGCCGGCGTCGCCAGAGCAAGGCTGGCCAGCGGCGCGACCGAGACCAGCAGGCGCCATTTCAACGAACCTGCCGCGCGGGCATGCCGACGATCCAGCGAAGGTTGCGCCCCGGGCGTGGTGCGCGAATGCACGGAAGACCTGATTGCCATAACGATCGCTGACACCGATGAACACGGAGACTGCCGACCATTGAGAAAAATCGCGCAGTCTTGAGAAGCTCGGGCAAGCGTTAGCAGCCCTTCCCGTCGGGCGATGTGCCCAGCGTCTCACCCGCCAATTCGGCCGAACACTGATGCAGGGACAGCACATGTGCTCGCGACGTGGGAAAGGGTAGTTACATTCGCCCTGCCCACACAACAAACACACGGCGTGGTCATATCCGTGTCGCTTGCACCTCGATTTTCCGGTGACTACAAAGCGGCCGTGAAGTTGCCGTTGAGCGCCGGGGATTGAGCAGCAAAGCGTTGGCTTTGCCTGGTCGACGACGATACGGGCGAGGAAGTCATGAGCGAGCAAGAGACGGCGGCCACTTCCGGCATCGGCGCGCAGGCGCTGGCGGCACTCCGCGCTGCGACCGTGGATATCTGCGAGGTCATCCCGCAGGGTTCGCCGGACGATTTTCGGGTCGACTCGACAACGAAGCCGGCCGGCGACTGCCTGCTGGTCGAGGCGGTGTCCACGCCGCTGGAATATGACCGCACTGCTGCGCATGTCGCGCGCGGCGGCCTCGATCACTATCAGATCGCGCTCTGCCAGCGAGGGCAGATGCACTTCACCTCCGGCCGTCGTGACGTCATGCTACGCCCCGGCGACATCTGCCTGATCGACATGGCGCAACCGAACCGGACGATGCTGACGGGCGAGGGCAACGACCGCTCACGGCTGACATCGCTGATCGTGCCGCGTCCGCTACTCGCGCCGCGGCTGGCGCATCCGGATTCGGCGACCGCGATACTGCTGCCTGAGGCCGATCGCCGGGCCCGTCTCCTCGCCGATCAATTTTCGGCGCTGTGGCGCCAACCGGAAGACGACAGCACTTCCGCCGCCACCAAGGCCGCCGTCGAGGCCATATGCGACATCATTGCCGAATTGGCTGGACGGGCGGCCGACGCCCACGGCAAGGCCGGACGGGCGGAGCGGCGAATGCTGCTGGCTGCGATCAAGCATCATATCGACACCCGTCTCGAGACCGGCGCGGTCAGTGCCGAGAATCTCGGCCGGCGCTTTCATCTGTCTCGCGCCAGCCTGTACCGGCTGTTCGGTCCCGATGGCGGGCTCGCACGCTACGTGCAGGACCAGCGGCTCAATCGCGCCCTGCGCCTGCTGATCGCTCCGGGCACGCGGGGCAACCGCCTGATCGATCTCGCCGTTGATCTCCAGTTCAGCGGCGATTCGACATTTGTGCGCGCCTTCCGTCGGCAATTCGGAATGACGCCGGGGGAAATCAGGGACAAGTCCGAAGCCTGGTCGCGCGAAATGGCGGCGTCGCCCGAAGCGGGCAACGTGCTGCATACACTCGGCCGTCCGTGATCGCGCAATGGCGCCAGGCGCACACGCCGGCTCAGCGTTCGCCCCATCCGGCTATCACCACGTCGCGCTCGACGGCCCTCGCGCCGCAGGGCAATCGTCGGATTACTTCGGCTGCGCTGCCGGCTTTTTGGCCGCCGCCGCGGTCGGCCTGATCGCGCCCGTCGGCGGCTTCGCGGCCGCTGCAGCGAGGGCGGCGGCCTGCTCGGGCAGATACTTCGCCAGCACCCCGGGATCGAGCGAGGCGATCATGGCGTCGGGCAGCCGGTACCAGGTCTCGTCCTTGCCGAGCAGGGAAATGCCCCAGTAACCGCGCAGCGTCAGCGTCTGGCCGTCCGGGCTGACGCTCATCTTGGCCTTGTAGATCTTGCCGTCGCGCGGATCGAGAATGTTGCCGTCCTCGTACTTCAGGCCGACATGCTTCATGCCGCGGATGAAGGAGATGCCCAGCACCGGCGCATCCTTGCGGTCATCGACGCATTTGACGCAGAAGTCGTTGGCCGGCTCCGACGGATTGGGAAAGGTCTTGGCGATGGCGCCTTCGAACACGCCGTTGCGGTCGACCATCAGCACCCAGACCACCGGCTGGTTCTTCTCGACCTTCTGCCAGAGTCCCACGGCCGTGGGTTCCTGCGCCCGCATCGGCGTCGCCGACAGGATCAGCGCTGCGATCGCGGCGCCGAGCGCGCCGGTCAGTCGAAGGGTGGATAGTACTCTGAACATGGTGATCACCGGGCCGGGCATCGCGAGGTTGCGACGGGAACTCTGCACTGTCAGCCGCAGAGTGCCGCTGCTTGATGGCTTTTGCAAGAATTGTGATCCCGAACGGGATTTCGCTTTGTGAAGTCGCCACACCTTGGCCACACCGCGCCGGCGACGGCGCGGTCCCGATCGCGCAGAAGTTCAGTTGACGCCGAGCTTCTTCTGCAGGCTCGACGACGACGTCGTGTACTGAAACACCAGTCGCTTGTCCGGATAGACATAGCGATGTGCCTTCTGCGCCATCAGCGCCCCCTCATGGAAGCCGGACAGGATCAGCTTGAGCTTGCCGGGATAGGTGTTGATGTCGCCGATAGCGAAGATGCCGGGCACATTGGTCTCGAACGAGGCGGTTTCCACCGGCACCAGGTTGTTCTCCAGCTTGACGCCCCAGTTGGCCACCGGTCCGAGCTTCATGGTCAGGCCGAAGAACGGCAGCATGGTATCGCAATCGACCTTGAAGGTTTCATTGTCGCTGCCCTTGACCGCCGCGCCCGACAGCATGCCGGCATCGCCTTCCAGCGCGGTGACCTGCCCGATCCTGAGATCCATCTGGCCGGACGCCACCAGCGTCCGCATCTGCTCGACGCTGTGCGGGGCGGCGCGGAAATCGTCGCGCCGGTGCAGCAGCGTGACGCGCTTGGCGATCGGCTGCAGGTTGAGCGTCCAGTCCAGCGCGGAATCGCCGCCGCCGACGATCAGGATGCTCTTGTCGCGAAACTGCTCCATTTTTCGCACGGCATAGAACACCGACGTGCCTTCATAGGCCTCGATGCCCGGCACCGGCGGACGCTTCGGCTGGAACGAACCGCCGCCTGCGGAAATCACCACCACCTTGCACTCGAACACCTGGCCGGCATCGGTGGTGACGCGAAACAGGGGATCGCCGATCTTCTCGATGGTCTCGACCATTTCATTGAGGTGGAAGGTCGGGCTGAACGGCTTGATCTGCTCCAGCAGGGCGTCGGTGAGGCCCTGGCCGGTGACCATGGGAATGCCGGGAATGTCGTAGATCGGCTTTTCCGGATAGAGCTCGGCGCACTGGCCGCCCAGCTTGTCGAGGATATCGACGAGGTGGGTCTTCATGTCGAGCAGGCCAAGTTCGAAAACGGCAAACAGCCCGCAGGGACCCGCGCCAATGATCAGCACGTCGGTCTTGATCGTTTCGCTCATGGTGGTTTCTTCTCGGTTGAACCTTGCCCGTGGCCCGGCGCCATCCGGCCCGAATTGTCTAGCCAACCATGCCGGACGAGGAAAGCCATAAATCCGCGGCCCGCCCTTGCCCGCGCCCGGCAACTGGGCTGTAACAGTCACAAAACGCTGGAGACGCTTCGTGAACGCACCCGCCCGGGCAACGCCGCCGCTGCTTGAGAACTTCCCCTATCGCCTGACCGACAATGTGCGCTTCGCCGACCTCGATCCGAACCAGCACGTCAACAATGCGGTCTATGCCAGTTATTTCGAGACCAGCCGGGTGATGCTGGTGAAGGATCCCGGCTACGGCCTGATGCAGCCCGGCCTCGCCTGGGTCCTGGTCCAGCTCAACATCCACTATCGCGCCGAACTGCACTGGCCCGGCACCATCGAGCTCGGCCTCGGTGTCCTCAAGCTCGGCCGCACCTCGGCGACCTTCTCGCAGGTGGTATTCTCGGACGGTAAGTGCATGGCGTCGGCGACATCGACCACGGTGATGGTCGGCCAGGACAGCCGCGAACCGGCGCCGATCCCTGCCGCCATCGTCGCGCGCTTCCAGCCCTGGATGATGCGCGATACCGCGACCGGCTGACCCGGTCCGGGTCGCCCACCCCGCAGGTTGCACTGTTGCCTGTTTAACACTCCAGCGGACAAACGTGCACGCTGCGGATGAGCGATCTTGGCCGCTCGGGAAATGCGTGCATCACTGCTGCCGGAGGTGAATGCCGGCATTTGCGGCACCTCATTTTGATGACCAAGCAGCCCTCTTTTTGCGGCGTTTTCATTCCGACAGCGATTCTGGAAGTCGTCATGTCCGATCCGACCCGGCCCCGACCGACCGCATGGCAGCGCAGGCTGTGCGCGATCGGCCAGTGTCTCGCCGTCGTGCTGGCGGCCGCGCTCGGCGCGCGCGCCG
>DATCUS010000270.1:0-40508 GCA_036561845.1 Tardiphaga sp. | reverse complement strand
GGCGCCGGCGGCGGGCAGGCTGTCGGCGGCGACCGCGACGATGGCGGCCAGGAGCCGCCATGTGCGGAGCAAGTGCGAACGGGGCGCGGGGCTTCGCGATCTCATGACGGTCATTCCGGCTGCGCAGTCCAGTTCTGGCTGCGGGACGTCGCACGTCCATCAGATGGAAAATCATGCGTGCCGGAGCCGCTGTCGAGGCCGCCGCGAAAATAGCAACAGGCACACCGTTTCGTGCAAAAGCACGCTGGTGTTGTTTTCTTTTCGCGCCCCCAGCCGGTGGAAATATTCCCCGCCTATGGCGCCGCCGCCACGTCGTCCTTCAGCATGGCGGGGTCCTGGCATACGTCGACCCACGCGGCGCCGACCAGTTCGGCCATCCGCAACGGCGGGATCCGCACCGCACTGTTGGCCGAGCCCGCCGCCGGCAGCACCTCGTCGAAGGCCTTCAGCGAGACGTCGCAGTAGACCTGCAACGGCGTCGCCAGCCCGAACGGGCAGACGCCACCCACGGGGTGGCCGGTCAGGGCCACCACCTCGTCGGCCTCGAGCATGCGCGGCTTGGCGCCGAACGCCGCCTTGGCCTTCTTGTTGTCGAGACGTGCCGTGCCCCTGGTGACCACCAGCACCACGCGGTCGCCGACCCGCAGCGACAATGTCTTGGCGATCCGCGCCGGCTCGACGCCGAACGCCTCGGCGGCCAGCGCCACGGTGGCCGAACTCCGGTCGGAGACGAGGACGGCGATGTCGGGGGCCTGGCTCGCGAAAAATGCGCGGACGGACTCAAGGCTCATGTGGGGCTCGTGTCGGTACCGCCAGGCCGTCATACAGGCGGGTAGAAAGTGGAGAGGCTAACGGCGAGCCAACAACGGTGCAGTCTTCAATGAGCAGGCGATAGGGGAGCGCTGACCCGGAGTTGCAGCTCGTTTTTCACCGGGAATCGGCAGCGGCCGTCGGCAGCCTTTCCATCGCTGTGTCGTTCGAACTCGGCTGACTCGCTGTTTGCGATGCTGCGCCGCGCACCACCGATCCCAGAATGCCGACTGCCAGGCAGTAGAGCATACCCTGCGTGACCTGAGAGATGTGGCTGTTGAAAAGCGAGCCGAGGAAATTCTGCACCACCACCGCCAGACCGAGGACGCTGGCCATATCGCGCCCAAGGAACATCTGCGCATGAGCCGCCCACATGGCAAGCAGGACAAGACCGCCGACCAAACCAATCTGCAGGGTCACGTGAAGAAACTGATTGTGAGGATCCGCGACCGCTTCGCCATAGGGAGAAGGATGCGAGGCCTCCATCGATTGATACAGCGGCCTGATACTGCCGGTGCCGTGGCCGAACAAGGGCGCTTCCTTCACAAAGATAGCTGCCTTGTTCCAGAAATCGATCCGGGATGCGGTGGACAGGGTTTCCTGTGCGCCGGTGCTCGCCTGCTGGATATCCGTCGCAATTTCGGCGAGCCGCCTTTGCGCTCCTGAGGACATCCACAAGGAGAGTGCTGCAATGACAACGGCGCTCGCCCCGACAAGCATCGCGCGGCGCCAGCCATTCAATTGAATCAGAAACAATGCGAGCAGCACGCCGGCCACGAGCATGCCGGTCTTCGAAATGTAGATCAGAAACACGTTCGCGAAAAACAGCAACGCAAGAGCGATCATCAGGATCGCGCGGCGGCTTTTTCCACGGCGCCAGCCCCTGACCGCGGCGAACGCAAGGCCAAAGGCGCACAAGGAGAAGCACTCGCTTTGGACGGCGTTGTCCTTGAAGGGGATGCCGGGAGTCTTGAACCATAGCCCGGGACCGCCCGGCCACAGCATCGTGATATAGGAGATCGCCAGAATGACGATGCAGGATGCCAGGAAGCCATAGCCGATCTGGATCGCCTGCTTCGGCGTGATGGACATGGCCATCAGCAGCGGTATCAACAGCAGCTTGACGTAAGGGCCGACCCATTTCAGCGCGGGGCCGATCGGCTGCATCGACCACAGCACGCCGACCAGGAGAAATGCGAACAGCAGCACAGGAAGCCACGCCGCCGGCATCCGCAGGGTTGCGATGAACCGATCCCGATCGAGCGTCAGCAGACCGAGCACCGCGAGAACCGAGACCGCGATGGCTTGTCCGCTGGTCGTGAAAGGCAGCATGAATGCCGTGACCACTGCGGCGTAATGCCTGGCGATCAACAGCCTGTCCTGAAGCACATTCGTCGTGGCCATGTCGTCCTTCGTCATATGCCGAGCAGTTTTCGCGCGTTGTTCTTCAGCACCTTGGGCCGGATTTCGCCGCGGATCTCGAGCTTGGCGAAGTCGGCCATCCAGCGGTCCGGCATGATCACGGGCCAGTCCGAGCCGAACAGCATCTTGTCCTGCAGGATCGAGTTGATGTAGCGCACCAGGATCGGCGGGAAGTACTTCGGCGACCAGCCCGACAGGTCGATGTAGACGTTGGGCTTGTGGGTCGCCACCGACAGCGCCTCTTCCTGCCAGGGGAAGGAGGGATGCGCGAGAATGATCTTCATGTCCGGGAAATCCACCGCGACGTCGTCGATATACATCGGGTTGGAATATTTCAGCCGCATCCCCATGCCGCCGGACATGCCGGAGCCGACGCCGGTCTGGCCGGTGTGAAACAGCGCGATCGCGCCGCCTTCCTGGATCGCCTCGTACAGCGGATAGGCCAAGCGGTCGTTGGGATAGAAGCCCTGCATGGTCGGATGGAATTTGAAGCCCTTGATGCCGTAGTCGGCAATCAGCCTCCGCGCCTCGCGCACGCCGAGCTTGCCCTTGTGCGGATCGATCGAGGCGAACGGGATCAGCACGTCGGCGTTCTGCCGCGTCAGTTCGATCATCTCGTCATTGTTGTAGCGGCGGAAGCCGGTCTCGCGCTCGGCGTCGACCGGAAAGATCACCGCGGCGATGTTCTTCGCGCGATAATAGGCGGCGGTTTCAGGGATGGTCGGCGGGTGCTTGTGCGGCGACTTGAAATACTCGGCCATCTGCGCCTGGAAATCGTCATAGCCGTCGTCGCCATGGCAGCCGCACGGCTCCTCGGCATGGGTATGGATATCGATGGCGACGAGATCGTCCGGATTGAGCAGCTGCATGCCCGATTTTCCTCATATGGCGCCTGGCGCGGGTTGGCGCTGCATTAACAAAAAGCTCCGGGCATTGAAAGCTTGGGGGCGCTACCCGGCCAGCGAGGTTTGTGTCCGGATATCCTGCGCGGTGCGCCGCAGCGGAATCAGGAAACGCGCTTTGGCCGCGGGCTCGTCCACGGTGCCTGAAATCGTGTTGATGCTCAGCGCCGCGACCACGCGTCCGGCCGGATCGCGCAGCGGCACCGCCATTCCGCAGATCGCCGGATCCAGTTCGCCGTCGATCCAGGCGTAGCCCTGCGCTTCCGCGCGGTCGAGTTCGCGGCCGAGTTGCGCCGAATCGACGATGGTGCGCGGCGTGATCGGCTTCAGCTCGGTGGTGGCGAGATAATGTGCCCGCCGGTCCGGCGGCAATGCCGCCAGCAACACGCGGCCGAGCGAGACCACATGCGCCGGCAGCCGGCTGCCGACGCCGAGATTGGCGGACAGAATACGGCGCGCCGGCAGCCGCAGCGCATAGACGATCTCGGTCTCGTCGAGCACCGCGAGCGCGCAGGATTCGCCGATCTCGTTGCGCAGGTCTTCCAAAGCCCGCTGCGCATAGCCCCAGTAGGGCAGGGCGTTGAGGTAGGACAGGCCGAGCCCGAGCGCGCGGGGACGCAGGCTGAAATAGCGGCCATCGGCCTCACAATAGTTCAACGCCACAAGTGTCGCCAGCATGCGCCGGGCAGTGGCCCGCGACAGTCCGGCGGCAACGGCGACCTCCGAAAGGGTATGGCGCCCCGGCGGGCGGCCAAGCGCCTCGATGGCGGCAAAGCCCCTTGCGATGGCGCGGACGTAACCGTCGCTTTCCTTGGCCATGGCGGGGACCTCGCTCGGGATTGTCAGTCGGGAACAGCGGTGTATACTGTTCACAAGGCGATACTTAAGTTCGTCAGGCGAACAGTATGGGAGGGGACGTGACGGCGCAAGCGCAGGATTTCGAAACCGATTTCTGGAAAGACGCCAATCTGCGCAAGGTCTGGGATGACATCGTCCCTGGCGAGCCGCGCAAGACGCTGCCCTATCTGCTGACCCGCGAGGCCATCGAACTGTATTGCCGTTCGGTCGGCGAGGACCACCCGCTCTATTTCGACGAGGCCTATGCCAGGACCACGCCCTATGGCGGGCTGATCGCACCGCCGTCGATCCACATCCTGCTGATGTTTGCCTGCACGCCGGCGGACGACTGGATGCGCACGCCGGGCACGGTCAATGCCGGCCAGTCGTGGAGCTACAACAAGCCGGCTCGGCCCGGCGACACCATCACGCTGCAGGCCCGCGCGCTCGACAAGTTCATCAAGCGCGAGCGGCTGTTCGTGGTCCACGACAACGTCTTCTTCAACCAGCACGGCGAGGTGATCTGTTCCGGCCGCGGCCAGACCATCCGGCCGAGGTGAACGAGAGGATTCAGGACGATGACAACCTTCGAGACTCTTTCCGCCGGCGACACCATCGACGGCCCCAGCTTTGCCGTCTCGCGCGAGTCGATCCGGCTCTTCTGCGATGGCTCGCTCGACTACAACCCGCTGCATCTCGACGACGACTATATGAAGGGCAATTTCGGCAGGACCAATTTCGGCGGCATCATCATGCACGGCATGAACAATTTCGGTCTGATCACCCGCATGATCACCGACTGGGCCTATCCGGCCGGTGCTGTTCACCGCCGGCTCGAGACCCGCTGGCTGAAGCCGGTGAAGCCGGGCGATACCATCCAGCCGGTCGGCATCATCAAGGCGAAGCAGCTCACCGAGCGATCGCGCTGGGTGTTGATCGACGTGCTGGTGCGCAACCAGAATGACGAGAAGGTCGCGACCGGCGAGGCCATGGTGGAGTTTCCTGTCTGACGTGAGCGGCACTGGGGCTGGGGCAACGTCCCCGGCGATCATCACGGGGGAGTCGACATGAGAAGGTTTCCGACGCTGCTGCTTTCATGCCTGCTGCTTGCTGCCGCTTTGACTGGCGCCCGGGCACATGATTTTCCGGTCCGCGCCATCCGCATCGTGGTGCCGTTCCCCGCTGGCGGCACCACCGACATTCTGGCGCGCTTCATTGCGCAGTATCTCGGCGAGCGGCTCGGCGTCAGCACCGTGGTCGAGAACCGCGCCGGCGCGTCCGGCGCCATCGGCTCCGAGATGGTGGCCAAGTCGCCCGCGGACGGGGGCACGCTGCTGCTGACCGCGACCCATCACGTCATCAATCCCAGCCTGTACCGCAAGCTGCCCTATGACACGCAGAACGACTTCTCGCCGGTGGCGCTGGTGGCCACCGCGCCCAACGCTTTGGTGGTGACGAAGGACTTCCCGGCAAGGACCGTGGCCGAACTCATCGCCATGGCGAAGAAGGAGCCGGGCAAGTTGTCGTTCGGCTCGGCCGGGATCGGCGGCGCGAATCATCTGTCCGGGGAATTGTTCAAACAGATGGCCGGCATCGATATCGTGCACATTCCCTACAAGGGCGCCGCGCCAGCGATGAACGATCTGGTTGGCGGCCACATCCCGATGATGTTCGATTCGCTGCCGACCGTCATTCCGGCAGCGCAGGCCGGTACCATCCGGGTGCTGGCGGTAACCAGCCTGCAACGGGCGACGTCGTTGCCGGACGTGCCGACCCTCGACGAGGCCGGAGTCAGGGGATTCGAGGCGATGGCCTGGTTCGGGCTCTATATGCCCAAGGCGGACGGCAACCTGGCCTACACCGAGCTGGTCGCGGCGATGAACGACATCCTGGCGGCCCCGGTCACGCGCGAGAAGTTTGCCACCCAGGGGGTCGAGCCGGGCAGGCAGACCGGCGCCGCCTTTACCGCTTTCGTGGATTCCGAGATCGGGAAGTGGAAAACCGTGGTCCAGGCGGCCCATGTTCCGCAGGAATAGCCGCAACAATGTTGCGGGAGGGGCACCGGGCGGATTGACAGTCCGGCGCCCGATGGCTTAGAAACCGGCTGTCTCGGGCGGCCAAGCTGCCGGCGGGACTAAAGCCCATTTTGCCACTTTCGGCCTGTCCAACACGGCCTTTCAAAAGATCAGGATTGTCCCATGAAGGTCCGTAACTCGCTGAAGTCGCTGCGCGCCCGCCATCGTGACAACGTTCTCGTCCGTCGCAAGGGTCGCGTCTACGTGATCAACAAGGTTCAGCGCCGCTTCAAGGCCCGTCAGGGCTGATTGCGACTGAGTCTGGTCTGATCGGCTGCCTCCGGGCCGTCTGAAAAATCGCTTTCATCACGGCTGTGTGACGGTCTTGCTGCTTTGCAGCGCGGTTTTTCGCGCCTACACTTCCCTGATGGCGCTCAGATTCCCGACCGCAGGTTTTGGAATTGTACTGATCGCGGCGTTCGCCGCCGCGCCGGTGTTCGCCCAGGGGAAAGACCCCAGGGTCGCACCGCCGACGGAGCAGAAGAAGCTCCCGGAACCTCCCGCCAAATTGCCCAAGATTCCCGCCGACCGCACCCGCGGTCTGGATTTCCTGTTCGGGGCGCTCAAGGTGGCGCCTGACGAGGACAGCGCCAAGCATGTGGAAGCGCGAATCTGGGCGCTGTGGACCCAGACCACCAGCGACACCACGGCCCTGCTGATGATGCGTGCCAAGGCCGCCATGGATGCCAAGCAGGTGGATGTCGCGCTGAAGCTGCTCGACGCGGTCGTGAAGCTGCGTCCCGACTACGTCGAGGGCTGGAACCGGCGGGCCACGCTGTATTACCTGCAGAACGACTACACCCATTCGCTGCAGGACATTGAACAGGTGCTGGTGCGCGAGCCCCGGCATTTCGGTGCGCTGGCCGGTCTCGGCATGATCATGCAGGAACTCGGCGACGAGAAGCGCGCCCTCGATGCCTTCCGCAAGGCGCTGGCCATCAACCCGCATCTGGAAAAGGTGCCGGAACTGGTCAAGACCCTGACCGAGAAGGTCGAGGGTCGCGACATCTGACCCTCCAGATCCGCGGCTCTCCCGGCCGTTTGCGATGGATTGAGGTGGCTTGAGCCTGCTTCTGCTGCGCTGCGGCAAAATGTCAAAACAACGTCGTGTTGGAAGCAAACTTCCGACACATCAAAGCGGCCAAAACAGGTCATCCCGATACCTCGAGATGGGAAACCTCTTGCCGCCAAAATCGCTGCCGCTTTTCACTCTGCTATGTCTGCTGCTGGCCGCCCCGGCCGCGGCCCAGAGCACCGCCACGCCACCTGTCGCCAGCCCCGGTGCGCTGACGCCGGAACAGGCCAGCCGCGCGCTGGAGACCCTGCAGGACGACGGCAAGCGCGGCCAGATGATCGACACCCTCCGCGCCATCGCCCAGGCGACACCACCGAAGCCGGAGGCCAAGCCGGCGATACCGCTCGCCGCCGACAGTCTCGGCGCGCAGCTGCTGCTCTCAGTGTCGGAGCAGGTCAGCGAAACCGGTCGCGACATCGCCGCCGCGGCGCGCTCCGTGGTGCGCTTTCCCGCGCTCTGGCACTGGCTACAACGCACCGCCGAAGATCCGGCAACCTATCAATTGTTGTTCGATATCGCCTGGAAGCTGGCGCTGGTGTTTGCCAGCGCGCTGGCGGCTGAATGGCTGGCCGGCCGCCTGCTGCGGCGACCGCAGAACATGCTTGAGGCCCGCATTCCCTATGCGGCCCGCGCACCTGCGCAAGTGCTGGAACGGATCGATCCACCGTCGTCGACAGCCGATATCACCGAGGTGCCGGACCTGCACCGCCGCCATCGCAGTCTGACCCGCGCCTGGCAGTCGCTGGTGCGGCTGCCATTCGTGCTCGGCCGACTGGCGCTGGAACTGGTCCCGGTGATGGTGTTCGCCGGCGTCGTCACCCTGCTGCTCGGCACCGAGATCGGCGACGCCGGCGTGACGCGACTGGCAATCCTCGCCATCGTCAACGCCTATGTGCTGGCACGCAGTATCGTCTGTCTAGCGCGCGCTTTGTTCGGCCCGCTGAGTCTGTTCACGGTGCGCGAGGAGACGGCGGCCTATATCGAAATCTGGACACGCCGCATCGTCACCGTCTGCGTCTCGGGCATTGCGCTCGCCAATGTCGCGCTGCTGCTCGGCTTGTATCGCGGCGGCTACGCCGCGCTGATCCGGCTGGTGATGCTGGCGGTGCACTTGCTGGTGGTCGTGGTGATCCTGCAGTGCCGCCGGCCGGTGGCCAAGGCGATCCGTGCGCCGCAGGGCCGGATCGGCATCGTGGCAGTGCTGCGCAATCGCCTCGCCAGCGCCTGGCATGTTCTGGCGATCGCCTTGGTGCTGGCGCTGTGGGGCGTCTGGGCGCTCAATATCCAGAACGGCTACGCACTGCTGCTGCAGTATTTCGTCGGCACGCTGGCCGTCGCTGCCTTTACCCGCCTGGCGCTGATCGTCGTGCTCAGCCTGATCGATCGCGGCTTCCGTATCCAGCCGGAAATCCTGCAACGCTTTCCCGGCCTTGAGGCGCGGGCCAATCGCTATCTGCCGCTGCTGCGCCAGGTCGTGTCCGTGCTGATTGCGGTCATGGGCTTCGTGGCCATGCTGGAAGTGTGGGGCGTCAACGCCTTGGTCTGGTTCTACGGCGGCCAGATAGGAGGCCGCGTGGTGTCGGCCGTGGTGACCATCGGCGTTGCGGCGCTGGCTGCCGCCGCGGTGTGGGAAGGCAGCAACGCGCTGATGGACCGGCAACTGGCATTGCTGACGCGCAATGCGCATTTCGCACGCGCAGCGCGGCTGCGTACGTTCCAGCCGATGCTGCGCACCACGTTGCTGTGTGTGATCGTGGCTGTGGTCGGGCTGACGGCGCTGAGCGAGATCGGCGTCAACGTGGCGCCCCTGCTGGCCGGCGCCGGCATCGTCGGCATCGCCATCGGCTTTGGTTCGCAGAAGCTGGTGCAGGACGTCATCACCGGCCTGTTCCTGCTGCTGGAGAACACCGTGCAGGTCGGCGACAATGTCACCGTGTCCGGCCTGTCAGGCGTCGTCGAGAACGTCTCGATCCGCACCATCCGGCTGCGCGCCGGCGACGGCGCGGTGCACATCATTCCGTTCAGCGCGGTGACGACCATCACCAATGCCAGTCGCGGCGCCGGCAATGCCGCCGTCAGCGTCAACGTCGCCTACAAGGAGGACACCGATCGCGCCGGGCAGATCCTCAAGGAGATCGTCGCCGAGATGCGCGGCGAGCCGGAGTTCCGTCAGGCCATCCGCAGCGATCTGGAATTGTGGGGCGTCGACAAGGTGGACGGATCGATGGCCTCCATCGTCGGGCAGATCCGCTGCACCGATTCCGGCCGCTGGCCGGTGCAGCGCGAATTCAACCGCCGCATGAAGCGCCGCTTCCAGGAATGCGGCATCGAGATCGCCAGTTCCAGCCAGACTTTTCTGATGCAGGTTCCTGCGACCGAGACCGGCGACACTGCCGACGCCCCCGGCCTGCGGCGCCGGGCAACTGCGTGAGGCGTGACCTTCCCGGCGCGTTCAACGATCGGCACCTGTCCGAAGGTCGACGACAAGGACCCGGACAAGCCGGCTGATCGGTCGCCCAACCGCTAGTGCAAGGCCTTGCCGCCGCACTGGATATTGCCACGAATCGCAGCTGCATAGAGCTGCTGCAATTCGGCTTCCAGCTGCTCGTTGACCAGCAGAAGTGCCTTCAGCGCACCGTGGGTGTCGCCGTTGCAGGCGGCGATGATTTCGTCGATCGCGACGTCATTGAGTTCGCGGGGCATCGAACATTCTCCGGTTTCAGTCAGGATAGTTTTCCGGTCTTAATCGGAAGACAATACGGCAAACCGCCCGGCGACCCTGTGGATAGCGTGGATAGTTCGGCCTGCTGCATGGCGACCATCGGCCGCGGCGCCGTGGTGAAATCGGGCGCGATCCCCATATGAGGCGGGTTGCTGGATTTGGGCTGCCATCGGTGAGAAAATTCGTGATCGTCCTGTTGTTGCTGCTCGTGGCCCCGATTGGCGCCTCGGCATTGAAATACTGGTTCGGCGACCGTTCGGTCGATTGGCAGAGCGCGGACCGCTCCAGCGCCGGACTGCTGCCCCAACCGGCCGCGCATCCTGAAGCCCTGGTGCGCGTCTTCGCTGCGCGTACCGTGCGATGGCGCGGCATCTTTGCGGTTCACACCTGGGTCGTGGTCAAGGAACGCAATGCGCCGCGCTACACGCGCTATGACTACACTGCGTGGGGCGAGCCGATCCGCGTTAACGGCTTCGCGGCCGATGGCCGCTGGTTCGGCGACATGCCGGAAGAGCTGGCTGCTGCGGATGGCGAAGCCGCTGAAGCCATGATCCCGAAAATCCGGTCGGCCATCGAAGGCTACAAGCTGCGCGCCTATGGCGATTACCGTGCGTGGCCGGGGCCGAATTCCAATACCTTCGTCGCCGCCGTGCTGGCCTCGGTCCCGGAGCTGAAAATCGCACTGCCGCCCACCGCGATCGGCAAGGATTTTCCATGGACCGGCGATGCCTTCGGCTGGACTCCGTCCGGCACCGGGCTGCGCGCCACCCTCGGTGGCTATCTCGGCCTCACCGTCGGCTGGATCGAAGGCATCGAGGTCAATTTTCTTGGCGCGGTGTTGGGTATCGATATCAGGCGGCCTGCGCTCAAGCTGCCTGGGATCGGGCGGCTCGGCTTGGCAGCGTGACGCGGCCGGCCGCGAAACCGATGCGCCGCCGTTACGTAGCTGAGGCGTGCGCAAACGTCCCCGGACCACCTCGATGATAGCGATCGGCATTGTCACCGCGCTTGCCGTGCTGGCGCTAATCACGCAGGCCGGCGTCCTTGCGCTGGAGCGGAAATATCCAGCTCACAGCCGCTTCGTCGATGTCGTCGGCGGGCGGATTCACGTCGAGGATATCGGTCCGCGCGATGCCGCCGGTCCCCCGATCGTGCTGATCCACGGTGCCACCTCCAGCCTTGAGACCATGCGATTTCCGCTCGGCGACATGCTGGCCAAAAATCACCGCGTGATCCTGATCGACCGGCCAGGCCTCGGCTGGAGCAGCCGAGACGATCTGGAGAATTCTTCGCCGGCAATTCAGGCGCGCATGATCGATGAGACGCTGGGAAAACTCGGAGTCGAGTCCGCCGTCCTCGTGGTGCATTCATTGGCCGGCGCGCTCGGGGCGTTGATGGCCCTGGACTATCCGCAGCGCGTCGCCGGGCTGGCGATGATGGCCGGCGTCACCTATCCCTGGCCGGGCGGGGTCGGCACTTATAACGATGTCGTTACCACGCCGCTGATCGGCCCGCTGCTGGCCTACACCATCACCCTGCCGCTCGGCTATTTCCTGATGGAGCCCGGCGCCCGCAATGTATTCCTGCCGCAGGCGATGCCCGAGGGATATCTGCAGCAGACCGCGACGCCGCTGGTGCTGCGGCCGCGAACTTTCCTTGCCAATGCGTGGGATCTGGTGACGCTGAAAGCTGCGGTGACCGAACAGGCGCCGCGCTATGGCGACATCAAGGTGCCGACCTTGGTGATCGCCGGCGATGCCGACACCACGGTGTCACCGCAGATCCATTCCCGTCACTTCGCCGCGACCGTGCCGCATGCCAGGCTGATCATACTACCTGGTGTCGGCCACATGGTGCAGAATGCGGCGCCCGATCTTGTCGTCAGCGAGATCGAAGGCATGATTGCCAATGCTGACACACGACCGAAGGCAGTGCTGCGGTAGCATGCGTTTGGCACCATCCGCCGCCTCGCGCGTTGGCGCAGCGTTCCATCCACACCCATCTCATGGAGTATTGCATGACCACGACTTTCGGTTCGGCCAAATGGCAGGGCGGCATCAAGGACGGCAAGGGCGCCATCTCCACCAAGAGCGGCGCGCTGACGGATTATCCCTACGGCTTTGCCAGTCGCTTCGAAGGCAAGCCCGGCTCCAACCCTGAAGAACTGATCGGCGCGGCCCACGCCGCCTGCTTCACCATGGCGCTGTCGCTGATCCTCGGCGAAGCGAAGCTCACCGCCGAGCACATGGAGACCAAGGCCGACGTCACGCTTGAGAAAGAAGGCGACGGGTTCGCCATCACCAAGGTGCACCTCACGCTGTCGGCGAAGGTCCCCGGTGCCGACAAGGCGAAGTTCGACGAGTTGACGGCGAAGGCCAAGGCCGGCTGCCCGGTATCGAAGCTGCTGAAGGCGGAGATCACGCTGGATGCCACGCTGCTGAACTAACTCACTCACTCGTCGTTCCGGGGCGCGGACGGCGTTAGCCCGGCCGCGAACCCGGAACCTCGACATGTTCATCCCATCTCCGGATTCTCCACCACTCCGATCAGAGTGGCGGAGGCTCGCGCGCAGCTGCCGCTGCTCGTCGATTTCAGGCCCGCCAATCGGTGCGCCTGAAAATCGACAAGCCTTCGAAATCCACGAACCAGCTCTCATCGATTGACGATCGGACAAAAATGTCCGATATTGTTGGCGGTCATGGGTGTCGCGCACGGACAAGCGAGACCGTTTTATTTCCGAAATCCGGGAAGAGGCGCGCGCCCTGGGCCTCAGTTTCCGCGTCGACTATCGCAAGGGCAAAGGCGGTCACGCCATGGTCTATGTCGGCGACAAACTCACCACACTGCCGAGCCGCGAGATTGATCCCAAGACGGCACGGAAAATCAGAAAGCATCTCGGGCTTGGGGATCGAAATGGGCGATTGGGCCAAATTGAAAGGATCGGGCTGTGTCGACCTTCAGCTACGCGGCAGTATTTGAGTCTGGGGATAGGCGGGGCGTGATTGTGGTAAGTTTTCCGGATGTTCCGGAAGCGATCACGCAAGGCGATAGCCCGGCGGACGCCTACGCGCAGGCGGAGGAGGCGCTGGGCCTGGCGCTGTTAACGTATCCCATGCGTGGCCTGCCGCTGCCCAAAGCGCGCGCTAGAGGCAAGGGACTTACGATGGTTGCGGTGGCGCCTGACGTGGCGGCCAAGCTGGCGGTGCTGGAAGCATTTGCCGCTGCGGGTATCACCAAGAGTGAGCTTGGACGGCGCATGGGCAAGGATGAGAAGGAAGTCCGGCGTATCCTCGATCCGAAGCATCCGACGAAACTGCCGGCCATGGTCGATGCGCTGCGTGCACTCGGCAAGCGTCTCGTGGTCAGCATCGAAGCAGCCGCCTGAGCGTTCGGGCGGCCGCCACCTAAATCTCCGCGTCGGCCTTCGGGCCGACATAGGCAATGCGCACCATGTTGGTCGCGCCGGGAGTGCCGAGCGGCACGCCGGCGACGATGATGACGCGCTGGCCTGCCTTGGCGAAGCCGTCGCGGAACGCGATGCTGCCGGCGCGATCGACCATGTCGTCCTGGTCGTGCGCGTCTTCGGCGACGACGCAATGCACGCCCCACACCACCGCCAGCTTGCGACCGGTGGCGGCGTTCGGCGTGATCGCCACCACCGGCGGTTTCGGTCGCTCGCGCGCAACGCGGATCGCGGTGGATCCTGAACTGGTCCAGCAGATGATCGCGGACAGGTCGAGGGTCTCGGCGATCTGCCGCGCAGCGCCGGCGATGGCGTCGCCCGCGGTGGCCTCCGGCTCCGGCCGCTGCGCGGTGAGCACGCTGCGATAGATCGGGTCGCGTTCCACCTCCTCGCCGATGCGGTTCATGGTGGCGACGGCCTCGACCGGAAATTTTCCGGCCGCCGATTCCGCTGACAGCATGATGGCATCGGCGCCTTCATAGACGGCCGTGGCGACGTCCGAAACTTCGGCGCGTGTCGGCACCGGGCTCTGGATCATCGATTCCAGCATCTGCGTGGCCACCACCACCGGCTTGCCGGCGCGGCGCGCCATTCGCGTCATCTGCTTCTGCAGGCTCGGTACCCGCTCCAGCGGCAGCTCGACGCCGAGATCGCCGCGCGCCACCATCAGCGCGTCGGACACTTCGAGGATTTCAGGCAAGCGGTCGATGGCCTGCGGCTTTTCGATCTTCGACATCACGGCCGCACGGCCGCGGATCAGCTTCTTGGCCTCGATGACGTCGTCGGCGCGCTGCACGAAGGACAGCGCCACCCAGTCGATCCCGGTCTCGAGCGCGGCGTCGAGGTCGGCCCGGTCCTTCGGTGTCATCGCCGAGACCGGCAGGTCGGTATCGGGCAGGCTGACGCCCTTGCGGTCGGACATCCGGCCACCGATCACGACGCGGGTGACGGCGCGGTCCGGCGAACATTCCTCGGCAATCAGGCGGACCTTGCCGTCGTCGAGCAGCAGCGCGTGGCCGGGGCGCAGCGCCGCGAGAATCTCCGGATGCGGCAACTGCACCCTTGTGTTGTCGCCGGGGGTCTTGTCGGAATCCAGCGTGAAGCTCTCGCCGTTCCTGAGCTGGATGGCGCCGTCGGCGAACGAGCCGAGCCGCAGCTTCGGTCCCTGCAGGTCGACGAGGATGCCGATCGGACGGCCATAGCTGCTCTCGACATTGCGGATGGTCTTCACCAGTTCGCGCATCTTGTCGTGCGAGGTGTGGCTCATATTGATGCGAAACACGTCGGCGCCGGCTTCGAACAGCTTGCGGATCATCGCACTGTCCGATGACACGGGACCCAGCGTCGCGACAATCTTGATGCGTCGCATGCGCCTCATGGCTTGCTTCCCGGCGTGACGCTGGGCGGCAGCGTGCCGGGAAGCGGGTTGCCCGGGGCGTTCGGCATCCCCGGCAGGCCGCCCTGGCCGGGCGGGCCCGCCGGTCCGGGCACGCCGGGCAGCTTTTGCGGATTTTGTTCGTTGGATTCGGTCAGCTGGACGGTCCATGCGCGTTGTTCGCCGGTATCGACCTCGAAGAAGCCGGTGCGGTCGAAGCCGCGCGCCAGACAATTCTCGGTGCCCTTGATGGTGAATTCCTTGTCGCGCGAGCACATGAAGGCCTGGCCGGACCATTCGCCTCCGCGATCGTAATCGAGCGCATAGATGTAATAGAAGCGGGCCACCAGGGTGCCGCGCAGCAAGGTCTCGCAGGCGCGCGATGACACGTTCCACCACCCTTCGGTGGTCCAGCCGTCAGCGTCCTTGTAGCCCAGCGCGATGCCGACCCGGCTCGACGTGTTGTTGCACAGGCGGAAATCGGCCGCTGCCGGACTGGTCGACAGCCACATCAGAACAAGCGCCAGCACCGGCCAAAGACCGGCGGCGCGAGGAAATCGGGAGCGGCAATGAGAATCTGCAGTGGTCATCGGGAGAGGCTATATCAATTCATTGACGATTTCGCTTGAGCCGTCGGATCTGTCAACGGTCGCGAAACCTGCGGTGCAAAGCGTCTGTTTGGCCGGCGAAGTGGCAAAATCTGTGACAGCGCCCCATTTTATGTAAAACCCGGCAAACCACCAACGAGAATAGCGAGACCAGCCATGGCGTTTGACAAAACGGCGATCGACGAAAAGACCCGGACCGAGCTGGAAGCAGCGGTTTTCCGGCGCCTCGTCGCCCATTTGCGCGAACGGGCCGATGTCCAGAATATCGACCTGATGAATCTGGCGGGCTTCTGCCGCAATTGCCTGTCGAACTGGCTGAAGGACGAGGCCGATGCCAAGGGGGTTCCGATGAGCAAGGACGACAGCCGCGAGGCGGTCTACGGCATGCCCTACGAGACGTGGAAAACCCTCCACCAGGCCCCGGCTACGCCTGAGCAGGCCGCCGCATTCAAGAAGAGCCACCCCGGGCACTGACGCGTTTCGCGCTGGAATTTCGAGCGGGAAATGAAAGTTGTGGGGGCATTGTGGATGACCGCGATGCTGCCTTGACGCCGACCGTCTCACTCTTGAGTGTCTTTTTAACATGCGGGCGCGCATAACGTCGCTCCCCTGTCCCACCACACCAATTCCACTAGGAGTATCCGATGGCAAACACTGCCACGTCCGTTCTGGACGATCAGGCGACGCATTCCTTCGCCAAGGACCAGCTCAAGGCCATCGTCGAGCGCATCGAGCGGCTGGAAGAAGAAAAGAAGACCATTTCCGACGACATCAAGGACGTCTACGGCGAGGCCAAGGGCAACGGCTACGACGTCAAGGCGCTGCGCACCATCATCCGCATGCGCAAGCAGGATGCCAATGAGCGTGCCGAGCAGGAAACCATCCTGGACACCTACATGCAGGCGCTCGGCATGCTGTGATCGGTCTTCCCTCTCCCCCGCGCGAAGCGAAGCTTCGCTAGGTGGGAGAGGGTGGACGCGCGCAGCGCGGCCGGGTGAGGGGAATCTTTTGCGAGAAAGGCCCCTCATCCGACGCGGACGGAGCCTGTCATCGGGCGGCGCTTTGCGCCGACCCGTTGGTCCGCGCCACCTTCTCCCACGAGGGGAGAAGGGAAGAGCCAAAGCAATCTCTTCTGAGTCTTATCTAAAGCAGCGTCCGCCTGCGCTCAGCGCAGCGCAGCTGTCCGGGTGAAGGGCGTGGTCGCCAAAGTGGCGATCGCCGAACCGGTGAACTGGTCGCAGACCAGGCCGAGCTGCGGATCGTCCGAGAAGTTCATCGTCACCGCGGCCTGCGGCTTGACGAAATGCGCACGCAATACCGTAAGGTCGCCCTCGCCCATTACCGTCGTCGACATCGAGGTGATCGCGCTCGGCGCCAGGATCATCATGCGCATCCAGACGCTGTCGTCCCGGCCCGGCGCGGCGGACAGCCGTGCCGAGGTGGAGATTGCGGTGATCTGGCCATGGCTGCCCTTGGCCAGCACGGTGGTGATGCTGGTGACCGCCATCGGGTTGCGGGCCACGGAGGCCGGCCGGGCGCTGCGCGGGATCGGCGCGCTGGCGGCCACGATCTGGCTGCGGTCAAGCGGGGCTGACGGCGGCGCATAGGCCAAGGCCTGCTGGAAGGCTGAGGAAGCCGCCGATTGCGGGTCGGTGGCGTTGGCCAGCGCCTGGCGGGCACTGATGGCGGCGACCTGGGCCGGGGTGGCCTGCTTCGGCGCGATCGGCATCTGGTCCCAGAAGCCACGAGCGTTGATGATGTCGGCGGGCGTCTGCGGCTTTGTCGCGGTCTCCCCGGCTAGACCGGCAGGCGGGCGTGGCAGCGGATTGCCATCCGACGCCATCCGCGGCGCCGGCGGGATGACGTCAGCCGACGCCACCTGGAAGCTGGCCGTTGCCTTGGCGGGCTTGGCACGCGGCATCGGGATCGGTTCGGCGGATTTCGCCGGCATGGCGGCGGCCATCAGGCCGATGGTCGAAGGCTTGGCGGGAGCGGCGGGGGCCGCGCCTTCTTCTTCGTCGTCATTCGACTTGCCACGGAATAGCGAGGTGAACAGCCCGGGCTTGCTCTTGGCGAAAGCTGCACTGTCGCCGTCGCCGCGCTTCTCGATATCGGCCATGGCGAGTTGATAACCGGGCAGCGGATTGCCGTCGGACGGCACGTGCACGGTGCGGCCATCGGGGAACACCCGGGCCAGCTGGTCGTGGGTCATGCGCGGCCAGTGGCGGATGCTGCCGGTGTCGAGATGGACGAAGGGCGAGCCCGAGGTCGGGTAGAAGCCGACGCCGCCGCGCTGCAGGCGCAGCCCGGCGAAACGGATCTGTTCCAGCGGCACGGCCGGGATGAAGAAGTCCATCGCGTGGCCCAGCATGTGCTGGCTGGCGCGCGCCACGCCGGAGGATCGGCGGCGCAGCATGGCGTTGGTGGCGGGAGAGCGGTAGGCGGAAATGATCTGGATAGGCTGCTTGCCGTCGACGTCGCGGTAGACTTCCCAGAGGATGTCGAACAGGCGACGATCCATGGTGGTGGAGTCCTGGCTGCGCCAGTCGCGGAGGAAATGGTTGATCTGTTTCAGCGCATCTTCGTCGTAACGGCCGTTGCGCTTGAAGGTGACGGTGAGGTCTTCGCCGGAATGGGTGTGGTGAAACGACAGGGTGCGGCTGTCGCCCAGTGCGGTGGCATCGTGAACGGTGCCTGCGGCTGCAATCAGCAGCAGCGACGACAGACCGGCCTGAAAGCCGGCGCGTGCAGACAACGATTTCAGATTGCGTGCGAAACCAACCAGCACGTATGAGCCCACCCAGTTCAATCGAGACTTCTTCCGCTACCCCATGTGGCGAAAGAGAGTGAACGCAGTCTTAAAACGGGAGGGTCAAACGAGATCTAGGCCCCATCCCCCAAGTCGAGGATTAACCTAACCCCCCGAGTATGGCGAAAAATAGCCCTCTGCCGCTTTGCGGGTGGAGGATGGTTAATGCAGTCAAGGACAGGGCTCGTCAAAAAAGGGCCCCGCAAAAGCGAGGCCCTTGATTTTGTTAGGATATTCCTGCGCTAGATCAGCGGATGATCCGGCGCTGGCGCTGATTGCCGGCCGGCGCCGGCGCGGGGGTCGGTCCGCCGAACAGCCGCTCGAAGAACGACGGGCCGCTGTTGCTGCTGCTGCCGCCGCCAAAGGAGTCGTTGAATGCCACGCCCTGCGGAATGTCGGCCTTTGGCCGGGCGTAGCTCGGCTGCGAATGGGCGACAACGCTCTCCAGGTCCTTGCCCTTGGCGTTGCGCAGGATCGCCAGCATCTGCGCGTCGCGTCCATAGACGTCCTTGCGCAACTGCAGCTTGCCGGCGTCATCGACGAAGGCGGTCTGGTAGGTGATATTGACCGGGATCGGCGTCGGGAACTTGAGGTCGATCTCGCTGTGGCCGTACATCGAGCGGATCTTCTCCGGCGTGTAGCGCTCGCCCGGCATGGTGATGTTGAGCAGGGTCGCCGCGTACTGGTCCGGGTTCTGGACGCGCATGCAGCCGTGGCTGAAGGCACGTTCGTCGCGGGCGAACAGGTTCTTGTCCGGCGTGTCGTGCTGATAGACCAGGAACTTGTTCGGGAAGTTGAAGCGGATGCGGCCGAGCGCATTGGCTTCGCCGGGCGGCTGCGCAATGTGGATGCTGCCGTCGGAATTGCGCGTCAACTTGAGTCCCATGCGCTGCAGGACCGTCGGATCCTGCTGCAAGGCGGGCAGGTATTCGTTGTAGATGATCGACGGCGGCACGTTCCAGGTCGGGTTGACCGTGATGTACTTCATCGTCTCGGTCAGCAGCGGCGTGGCATGATTGCCGGGCTTGCCGACCACGACGCGCGTGCTCCATGCCTGCGCGCCGTTGTGCATGACCTTCAGCGAATAGTCGGGGATGTTCAGGACGACATATGCGTTGCCGATGGCCGACGCGCCGAGTTGACGCGGCAGCCAGCGCCAGCGCTCCATGTTGACGATGACGGTGTCGATCTGGCGGTCACGCTTGGGCGCGTTCATCGCGCGCACGGTGGCCTCGTCAAGCACGCCACTCGCCTTCAGCTCGTTGCTGGCCTGGAATTTGCGGACGGCATCGGCAACGGCGGCGTCGTATTTCGTATCATCCGGATTGTCGACGTTGAGCCGGGCGCGCAGCAGCGGCACCCGCGGATCTTCCATCACGGCCGCGCTCTGCTTCTTCGTCGGCTTGACGAACTTCAGCGCCGGGCCTTCGCCGATCGGCTGCAGCAGCGTGCCGGTCTCGCCGCGCAGTTCGGCGAGCTTCTTCTTCAGTTCCTGGTAGGCCTTGTGCGGCGGGTTGTAGCCGTCCAGTGCCGCCGACGCATTCTTGGCGGTCGAGACATTGACCAGCACTTCGGTCGGGTCGACCGGGTGCTCGGGGTACTGGATGTCGCCGGAAATCTGCGACCAGTGCATACGGCCGCTCTGGGCCTGGCGCGCATAATCCAGCACGCTGGCGGTCAGTTTCAGTTCGGCTTCGGCCAGCGCGTCCGGCGAGGTCGCAGCGGTGAAATCCGGCACCGGATAGTCGGCGGCGTTGAGACCGTCAGATCCGGCATCCTTCAGGCGCGCGATGACGCTCTTGGCGACGGCGGTTACGGTGCCGCCTTGCGTCCACAGCGGGGCGAAGTCGCGGGTGGTGTAGAATTTCTCGACGGCGGCGCGCTCGCCCTTGCGATCGAAGAGGCGGGATGTCTTCGCACCCAGCATTTCGCGCAGCCTGTCGACCACCGGCTGATCCGTCGATGCCACGGTGCTCGCCGGCTTGGCGGCATCCTTGGTAATTTCGTTGGCCTGCTCCTTGGCTGGCTCGACTGCAGACGGTGCGGCAGTGGCGGTCGATGCGGGCGGCGCGACCGATGCAGGAGCCGTGGTGGCGGTATCGTCCTTCTTGACGGTCGCGTCGACGGGATTCGCTTCGGTGGCTGTGACGGTTGCTTTTGCCGCATCGGGCGTCGAGGCCGTGATGTCGGACTTGAAGTCGCTGGCGGTGGGCGGCGGGACGTTGGCCGGCTCGGGGCGCGGCACGGCAGCGTCGATGGCCAGCTCGGCCGCGCTGCTGCGGGCAGGATCTGCCTGCGCAAGGGCTGCCGAGGCTGTGACCGTCAGGAACGTAGCGGCCACGGCCATCAGCACGCGGTCAAATCCTGAGCGGCCATTCGAATAGTCACGCATTCTCGCACCCCTTGGATGAAGCTGTCCCGCCATGGAACAGTTCCTGTTTGCACGTTACAGCGGCTGCTGAAGCGCCTGCGTTAATAGGCCGGCACGCCACGATTCCTACGCGGACGATACACACGCCCGAAACAAGCGCCAGCGCATCCCGGGGCATCTCACGACAAACTGACCGCAACGTGGCGCCTTTGCAATGTAAAGCACGGTTCTGACGCGCTTTTTGATTGGTGTGTCACCGCGCCGCCACGGTTCAAGGTTCCCGCCGATAGCGACCTGTATCAGGATGGTCGCTTGCGTGTTCAGCGGGCCGTTTCGGAGTCGGCCGTCAGTGCGTCTTTGTCCTTTTCTGCGGCTTCATCGAGCTTGCGGTAAAGGGTAGAGCGTCCGATTTTCAGCCGGCGCGCCACCTCCGACATCTGGCCGCGGTAATGTGCAATGGCGAAGCGGATGATCTCGGCTTCCATGTCTTCCAGCGGGCGGACATCGCCGGAATGAGTCGTCAATGCGAGGCTGGCCGCGCCGCCGAACGGCGCGATGGGTATGTCGGCACCCGACACCATGGCCGGCGCCGTGGAGTGATATCCCGGCTCGACGAGCAGCGGCTCTGCGGCGTCCTCCCCCATGGTCGGCGCCTGCGCTGCGACCTGTGGAAAATCTGCCAGCCCAAGCTGGTCGCCTTCACTCATGACCACCGCGCGATAGACGACGTTTTCCAGCTGCCGGATATTGCCGGGCCAGTCGAGCTGCGCCAGCCTGGCCATCGCTTCACCGGAGATCCCGGTGATCGGCCGGTTTTCCTCGGCGCAGAACCGCGCCAGGAAA
The DNA here is from genome assembly GCA_036561845.1 of Tardiphaga sp. Taxonomy (GTDB): domain Bacteria; phylum Pseudomonadota; class Alphaproteobacteria; order Rhizobiales; family Xanthobacteraceae; genus Tardiphaga. The sequence goes on along the minus strand of DATCUS010000270.1, from coordinate 19,196 downwards.
TGCCGCAGCAGATGCGGAATATCCTCGCGCCGGGCCCGCAGCGGCGGCAGCGTCAGCGGCAGTACGTGTAACCGATAGAACAGGTCCTCGCGGAATTGCCCGGCCTTGACGCGCTCCAGCAGCTTGCGATTGGTCGCCGAAACGATGCGGACATCGACCTTCACCGGCTTGCGACCACCGACGGCTTCGACCGACCCCTCCTGCAGCGCGCGCAGCAGCTTGACCTGTGCCGCCAGCGGCAACTCGCTGACTTCATCGAGAAACAGCGTGCCGCCGGAGGCTTCGACGAACTTGCCGAGATGCCGTTCGGTGGCGCCGGTGAACGAGCCCTTCTCGTGCCCGAACAGGATCGATTCCACGAGGTTGTCGGGAATCGCGCCGCAATTGACGGCGACGAACGGCTTGCTGGCGCGCTCGCCGGAGCCGTGAATGGCGCGCGCAATCAGCTCCTTGCCGACGCCGGATTCGCCTTCGATCAGCACCGGGATGGTGGAGGTCGCAGCCTTGCGCGCCATGCGCAGCACGTTGTCCATCGCCGCGCTGCGGGTGATGATGTCGGCAAAGGTCAGCCGGCCTTCGCGGCTGTGCTTGATGCGCTGCAACTCGCCCTTGAGCGCACTGGCATTGAGCGCGTTGCGCAAGGACACCTGAAGGCGCTCGAGTCCGACCGGCTTGACCACGAAATCGTGTGCGCCGGCCCGCATTGCCGACACCACATTGTCGATGCCGCCATGGGCGGTCTGCACGATAACGGGAACGCCGAGGCCGGCCTCGCGGATCTTGCCGAGCACGCCCATGCCGTCGAGGCCGGGCATCACAAGGTCGAGCACCACGGCATCGACCGGCGGCGCGTCGGGGTCGGTCAGCCGGGCGAGCGCGGCGTCGCCGCTTTCGACGACGATGGCCTCATAGCCGCAACGAAGGACCATGTTTTCCACCAGACGGCGCTGAATGGCGTCGTCGTCCGCGACGAGAATTCGTTCGGCCATAAGCACTCCACAGCAGGAAATTGTCCCGATTTGGGCCACCATGGCGACGAAACCGTTAATGCTTTCCTAACGGCGTGGTGCGTTTCCACCGCTATCTGGATGCCAGGGCCAGCGCGTGAGGCCACACTTCATGGGCGCCGCGGTAGATCATGTCCCCGGCGACGTAGAGGATGATTGCAAGGCCCACATAGGCGATCCAGCGGTGCTTCTGCAGCAGGCGCGCGATCACGCTCGCGGCAAGTCCCATCAGTGCGATGGACAATCCGAGCCCGAAGATCAGGATTGTCGGGTGCTCGCGCGCGGCGCCGGCAACAGCGAGCACGTTGTCGAGCGACATCGAAACGTCGGCGAGGGTGATCTGCCAGATCGCCTGGCCGAGCGTCTTGCGTGGCCCGGCCGATGTGCCGTCACCATTGATCTGGTTTTCCAACTCATCAAGGTCATGCTCGGGCGGCGAGCGCAGCTCGCGCCACATCTTCCAGCACACCCACAGCAGCAGCACGCCGCCAGCCAGCAGCAGACCGATGATCTGCAGCAGTTGCACGGTGACGCTGGCGAAGCCGATGCGCAGGATGGTGGCGGCGATGATGCCGATCAGGATCGCCTTGCCGCGCTGCTCTTTCGGCAATCCGGCGGCGGCGAGACCAATGACGATGGCATTGTCGCCGGCCAGCACAAGGTCGATCATCACGACCTGGAAAAATGCAGTCAGGGCTTCCGGGGAAAACAGTTCGGTCATGCGGGCCACTCCGTTGAACGTCCAGTCCGACATCACAGTTCGCTTGAACTGCCAGAGGGGCCCGGTCCTGGACGTGATTTGCAGGAAAGACGCGGGGATTGCCCGCGGAGTTCGTTCTCTAGTCAGGTTGCTCCGACAGCGAAACGAGCCGGACCATCTGGTCCGGCTCGATGAGGATGGTAATGCCGATACCGACGAAGGTCAGCACCCCGGCCACGTCCAACCACGTTGGGCGCAGGCCATCGTGCCGACACAGCAGGGCGATGCCGGCAGTTGCCGCGGCTGTCGTGAACAGCAAGGTCGCCACTGCAGGCACCAGCGCGTCGGCAGACAGAATTGCCCGCAAGGCGAGTGCCGCCATCAACGAGACAAGCAACACGGCCGCAAACAGTTCCTTGATCCGCCCCAGGATGGGCGCGCTGTGACTGTTAGACGAATTCCGGTCGATGAATGCCATGCTGCATCTCGTCGCGGCCGGGGACATTCACGCAGTCGACCGGCCGTGCTACGGAAAGAAGTCGCAAGTTCGATCAATTCATAACGGATAGTTTCGTAATCATGAAACTTGATCGAGATCAAGTCAAGTCCGCGGAGGGGCAGCCAGGCAAGGCCGTGCCGGAAGCCCGGCTGCGGCGGAAACAGGCGGGAGACTGGCTGAAGCAGCGGCGCGCCGATGCAGGGCTCTCGCAAGTCGATCTCGCGGCAAAGCTCGGTCTCAAATATTACACGTTCATTTCGCAGGTTGAGAACGGGTTCAGCCGGGTGCCTACCGAGGCGATGGAAGCATGGGCGACGCAGCTGGGCCTCGATCCCGCGAGCTTCGCCAGGCACTTGCTGGTATATTACGAGCCGGAGCTGCACCGGCTGCTATTCGGGGCGAAGCCATGAATGTCATCGCATTCGAACGGACACGGATCGCGGGCACCTGGAGTGATGCGGAGCTGAACACCATCCTCGGTACCCTGAACGATGGTCGTGAATGGGACACCGGCCTCACCGAGAATGGTGACGCGCAGCTCTATCTGCTGGGGCCGGGCCCGGATCAGGCCTGCGAACTGTGCGTGTCGCGGATCGGCGGGCGCTACATCCTGGAGGACGGTGCCGGCCGGCTGCTGTTCGAGCACCGCAGCCTGCCGCTTGTGGCCATGCATGCCAGAACCGCGCTGCGCATCACGCGGTGGTCACTTGTCGCGCGCATCGTTGTGGTGTGGTGTACGATTCGCGACGTGATCCATGACAGGATCGAACCGTTGCTTGAGGAAAGCGAAGAACTGCTGGTTCTTCTGACGCCGCAGCTTGCCGCCTTCGTGTGATGGACGCGCCCAACTGAAAGTGCTTATGACGAAATCTGCCACCGTCCGGACGACCAAATCCTCCCGCAAGCCCACTCCGGGGAAGGCCAAAGCCGCCCGCAAGGCAAGCCGAGCATCGCCCGCGAAGGGGCCTGCCAAGTCATCTGCCAGGTTGAAGCCCGCCAAATTGCCGGAATGGAATCTGGAGGACTTGTATTCGGCGATCGACGCGCCGGAAGTGGCCCGCGACCTCGACCGGATCGACGCCGACTGCGCCGCCTTCGAGGCGGATTACAAGGGCAAGCTGGCGACCGAAACCGCCAGGCCGGGCGGCGGCGCCTGGCTGGCCGGCGCGGTCAAGCGCTACGAAGCGATCGACGATCTTGCAGGACGGCTCGGTTCCTATGCCGGCCTGATCCATGCCGGCGACAGCGTCGATCCGGCGATCTCGAAATTCTATGGCGACGTCTCCGAACGCATCACGGCGGCGTCGGTGCATTTGCTGTTCTTCGGGCTGGAGCTCAACCGCGTCGATGACGCGGTCATCGAACAGGCCATGCAGACACCGGAGCTGGGCCACTACAGGCCGTGGATCGAGGACAGCCGCAAGGACAAGCCGTACCAGCTCGAGGATCGCGTCGAGCAGCTGTTTCATGAGAAATCCCAGACCGGCTACGGCGCCTTCAACCGGTTGTTCGACCAGACCATTGCCGGCCTGCGCTTCAAGGTCGCCGGCAAGGAGCTGGCGATCGAGCCGACGCTGACCATGCTGCAGGACCGTCTCCCTGCGAAGCGCAAGGCTGCCGGACAGGCGCTGGCCAAAACCTTCAAGGCCAATGAGCGGACCTTCGCGCTGATCACCAACACCCTGGCCAAGGACAAGGAGATCTCCGACCGCTGGCGCGGTTTCCAGGACGTCGCGGATTCCCGGCATCTCAACAACCGGGTCGAACGCGAGGTGGTCGATGCGCTGGTGAGCTCGGTGCGCGCAGCCTATCCGCGGCTGTCGCATCGCTATTACGCCCTGAAGGCGCGCTGGTTCGGCAAGAAGAAGCTGGCGCACTGGGACCGCAATGCGCCGCTGCCTTTCGCAGCCACCGGCAGTATTCCGTGGGCCGAGGCCGAAAATATGGTGCTGACCGCCTACACGGCGTTCTCGCCGGAGATGTCGGCGATTGCCAAGCGCTTCTTCACCGACCGCTGGATCGATGCCGCGGTGCGGCCCGGCAAGGCGCCCGGCGCATTCTCGCATCCGACCACGCCCTCGGCGCATCCCTATGTGCTGATGAACTACCAGGGCAAGCCGCGCGACGTGATGACGCTGGCGCACGAACTCGGCCACGGCGTGCACCAGGTGCTGGCCGCCAAGAACGGCGCGCTGATGGCGCCGACGCCGCTGACGCTGGCCGAGACGGCCTCGGTGTTCGGCGAGATGCTGACCTTCAAGCGGCTGCTGTCGCAGACCAAAAGCGCCAGGCAGCGCCAGGCGCTGCTGGCCGGCAAGGTCGAGGACATGATCAACACCGTGGTGCGGCAGATCGCGTTCTATTCCTTCGAGCGCGCCATCCACACCGAGCGCCGCAACGGCGAGCTGACCGCCGCGCGCATCGGCGAGATCTGGATGAGCGTGCAGCAGGAGAGCCTCGGACCGGCGATCGACATCAGACCGGGCTACGAGAATTTCTGGATGTATATCCCGCACTTCATCCATTCGCCGTTCTACGTCTACGCCTATGCCTTCGGCGATTGCCTGGTGAACTCGCTCTACGCCGTCTACGAGAACGCCCAGGACGGCTTCGCCGAGCGCTATCTGGCCATGCTCGCGGCCGGCGGCACCAAGCATTATTCCGAACTGCTGATGCCATTCGGGCTGGACGCCAAGGACCCCAAATTCTGGGACGGCGGCCTGTCGGTGATCTCCGGCATGATCGACGAGCTGGAGGCGATGGGGTAACTTTGCCGTTGCAACATATGTTGAACGTGGCCGTGGATCATGTTATACATCTGTATAACATCTCGCGGCCTTGTTTTGTCAGGAGGTCGAACGAGACACTGGCAGTTGTCTCAATCAGAAGGGACTGAAGATGAAGCTGGAGATCAAAAAAATCGGCAATTCCGACGGCCTTCTTTTGCCTAAGGAATTGATGCAGCGGCTCGACCTGAAGCGGGGACAGGAACTGCATGTGACGGAGTTGGCGGGCGGCGGGTTGCAGTTGATGCCTTACGACCCGGACTTTGAAGAGACGATGGAAATTGCCGACCAGACCATGGACAAGTACCGCGATACGTTGGCGGCACTTGCAAAATGACAGGGACGAGGCATGAGCGAGCCGGTGGAGCCCCGCTGGATCACGTATGAGCAGGCTGTCGCGATCCATAGCCGGCAACTCCGTCGTTTTGGCGGTGCGCCGGGATTGCGAGACGAAGGCATGCTGCGCTCCGCGCTTGAACGTCCGATCAACAAATGGCGCTACGAGCAAGCCGAGTTGGCCGAACTGGCTGGTGCATATGCCTACGGATTGGCGAAAAATCATGCTTTCGTCGATGGCAACAAACGCATCGCATTCTTGAGCATGAGGGTATTCCTCATCAAGAACGGAGTTCAATTCGCCCCCGATCCTGCTCACGCAACTTCCATCATCCTCTCCCTCGCCGCCGGCGAAGTGAGCGAGGAGAGCCTGACGCGCTGGATCAGGGACAACTGGCCGGCTCCGCCGACCTGAATTCCGGCTAGTGGCATTGCGCTGCGAAGCGGTGCAACACCGCCTTGTATGCCACCGCCGTTGCTCTCCCCTGCCGATTGCGCTAATTCCAAGGCAGCACCGATCACAGGCTGGAGACGCCCGATGTCAGACCATAACGAAGTTGCCTACACCACCGCCGATGGCAACGATTATCCCGCCCACGAGCAGACCTATGAAGGGTTCATCACGCTGGTGAAGTTCGGCACCGCCGGCGTTGTCGCCATCGTTGCCCTGATGGCGATCTTTCTGACCTGATCCATCGCTGGTTGCGCCGCGCAAGCGGCGAATCGAACTGATTTGCTCGCGCGTGTGCCTTGCGCCGCCGGAGGCCCTATGAAGATTGCCGTTGCCAAGGAAATCGATCCCTCCGAGCCGCGGGTGGCGATCTCGCCCGATACGGTGAAGAAGTTCAAGGCGCTGGGCGTCGATGTGGTCATCGAGCCGGGCGCCGGCCTCAAGTCCGGCATGCCGGATTCGGACTTCACCGCTGTCGGCGCTACCATCAGTGCCGATGCGCTGAAGGATGCCGACATCGTCATCAAGGTGAAGCGGCCTGAGGCCTCGGAACTGGCGAATTACAAGCGCGGCGCGCTGGTGATCGCCATCATGGATCCCTATGGCAATGATGCCGCGTTGAAGGCGATGGCCGACGCCGGCGTCGCCGCCTTCGCGATGGAATTGATGCCGCGCATCACCCGTGCCCAGGTGATGGATGTGCTGTCGTCTCAGGCCAACCTGGCCGGGTATCGCGCGGTGATCGAGGCCGCCGAGGCCTTTGGCCGCGCCTTCCCGATGATGATGACCGCCGCCGGTACCATCCCCGCCGCAAAGGTGTTCGTGATGGGCGTCGGCGTCGCCGGCCTGCAGGCGATCGCCACCGCGCGCCGCCTCGGTGCCGTGGTCACCGCCACCGACGTGCGGCCAGCGACGAAAGAGCAGGTCGAGAGTCTCGGCGCCAAATTCCTGGCCGTCGAGGACGACGAGTTCAAGAACGCGCAGACCGCCGGCGGCTACGCCAAGGAAATGTCAAAGGAATATCAGGCCAAGCAGGCCGCGCTGACCGCCGAGCACATCAAGAAGCAGGACATCATCATCACCACCGCGCTGATCCCGGGCCGGCCCGCGCCGCGCCTGGTCACCGCCGACATGGTGGCGTCGATGAAGCCGGGCTCGGTGCTGGTCGATCTCGCGGTCGAACGTGGCGGCAACATCGAAGGCGTCAAGTCCAACGAGGTGGTCGACCTCAACGGCGTCAAGCTGGTCGGCTACACCAATCTCGCCGGCCGGGTGCCCGCTTCAGCCTCCAGTCTCTACGCGCGAAACCTGTTCGCCTTCATCGAGACCTTGATCGACAAGTCGACCAAGGCGCTGGCGGTGAACTGGGACGACGATCTGGTCAAGGCGACGGCCCTGACGAAAGACGGCGCCGTCATCCACCCGAATTTCCAGCCGAAAACCGCGTAAGGGAGACCCGCCATGGATCATATCGCACAGGCCGTCGACCCCTTCGTGTTCCGGCTCTCGATCTTCGTTCTCGCTGTGTTTGTCGGCTATTTCGTGGTGTGGTCGGTGACCCCCGCGCTGCACACGCCGCTGATGTCCGTGACCAACGCCATTTCCTCGGTCATCGTGGTCGGCGCGTTGCTGGCGGTCGGCGTCACCATGGTGGGCAGCGGCGGCGTCTGGGCGCGCGGCTTCGGCTTCATCGCGCTGATTTTCGCATCCGTGAATATTTTCGGCGGCTTTCTGGTGACCCAGCGCATGCTGGCCATGTACCAGAAGAAAAAGAAGTAAGGGCAGCCCGATGAACGCCAATCTCGCTGCAGTCCTGTATCTCGTTGCAGGCGTCCTGTTCATCCTGTCGCTGCGCGGGCTGTCCAGCCCGGCCTCCAGCCGCCAGGGCAATTTCCTCGGCATGGCCGGCATGGCCATCGCGGTGGCCACGACACTCGCCGCGCATCCGCCGGCGGACGGCATAGGATGGCTGCTCGTCATCCTCGGCGTCGGCATCGGCGGCGGCATCGGCGCGGTGATCGCCCGCCGCGTGCCGATGACCTCGATGCCCGAACTGGTCGCGGCCTTCCACTCGCTGGTCGGCATGGCCGCCGTGCTGGTCGCGGCCGGCGCGTTCTACGCGCCGGAAGCCTTCGACATCGGTACCCCCGGCAACATCCACGGCGCGAGTCTCGTCGAAATGTCGCTCGGCGTCGCCATCGGCGCGTTGACCTTCACCGGCTCGGTGATCGCCTTCGCAAAACTGTCGGGTCGGATGAGCGGCTCGCCGATCATCCTGCCGTACCGCCATATCATCAATATCGTGCTGGCGATCCTGCTCGTCGTGTTCATCGTCGGCCTGGTCAAGACCGGCAGCGTCGTCGATTTCTGGCTGATCGTGATCCTGGCGCTGGCGCTCGGCGCCCTGCTGATCATTCCGATCGGTGGCGCCGACATGCCGGTCGTCATCTCGATGCTCAATTCGTATTCGGGCTGGGCGGCGGCCGGCATCGGCTTCACGCTCGGTAATTCGGCGCTGATCATCACCGGCGCGCTGGTCGGCTCGTCGGGTGCGATCCTGTCCTACATCATGTGCCACGCCATGAACCGGTCCTTTATCTCGGTGATCCTCGGCGGCTTCGGCGGCGATTCCGCCGCGGCCGGCGCCGGGGCCGGCGGCGAAGTGCGTCCGGTCAAGCTTGGTTCGGCGGACGACGCGGCCTTCATCATGAAGAATGCGCAGAAGGTCATCATCGTGCCCGGCTACGGCATGGCGGTGGCGCAGGCGCAACACGCGCTGCGCGAGATGGCCGACAAGCTCAAGGCCGAGGGCGTCGAAGTGAAGTACGCGATCCATCCGGTGGCCGGCCGCATGCCCGGTCACATGAACGTGCTGCTGGCGGAAGCCAACGTGCCCTATGACGAGGTGTTCGAACTCGAGGACATCAACTCGGAATTCGCCCAGGCCGATGTGGCCTTCGTGATCGGAGCCAACGACGTTACCAACCCGGCCGCCGAGGACGATCCGAAGTCGCCGATCTACGGCATGCCGGTGCTGCAGGTCTGGAAGGCCGGCACCGTGATGTTCATCAAGCGCTCGCTGGCGTCCGGCTATGCCGGCATCGACAATCCGCTGTTCTACCGCGACAACACCATGATGCTGCTCGGCGATGCCAAGAAGATGACCGAGAACATCGTCAAGGGCATGTAGAGCGATTGGTTCACCAATTGAAAACGCCCGGCCGCAAGGCCGGGCGTTTTGTTTTCGTGGCCAGCTTACGCGGCAGGCTCTTTTGGCAGCCGATACATCGCGCAGAGCTTGTTGCCGTCGGGGTCCTTGAGATAGGCGAGGTAAAGTTTCACGGGTCCCATTTCGCGCACGCCCGGCGGATCCTCGCAGGTGGTGGCGCCATTGGCGACGCCGGTGGCGTGCCAGGCCTCGGCCTCCGCCGCCGATTGTGCGGTGAAGCCGATGGTGCCGCCATTGGCCGGCGTGGCAGGTTCACCGTTGATCGGCTTTGACACCGAGAAGGTTCCGGTCTTGGTCCGCCAGAAAATCCGGTGGCGATCGACCGTGCCGGGTTGCACGCCGAGCGTGCCGAGCAGCTTGTCATAGAATGACTTGGCCGCTTCGAGGTCATTGGTGCCGATCATGATATGTGAAAACATCTCGCTTCCTCTGTTCTTTTCTTGCATTCTCACCTTCGGTGATCCGCAACTATACGCATCACGCGCGGCTTGGCGAGACGGCATGACGTAGCCGCAACCGATCGGGCCGACCGCGTTGCTTGCGTGCATTTCCACTCCGAACCATTCATGCCCAGGACACCTGCCTGATGTCTGCGCACTCCGTGCCCAAATCGTCGTGGATCTTCCCCGCGTTGGCTGCCGTCTTTGTCGCTGCGACGGCGGGACTCGGTCTGGCCTTCACGCCGTCCGCGGCCGGTGCCGTTTTTGCGGCGGTACTGCTGGTCATTCTGTTCGGTACGGTGTTTGCCGCAGTCCACCACGCAGAGGTGATCGCGCACAGGATCGGCGAGCCCTACGGCACGCTGCTGCTGACGCTGTCGGTGATCATCATCGAGGTGGCCGTCATCGCCACCATCATGCTCGGCGACAAGGCGGCCCCCACGCTGGCGCGGGACACGGTGTTCGCTGTCGTCATGATCGTCTGCAACGGCCTCGTCGGCGTCTGCATCCTGGCCGGTGGACTGCGTTACATGGAACAGGAGTTTCAGGTCAGCGGAACCAAGGTCTATCTCAGCGTGTTGATCGTGCTGTCCACCATCTCGCTGATCTTGCCGAATTACACGCTGACGACACCGGGGCCGTTGTATTCGTCCATGCAACTCGGCTTCGTCAGCATCGTCACGCTGATCCTGTATGGTCTGTTTCTCTATACCCAGACGGTGCTGCATCGCGACTACTTCATCACCAGCGCCGACGATGCCGGCGAAGACCATGGCCCCGGTGGCGTCGCGACCAATGCCGTCCTGCTGGTGGTGTCGCTGGTCGCGGTGGTGGCGCTGGCGAAATCTTTCTCGGTTGTCGTCGATGCCGGTGCGGCCGCAATCGGCGCCCCGCCGGCGTTTTCCGGTATCGTTGTTGCGTTGCTGGTGCTGCTGCCCGAAAGCGTCGCGGCCATTTCCGCGGCGCGCCACAACGAACTGCAGAAGAGCATCAACCTGTCGCTCGGCTCGGCGCTGGCCACGATCAGCCTGACCATTCCGGCAGTGGCGTTGGCCGCCTGGCTGCTCGACAAGCCGCTGGTCCTGGGCCTGGCGCCGCGCGAGATGGTGCTGCTGGTGATGACGTTCGTCCTCAGCATGATCACCTTCGGCACCGGCCGCACCAATATTCTGTTCGGGCTGGTGCACGTGCTGGTGTTCGCGGTATTCGTGTTCGTGGTGTTTGTGCCGTGATCTCCAGGAGAACCTAAAATGCTCGCAGCCCAGTCAGACGTCCAGCAGGACACCCCGGAAGTCCGCGTCACCGAATGGCGCCTCGCGCCCGGCGCCGCCACCGGCCGCCACACCCACGGCATGGATTACGTCATCGTTCCCATCACCACCAGCGTGATGACCATCGTGGCGCCGGACGGCACCCGCTCGCAGGCGCCGATCACCACCGGAAAATCCTATTTCCGCAAGGCTGGCGTCGAGCATGACGTGCTCAATGAGACCGACAAGGAAATCGTGTTTCTCGAGGTCGAGGTGAAGAAGGTCTAGGGACCTCCGCCCGCGGCCACGTGAAGCGGCCTCCGGATTAGCAACGGAACCGGAAGCCGCGGCCCGCGTTTGCCGCGGCGACACAAATCTTCGTATCCAATTTGTCACTGCCACCGATCTGTCGCGATTGATCCCTCAATCAGCCTCAAAGTTCCCGCATCCAAGCGTGGGGAGAGGCTGATCATGCTGAAATACGTTTCAAAATTCGTGCTCGATATATTGCCATCGGTGGTCGCGACCATCGTCGGTGCATATATCGTTAACCATTACATCGTTCCGAAGTCCGATGCCGGCAAGCCGGCTGCCGCTGTCGCCTCGACGCCGGATCCCGCCGGAGCGAACAAGGCTGCCGGCGCCAAGCCGAGCGAGACCTCTTCCGATCTGGCGAATGTGCCGGTCGCCGTTGCGCCGAAGGCCAAGGGCGGCGAAAAGCCAGTCGTTGAGAAGGCCACCGTCGAAAAATCCGAAAAATCAGATACCGCCAGCGCACCAGCCGAGTCGCGCCGTCACCAGCCTCCGGCCCGTGACAAGGCTGTCGCCAAGGCGACGCCGGCAGCCGCCGTGGTCGCGCCACCCGTCGCAACGGTGAGTGTTGCGCCGGTCGAGAGCGCGCCGACCGCGGAAGAACGCCGCGATGCCAATGATCTGGCCCGCGCCGCCATCGAGCGGCTGCGTGGCGTCAAGGAGGCCCAGCCGGCCCCCCAGGAAGCCGTGCGGGCTCCCGAGGCGCCGCGTGTCCAGGAAGCGGTGCGCAGCGAGACGCCGCCCTCGATGCCGCAACTGCCGCCGCCCATCATGGTCTCGACGCCGAGCGTTGAAACCTTCGGTGCGCCGCCGTCACGGCCGCCTTACGCGCAGGAGCGCATCGCCGATCCGCGCCGTCCGCGGCCACCCGGTGAAATTCCATCGCCGCCGCCGCTCGATCTGCAGGCCGATGCCACCGGCTCCACCCGGCAGGACCGCACCAGCGTTGCTGAAGACGTGCTGTCGGCCGCCAAGTCGGTCTTCCACTCGGTTATTCCCAGGCAATTCGAGCGCTAACCCGCAAGCGGGCCACTGCTCTGCGTCAGCCGGCCCGGCCGCCCACGCGGGCGAGACCGTTGCGGGCGGCGTCGTCCTTTGGCCGCAGGGTAACGGCGCGGCTGTAGGACTCCGCCGCCTTGGCTCGGTCGCCGATTCGCTCGTAGGCTGTGCCGCGGGCGAGCCAGATCTGCCCATTTTGCGGCGCCGCCTGAACAGCCTCATCGAGGTCGGCGGCCGCCTCCTGGTTCTTGCCGAGCGCGAGGTAGCACTGCGCGCGGCTCAGCAGCGGGTCGGCCTGCAGCGGCGTCAGGCCGTTGGCCGAGGTGAAATCGGCAATAGCGAATTCGTACTGCTTCTCGGACTGGTACATGATGCCGCGCTGATAAAACGCCTGCGCGTTGTGCGGATCGAGATTAAGCGCGGTGCTGAATTCCGCCAGCGCCTCCGCGGATTTGCCGGATTGCGCGAGCGCCTGGGCGCGGGCGATATGCAGCAGTGCGTCGGCGGGATTGGTGTCGTTGGCTTCGGATGGCGATCCTGCGGGCGGTGCGGCAGCCTGGGGCGACGCGTCCTTGCTCGAGCCCGGTGTCAGCGATGACAGGTCGAACGAGCAGCCGGTGCTGCAGAGGCTGCTGGCGAGCAACATGATGCGTGCGAGGCCACAAGCGCAGATGCCGAGGGTCTGGTCGCGAACCGGAGCTGCCATGTACCAAATCCCGCGGGGCTGGTGGGCGCTATAGGTAACCCGCCACGCAGCGAAAAGCACCGGTCAAAAATAACGCGGGCCATGGGCCCGCGTTATTCAAATCAGTCGCTTCGCAAGATCAGCGCGGACCGCGCGGACCGGCGCTGGCACCGGCACCCGGACCGCCGCGACCGCCACGATCACCACCGGGACCCGCGCCGAACACCGGCTTCGGCTTCATCGGCAGCAGGCCTTCGCGCTGCAGCTTCTTGCGCGCCAGCTTGCGTGCACGGCGCACGGCTTCCGCCTTCTCGCGGGCCTTCTTCTCGGAAGGCTTTTCATAATGACCGCGGAGCTTCATCTCGCGGAAAATACCCTCGCGCTGCATCTTCTTCTTCAGCGCCTTGAGAGCTTGATCGACGTTATTATCGCGAACGAGAACCTGCACGCGGCATCCTCTTCAATTGATCGGATTGGAATTCGGGTAAAGCGAAGGGCCGACGAAAGGCCAAGCCCTCAACCTCAAGGGCGCGGATGTACCAGATCGAATCCGGAATGTCCACCTCGCAGCGCGGTAGTTTTGAGCTTCCGACGGCCGAAACGTGCGGATTTTCGCGGTCTTTTCGTCAAAATCCAGCGCGTCGACGGTCTCGACAGCGGCTTCGGGCCGGCGGCATAGTTCCCTTGGCGACTCGATCGTCCCAAGCCATCTCCGGGGGGAGCCATCATGAATACCAAGAAATATGCAGCCGAAGCGATCGGCACCTTTTGGCTGACATTTGCCGGATGCGGCAGCGCCGTGATCGCGGCGGCCTTTCCGCAGGTCGGCATCGGCCTCGTCGGCGTCTCGCTGGCGTTCGGCCTCAGCGTCGTCACCATGGCCTACGCGATCGGTCACGTCTCCGGATGCCATCTCAATCCTGCCGTCACGGTGGGCCTTGCGGCGGGCGGACGGTTTCCGGCCGCGCAGATCCTTCCCTATATCGTCGCGCAGATCGTCGGCGCGGTTGCGGCCGCAGCAGTGCTGTACGTGATCGCCAGCGGCGCGGCGGGCTTCGATGTCGCGAAGGGCTTCGCGTCGAACGGCTATGATGCGCATTCGCCCGGCAAATACAGCCTCATGGCGTGCTTCCTGATGGAAGTGGTGATGACGATGATGTTCCTGTTCATCATCATGGGCGCGACCCACGGCAAGGCGCCGGCCGGCTTCGCGCCGCTGGCCATCGGTCTGGCGCTGGTGATGATTCATCTGGTCAGCATTCCCGTCACCAACACCTCGGTGAATCCGGCGCGCAGCACCGGGCCGGCGCTGTTTGTCGGTGGATGGGCGATCCAGCAGCTGTGGCTGTTCTGGGTGGCGCCGCTGATCGGCGGGGTGCTGGGCGGGGTGATCTATCGCTGGCTCAGCGATGCGCCCGAAGGCGTTGTCGAGGGCAAGATCCCGGCCTGACATTCGCCAGAACCTTGGTCCGTTGACAGGTGAATGTGTTGCGGCGGCGTTGCGGCAAACTTCAGGCAGGCCGCCGCAACGCTGGCCGGACTATTTTGCGGCCGGCGGCGTCACCTCGGTGACGTGGCCCATCTTGCGGCCGGGCCGCGGAGCGCCCTTGCCGTACAGGTGCACGGTGGCGCCGGGCACCGTCAGCCACTTCGCATAATCGAGCACGTCGTCGCCGATCAGGTTGGTCATGGTGACCTGGCCATGGCGCAGCGGCTTGCCGAGCGGCCAGCCGGCGATGGCGCGGATGTGCTGCTCGAACTGCGACACCGAGGCGCCGTCCAAGGTCCAGTGCCCGGAATTATGCACCCGCGGCGCGGTCTCGTTGACCAGCAGCGTCGGCCCATTCTCACCAGGCACCACGAACAGCTCCACGGCGAACACGCCGACATAGTTCAGCGCGCTGGCGATCTTTTCGGCAATGGCGCGGGCCTGCGCCGCCACCGCCTCGGGGATGTCGGCGGGGGCAGTGGAGAATTTCAGGATGTGGTCGCGATGCTGGTTCTCGGTGACGTCGAAGCATTCGACCTGACCGTCGGCACCGCGCGCGGCGATCACCGAAATCTCGCGCTCGAACGGCACGAAGGCCTCGAGAATCGCCGAACGGGTGCCGAGATCGTCCCAGACCTGCTGAGGGTCGTCGCCCTCGCGGACGATCGCCTGCCCCTTGCCGTCATAGCCGAAGCGGCGCGTCTTGATCACCGCGGGCAGGCCGATCTTCGTGATGGCGGCACGCAGCTCTGCGGCCGAGCCGACGTCGGCATAGGCCGCGGTGCCGATGCCCAGCCCGGTGACGAAATCCTTCTCGGCGAGGCGGTCCTGGGTGGTCTGCAGGATGCTGAGATCGGGAAGCACCGGCTTGCGCGCCGCGAGCACCATCGCGGTGCCGGCCGGGATATTCTCGAATTCGTAGGTGATGACGTCGCAGTCGTTGGCGAACAGTTCGAGCGCCTCGACGTCGGCATATTCCGCGCAGGTGGCGTTCTGCACCACGTCGAAGGCCGGCGAATCCGGATCCGCCGAAAATACCTGGCAGCGCAGTCCGAGCCGCGCCGCGGCCATCGCCAGCATACGGCCGAGCTGGCCGCCGCCGAGAATACCGATGGTGTCGCCGGGCTTGAGGACCGGCTGCGGGATCGAACTCACGCCGTCTCCTCCGGTCGCTCGGCAATCGCCGCGGTCTGCGCCTTGCGCCAGGCGGCCAGCCGGGTCGCCAGCGCAGGGTCATGCAGCGCCAGCACGGCAGCCGCCAGCAACGCGGCATTGACCGCACCGGCCTTGCCGATCGCCAGCGTGCCGACCGGAATGCCGGCCGGCATCTGCACGATCGAATACAGCGAATCGACCCCCGATAGCGCCTTCGACTCGATCGGTACGCCGAACACCGGCAGCTCGGTCAGGGATGCTGCCATGCCCGGGAGGTGCGCGGCGCCGCCGGCGCCGGCGATGATGATCTGGAATCCTTCGGCCTTGGCGCCCTTGGCAAATGCGTAGAGCCGGTCCGGAGTGCGATGCGCCGAGACGATGCGGGCGTCGCTTGCGATGTCGAGCGCGGTCAGCGTCGCTGCGGCGTGGCGCATGGTCTCCCAGTCCGACTGGCTTCCCATGATGATGGCAACGGGCACGGTCATTCCGATATTTCTTTCGAGAATCCAGAAAGATAGGGTGAAATACAGATTGCCCTTGGGTGTGGCAAGGCGTGACGAATGGACTATCCTGTCTTGGTGAAGACCGGCAAGCGTTTAGCAAATCCCGAACACTTTCCCGAAGAAAATCCGATGAAAAAGAAACGCGTGCCACCCGGTCGGAGGCGTGGAAAGCGCCCCATGGGAAGCTGCAAGCCTCTGTTCCTGCGGGCGAAAGAGCCTGCCTCCGACGGTTCCAGGATCGCAGCCCGGCCCGCCGTGCGCGGCGCGCGTCTGCCCGCCGCGGCGCTGACGATTCGCCGGCTCGAACACCGCCTCGCCGAGGCCGAGGCGCGGATCGCGGAACTGCGCGCCTCTGCCGAGACCGATTTCCTGCTGGATATCTTCAACCGGCGCGGCTTCGAGCGCGAGCTCAACCGCGCGATCGCCTATATCGCGCGCTACCGCGCCTCGGGCGCACTGATCGTGCTCGACGTCGACCGGCTGAAGCCGATCAACGACGCCTTCGGCCATGCCGCTGGCGACGCGGTGCTGAAGGCGGTGGTCGGCGTGCTCAGGCGGCATGTCCGCGCCTCCGACGTGATCGGCCGGCTCGGAGGCGACGAGTTCGTGCTGCTGCTGTGGAATCTCGGCGAGGCCGATGCGCAGGTCAAGGCGGCGGCGCTGGAAGCGGCCATCGACCAGCTCACCTTCGTGTTTCGCGAAAGCCGGGTTTCGGCCGGCGCCTCTGCCGGCGTGGCGCTGCTCGGCCCCGGCGTCGACGCTACCGTGGCGCTCGCCCAGGCCGACCGTGCAATGTATGCGCGGAAGAAGCAGCGCCGCGGACAGGAGTAGTTGCGAGGCGCGTCGGCAAGGCATGTGAACAAAAACGCTGAAAATGCCGGAGCGATTTCACTCAATTTTGGGTTGAGTTATCGCCGCGCCTGACGTTCAATGGCCTATTGCTCCAGTTGATGTTGGCGAATTTTTTGATGACGTGACGGCGGCGATCGACGATGCCGCCTGCGAGCGGATCATGCGGATCGCATTTCATCGGCAAGTCTGGACCTGGGTCGGCATTTTCACCGCGGTCGTCGGCATCGCGATGGGGTTTGTCGTTCTCACGCCCGACCGACAGCGCGAGAGCAAGGTGCTGGTTGGTACCGCGCCCATCCCAACCACCGTTGCAGTTCAACCGGTATCCGCCCAATCCGGAATCAAGGCGCCGGCGAAAGCCGCAGCGCCCCAATGGCGGAAAAGGCTAGCGACCATCGACGGCGCCGGCGACGAGACGCGTTACGCTACCATTCTGGGCGGGCATTTAGGTGGCCAGATCGGCAGTGTGGCGGGCACCTTGGGGAAACTCCTGCCGTTCGATGACAAGCCGGGTGCACCGATTGCGTCAACTGCGCCGCCTTCACCACCACCACCTCCTCCGTCGCCAGCAACTGCCGCGTCGGCGCCACCCGCCGCCCCGGCCGCGGCAAGTGCCGCCGCGGACGAGGCGGCGTGCCGGGAGAAGATGCGGCATCTCGGCGTGGTCAGTGCCGGGCCTTGCATCGATGTCAGCGGCATCGTCGAAAATCTCGCGCGCGGCAAATACCTCTTCAACAAACCGAAGACTGCCTATGTTGGCGAATCCTTCCGGGTACTGCTCGCGCTGCAAACCGCGTCCGGTCAGGATGCCCGCGCGCTCTTTTCTGCGACTGCCGGTGAAGTCACCGAACGCGAGGGCCGGTTTGCCCAGTCGCTTGAAGCCACGTTGGGCGGGGACGATGTCAAGGTCGAGCCATCCGGGCCGCAGGCGCGCACCGCGACCATGGCCGAAGCCGTGCAATGGGAGTGGACGCTGACGCCGCAAAGCGGCGGTCAGAAAACCATGGTCATCGAAGTCGCCGCCACGATCCATGCCGGGCCCGACAATCATCGCGTCCAGGTCACGACCTTGCGCGAGCCGATCATGATCCAGGTCGGCGTGGTACAGCGGATCAAGCTTTATCTCGCCGAGGTCAACAGCGTCGTCGCCGCCGTCGTCGCCCTCTTCACCACGCTCGGCGGGTTGTTTGGCTTCGTGCCGCCGCTGCGGCGTTTCGTGCTCAAATATGTCGGTTATGCCGACCGCAACGAGGCGCCGAACAAGCCGGCATGACGTGGCTTGGGCGGATTGCTTCCGGCCGTGAAGCTGTCCGCCAGCGCCGGCGGGCATTGTCACACCCCGAACGATTCCAGCAGCGCCGTCTCTGCCTTGCTCGCGTGGCGCTCGCGGTGGCGCAGCAGAAAGAACGAACGTCGCGGCAGCTCGAAGTCCAGGCGATGCAGCACGCCGGCTTCCAGCGAGCGCGCCACCACTAGATCGGAAATCGCAGTGGCGCAGTCGCCGGATTCCACGGCGGCGCGCACCGCCTCGTTGGAGGGCAGTTCCAGCACGACGCGCAACTGCGACGGCATGACGCCGTGCTTCTTCAATGCGGCTTCGAACATCGCGCGGGTGCCGGAGCCGGGTTCGCGCAGCACCCAGCCGGTGCTGGTCAACTGCTTCGCGGTGACGCGCTGCCGTGCTGCCCATGGGTGGCCGACACCGACCACCACCGCCAGTTCGTCGCCATCGATGCTGCGCGCCGTGAGCAACGGATCGGCGACGGTGCCCTCAACGAAGCCGAGGTCGGCTTCGCCGTCGTGCACCGCCTGCGCCACCTGTTCGGTATTGGCGATGCTGACGCGCAGCTCAATGCCGGGATGGACCTGCTGAAATGTCTGCAGCCGCGGCGGCAGCCAGTAGTTCGCCACCGTCTGGCTGGCCGCCAGCGCCAGCGACCCGCGCTTCAGGCCGGCGAGATCATTGAGCACCTGCACGGCGTCACGGGCGCGGGCCACCACGCCGCGTGCCTCCGCCAGGAAATCCCGCCCGGTCTGGGTCAGCACGATGCCGCGGCCGATGCGGTCGAACAGTTTCACGCCATAGCGCGCCTCCAGCGCGGCGATGGCGGCGCTGGTGGCCGATTGCGTCAGGTTCAGCTCGCCGGCGGCGCGGGTGACGTGCTGCCGCTCGGCGACCGCGATGAAGATGCGCAGCTGTTCCAGCGTCATGCAGTCAACCCGTGAGCTTGATCAGCGCAAGGCTGAAGCTGGCGATGAACAGGAAGGCAAGGGCACCGAGCAGGGCCGGACGAACCCCGCGGGCGGCGAGCTTGCTGATGTCGGTCTCCAGCCCCATCGCCGCCAGCGCCACGGACAGCAGGAAGGTGGTCAGCGCCACGATCCACATCCTCGCTTCCGGAGGAACGCTGACGACGCTGTTGACGCCGACCAGTGCCACGAAGCCGAGCACGAACCATGGCATGGGCGGCCGCGCATTTGACGCCTGCGCACCGGCCGGGCC
>DATCUS010000269.1:0-22008 GCA_036561845.1 Tardiphaga sp. | reverse complement strand
GCCGTCGGCCATGCGCACCAGCACCGCGCGGGCTTCGGCGTCGAGCGGCAGTTTCCGGCCTTCGATGGCTTCGGCGTGGGCGTAGAGCTTTTCGATCGCGGCGGAATCGAGCGACTGGAACACCAGCACGCGCGCGCGCGACAGCAGAGCGGCGTTGAGTTCGAACGACGGGTTCTCGGTGGTGGCGCCGACCAGCACCACGGTGCCGTCCTCCATGACCGGCAGAAACGAATCCTGCTGGGCGCGGTTGAAGCGATGCACCTCGTCGACGAACAGCAGCGTGCCCTTGCCCATCTCGCGGCGGGCGCGCGCAGCCTCGAACACCTTCTTGAGGTCGGCGACTCCGGAGAACACCGCGGAGATCTGCTCGAAATGCAGCTCGGTGGCATCGGCCAGCAGCCGCGCCACAGTGGTCTTGCCGGTGCCGGGCGGGCCCCAGAAGATCAGCGATCCCAGCGTGCGGGTCTCCAGCATGCGCGTCAGCGCGCCGTCCGGCCCGAGGATGTGATCCTGGCCGACCACATCGGCCAGCACGCGCGGCCGCAGCCGCTCCGGCAGCGGACGCGGCGCGTCCTGCTCCATGCCGGCAGCGGCGAACAGGTTGGCGGGCTGCGGGTGCTTGCTCATGGCTGCGTCGGCCGCTGTTCACCTCTCCCCAGCGGGGAGAGGTCGGATCGCCCTTGCGATCCGGGTGAGGGGGCGCCACGCGCACTATCAGAGTA
This sequence comes from Tardiphaga sp., assembly GCA_036561845.1. Classification (GTDB taxonomy): domain Bacteria; phylum Pseudomonadota; class Alphaproteobacteria; order Rhizobiales; family Xanthobacteraceae; genus Tardiphaga. The sequence continues at coordinate 21,286 of DATCUS010000269.1, read as the reverse complement.
AAGCCCCCTCACCCGGCGCTGCGCGCCGACCTCTCCCCAACGGGGAGAGGTGAAGAAAGGCGGCGCAGCTCGCACGATAACGGTCATCCGCCGAGCGTGACGTTGATCTGCTGGCCGCCGCGCACCACGACGATGCGCCAGATCCGGCTCGGCGTGCGGGTGGCCTTTTCCAGATCGCTGGTCTTGGCGATCTTCTGATCGTTGACGGCGAGGATGACGTCGCCTTTCTGGAAGCCGACGCTGGCGGCCGCGGCATTGTCGGCGAGTTCGGTCACCACCACGCCTTCGATGCCGGAATCCAGCCGCAGCTCGTCGGCGAGCGCCGGCGAAATGTTGGCGACGCGGGCGCCCTGGAACGGCGAACGCGTGGTGATCACGATCTCGTCGCGGCCGGTGTCCGGCGCGGTTTCCAGCGGAACCGTCAGCTTCACCGGCTTGCCGTTGCGCTGGACGTCGAGCTGCGTGGTGCCGCCGAGCGGACGCGTCGCAAAACGATAGTCGAAGGCATTGATATCCTCGATCGGCTGGCCATCGACCGCCACGATCAGATCGGACAGTTTCAGCCCTGCCCGCGCCGCCGGACTGCCCGGCGTGACGCTGGCCACCAGCGCACCGTTCGGCGCCTTGAGCCCGAGCGTCTCGGCAATTTCGGGCGTGACCGATTGCAGCCGCGCGCCGAGCCACGGCCGCTTCACCGCCTTGCCGCCTGATTTGGCGGAGGCGACGACGACGCTCACCATGTTGGCGGGAATGGCGAAGCCGATACCCTGCGAGCCGCCGGAACGCGAGAAGATCGCGGTGTTGATGCCGACGAGCTTGCCGGTCATGTCGACCAGCGCGCCGCCGGAATTGCCGGGATTGATCGCCGCGTCGGTCTGGATGAAGAACTGATAGTCGGTGATGCCGACCTGGGTGCGCGCCAGCGCCGAGACGATACCGTGGGTCACCGTCTGCCCGACGCCGAACGGATTGCCGATCGCCAGCACGACGTCGCCGACCAGAAGGTCATCGGAGTTGGCGAAATCCAGTGTCGGGAATTTTTCCTTGCCGTCCTTGATGCGCAGCACCGCCAGATCGGTGCGGCTGTCCTTGAGCACGATCTCGGCCTCGAATTCGCGCTTGTCGGCGAGCGAGACCTTGACCTGATCGGCGCCCTCGATGACGTGGTTGTTGGTGACGACCAGACCGGAGGAATCGACCATTACGCCGGAACCCAGCGAGCGCTGCATCTGCTCGGGCTGCGGGCCACCGCCGAAGAAGCGGCGGAAGACGGGATCGTCGAGCAACGGATTGCGGTTCTGCACCACCTTGGCGGCGTAGACATTGACCACGGCCGGCTGCACCCGCTGCACGATGGGCGCATAGGACAGCCGCAATTCGGTCGGCGACGCCGGAACGCGGCGGTCCTGTGCCAAGGCCCCGCCGGTCGCGGCAGACAGCAGGGTGGCACAAAGGGTCAATGTCGCAGCAGTGCGAATATTGGGGAACATCAGGGCCTCTCAGGGAAATTACCGGCAATATAGGCCGTTCGCCGCCGCAATAGAAGGGCGCGTTGCCGGTAATCCCGGGCCCGCCAACCGGTCCGACCGGACGCCCCGCAGATCGACTCCGGCACCCGCGAATAGCTCCAGTGCGCAGGTCACATGACGACCGTCATCTGTCTGTCAGAACCGTCGCGGCGGCGCTCCGGAAAGACACAGTCGGCCACAAAAGACGGCGTTGCGATGCCGGACTTCAAAAAGGTGACTTCCCTTGAATCTCGATTGGCGCAACCAATTGGCCATCGCTAACCAAGGGTGATGTCATGAAGATCACAAGAAAGGCAGCCGCCGCGGCAGCTGGGGTTCTGGGCGTTCTCGCAGCACTTCCGGCGCACGCCGAGACCGCCGGCGCCGACGCGGAGATCGCGCTGCTGAAGCAGCAGCTCAGACTGATGGAACAGAAGCTCGACAAATTGCAGAAGCAGACAGCGGCCAACACGGCGGCTGCCGCGACTGCCAACGCCAAGGCCGACGTCAAGGTCAGCGTCGCCAATGCCAACGCGGCCTACGCGAAGGGGCCGATCGCGCCGCCATCCGGCGTTGTCGTCACCATGCCGAACAATCGTCCGACGATCTGCAGCGCCGATCAGCAGAACTGCGTCGCCATCACCAGCCGCCTGCATTTCGACGCCGGCGGCTACGACTATCATCCGAATTCCGCAGCGACCTTGCCGCAACGGCTCGACAACGGCATCAACACCCGGCGTGCCCGCATCGGCATCGTCGGAAAATTCCTCGGCGACTGGAACTACTCCCTGGTCTATGACTTCGGCGGCACGTCGGACGGCTTCGGCGGCGCTGCAGCAGGATCGCTGCCGGGCGGCGGCGTCTCCGGCGTCGAGAACGCCTATCTCAGCTATACCGGCTTCAAGCCCTTCGGCGGTAACCTCGCCATCGAAGGCGGCATCATGGATGTGCCGTACACCCTCGAAGAGGCCACCAGTTCCAACGACATCCTGTTCATGGAACGCGCTTCAGCGGGGATCATCGCCACCAACATCGCCGCGGGCGATTTCCGCTCGGCATTCGGTGCCCGCTGGTACAACGATTCGTTCTGGATCGGCGCCTACGCGACCGGGCCATCCTCGGGCGCCATCCATTCGGCGTCGAGCGTGACGCCGAATGGCGCCACCGAGCAGCTCGGCACCGTCGTACGCGCAGCCGGCCAGGTGCTCAGCGGCAAGGACTATTCGTTCCATCTCGGCGGCGACGCGCAGTTCCTGATCGAGCCTTCGCACAATCTGGTCACCGGAGCGAAAACGCTCACACTGAGCGATCGGCCGGAGCTACGTCTCGATCCGACCTCGCTGGTTTCGACCGGAGCGATCGCGGGAGTTTCCGGCGCACAGGTCTACAGCGCCGAAGCGGCGGGCACCTACGGGTCGCTGTATGTCCAGGGCGAGTACTTCTGGTACAACATCGACCGCACCGCCTTTGCGGCGCTGCCGAGCCTGAAATTCGACGGCGGCTATGTGCAGGCGAGCTACGTGCTGACCGGAGAAAGCCACGCCTACAACGCCGCCTCGGCCTCCTACAGCGGCATTAAGCCGGCAAACCCCTTCTCGCTGGCGGGCGGCGGCTGGGGCGCCTGGGAAATCGCCGGGCGCGTCAGCACCGTCAACCTCAACGACCAGATCGCGACCGCCAACGGCGTCGCCGGCGGACGACAGACGGTCTACACCGCCGCACTCAACTGGTACGTCAACGGCAACATCCGCTTCATGTTCGACTACCTGCATGGCGATGTCGCCAGGCAGATCAGCGCGGTCAATGCCGGCGACGCCGGGTCGAAGTTCGACGCCTTCGCGATGCGGACCCAGGTCGCGTTCTGATACGCAACCTGAAAGAAACGACAGGGGCAGCGCGGGCCGCCCCTGTCCCGTGGCGCCGGGGCGCTTGCAATTGGCCGGCTGCCGCGTCACTCAACCCGCACCGTAACGCGCGATCAGGAGATCCGGAATGAAGGCCGTCGGTTACAAGACATCCCTGCCCATCGACCAGGCGGATTCGCTGATCGATTTCGAGACTGCAAAACCGGAGCCCGCCGGCCGCGACATCCGCGTCGCCGTCAAGGCGGTCTCGGTCAATCCGGTCGACACCAAGGTGCGCATGCGCGCCGCGCCGCGCGACGGCGACACAAAAATCCTCGGCTACGATGCCGCCGGCATTGTCGATGCGGTCGGCCCCGATGTGACCCTGTTCAAGGCCGGCGACGAGGTGTTCTATGCCGGCTCGGTGCTGCGCCAGGGCACCAATGCCGAATTTCATCTGGTCGACGAACGCATCGTCGGGTTCAAGCCGAAGACCTTGTCCTTCGCGCAGGCCGCGGCCTTGCCGCTGACCTCGATCACGGCCTGGGAATTGCTGTTCGACCGGCTCGGCGTCGTACCCGGCAAGAGCGTCGATCCGCGCACCCTGCTGATCATTGGCGGCGCCGGCGGCGTCGGCTCGATCCTGACTCAGCTGGCGCGCCGGCTCACCGGCCTGACTGTGGTGGCGACGGCGTCGCGGCCGGAGACGACAAAATGGTGCCGCGAGCTCGGCGCCCACGCCGTGATCGACCACAGCAAGCCGATGAAGGACCAGATCGAGGCGCTGAAGCTGCCGCCGGTGGCGTTGATCGCCAGCCTCACCAACACCGAGCAGCATTTTGCTGATCTGGTCGACATCATGGCGCCCCAGGGCAAGATCGCGTTGATCGACGACCCCTCTACCCTCAACGCCATGCCGCTGAAGGCGAAGTCGGGGTCGCTGCACTGGGAGGCGATGTTCGCGCGCAGTTCGTATCAGACCGCCGACATGATCGCGCAGCATCAGTTGCTGAACGACGTGTCCGACATGATCGACAAGGGCGTATTGCGCACCACCCTCGACCAGACCTTCGGGACCATCAATGCCGCCAACCTCAAGCGTGGGCACGCACTGATCGAATCCGGCAAGTCGGTCGGCAAGATCGTTCTGGAAGGCTGGTAGGCCCGGCGCTGGCCTGCGGCGGCAGAACCACCGCGTCGACCTCGATCAGGTCGACGCCCCGGTTGCCTGCGCATAGGCCTTCGTCAGTCCCTCATAGTCATCAAACGCGGGAAATGCCGTGAAGCTGTAAACAGCGGGCGTGTTCGCCCAAGGCAGCTTCTCGCTGGTAAAGGTCTCGATGAACGGCACGAAATCATGCGCATTCTCCAGCATGATCGCGCGAACATTCACCAGGAAATCGATCCCCTCCGGCCGCGTGAACATCCAGCTCAAGCAGTGCGGGCAGAAATAGTGGCGGGTCGCTCCGTGCAGCCCGCCAATGACCGGCTCACCCTGAATGACCTCAAATGCAGCGCTGGGAAAAGCAGCGCTCAGCGAGAAGGCGCTGGCTGACATCTTCTGGCAGCCGGTGCAGTGGCAGGCCATCGTCAGGAGCGGCGGAGCGCCAACCCTGATCCGCACCTGTCCACACCTGCAACTTCCCTCGACGGGTGCGTTCGCTGCACTCATGATTTCCCCCCGCATTTCATCGTCTTCACGCGATCGTCTGCAGCAGCCCGCCTTCGGCGCGCAGCGCCGCGCCATTGGTGGCAGAGGCCTCTTTCGAGCTGACATAGACCACCATGTTGGCGACCTCCTCGACCGTGGCGAAACGCTGGATCAGCGAGCCCGGCCGGTGATCCCTGATGAAGTTCGCTGCCGCTTCCTTTTCCGACTGGCCGTTCTGCCTGGCGAGGTCCGCCACGAAGGCCTCCACGCCTTCCGACATGGTCGGCCCCGGCATCACCGCATTCACCGTCACCGCGGTGCCGCGGGTCAACTCAGCGAGCCCGCGCGAGACCGACAGCTGCGCGGTCTTGGTCATGCCGTAGTGGATCATCTCCTTCGGGATCATCAGCGCGGATTCCGAGGAGATGAAGACGATGCGGCCCCAGTTGCGCTTCAGCATCGCGGGCATGTAGGCGCGCGACAGCCGGATGCCGGACATCACATTGACGTCGAAGAAGCGGGTCCAGTCCTCGTCGGGAATGTCGAAGAAGCCCTTCGGCTCGAAGATGCCGGTGTTGTTGATGAGGATGTCGACGTCGGGCAGCGCCGCGACCAGCGCCGCGCAGCCGGCGGCGCTGGAGACATCGGCGGCGACGCCCTTCACCTTGGCGCCCGGCACCGCCTTGATGATCTCCGCGACCGCGGCGTCGACCTTCGGCTGGGTACGGCCGTTGACCACGACCGCGGCGCCGGTGGCCGCCAGGCCTTTCGCAATGGCGTGGCCGATGCCCGATGTCGAGCCAGTGACCAGTGCCGTCTTGCCCGTCAGATCGATGTTCATTTGATAGCTCCATGCCATGATGCAGCTGATATCGGAACGCGGAAACGCCGGCGCAATCGCCGGTCACGCGCGGGTGATGCCCAAAACGAAAAAAGCGGCGCACCAGGCGCCGCTTTTGAAAACCGTGATGGAGTGGCTTATGCCGCTTCGGCCTTCTTTTCCTGGGTCGGACCGGAATCGAGGCCCTTGGCATCCTCGTCGCGATCGACGAACTCGATTACGGCCATCGGCGCGTTGTCGCCGTAGCGGAAGCCGGCCTTGATGATGCGGGTGTAGCCGCCCTGACGATCCGCATAGCGCTTGGCGATGACGTCGAACAGCTTGCGGACCTGATCCTGATCCTTCATTTCGCTGATCGCCTGGCGGCGCATGTGCAGGCCGCCCTTCTTGCCGAGGGTGACGAGCTTCTCGACGATCGGGCGGAGCTCCTTGGCCTTCGGCAGCGTGGTGACGATCTGCTCGTGCTTGATCAGCGACGCGCACATGTTGGCGAACATCGCCTTGCGATGTTCTGCAGTGCGGTTGAGCTTACGATGAACCTTACCGTGACGCATGATGTTGTCTCACTTCAGTTAGTCACGACGGTTCGTCGGACATTGTTCAGGTGGGCTGCCTGCGTTCGCCCGGTCTGTTGTCCCCTCTCCCCGCTCTTGCGGGAAGAGGGTTAAGGTGAGGAGTGCTTCCTGTTGAAAGAAAGAAGCCCTCACCCGACACCTTCGGTGTCGATCTCTCCCCGCCTAGCGAAGCAATTGCTTCGCACGGCGCGGGGAGAGGTGAAGCAAATCCTAGTAGTGGTCTTCGAAGCGCTTGGCCAGCTCGTCGATATTCTCCGGCGGCCAGCCGGGCACTTCCATGCCGAGGTGCAGACCCATCTGGGCGAGCACTTCCTTGATTTCGTTGAGCGACTTGCGGCCGAAGTTCGGGGTGCGGAGCATTTCGGCTTCCGACTTCTGCACGAGATCGCCGATGTAGACGATGTTGTCGTTCTTCAGGCAGTTTGCCGAACGCACCGACAGTTCGAGCTCGTCGACCTTCTTGAGGAACGCCGGGTTGAAGGCGAGATCCGGAATGATCTCCTGCGCGACTTCCTTGCGGGGCTCTTCGAAGTTCACGAACACGTTGAGCTGGTCCTGCAGGATGCGCGCGGCATAGGCCACGGCGTCATCCGGCGTGATCCCGCCATTGGTCTCGATGGTCATGGTCAGCTTGTCGTAATCGAGGATCTGGCCCTCGCGGGTGTTCTCGACCTTGTACGACACCTTGCGCACCGGCGAATACAGGCTGTCGACCGGGATCAGGCCGATCGGCGCATCTTCCGGACGGTTGTGCTCGGCAGCGACATAGCCCTTGCCGGAGGCAACGGTGAATTCCATGCGGATCTCGGCGCCCTCGTCGAGGGTGCAGATCTGCAGGTCGGGGTTCAGCACGGTGACGTCGCCCACGGTCTGGATGTCGCCGGCGGTGACGGCGCCCGGACCGGACTTCTTCACGACCATGCGCTTCGGGCCTTCGCCCAGCATCTTGATCGCGATGTCCTTGACGTTCAGCACGATGTCGGTGACGTCCTCGCGGACGCCCGCGATCGACGAGAATTCATGCAGCACGCCGTCGATATGCACCGACTGCACGGCCGCGCCCTGCAGCGACGACAGCAGGATGCGGCGCAGCGCGTTGCCGAGCGTCTGGCCGAAACCACGCTCGAGCGGCTCAGCAACCAGGGTCGCGAAACGGGTCGGGTCGCTGCCGGGGGTGACCACAAGCTTGTTGGGCCGGATCAGTTCTTGCCAATTTTTCTGGATCGTCACTGTTTCACCATCCTTGCCAGTCGATTTTGCAATCAAAACAACGGCTCTGGAGAGCGCGGATCAGCCCGCGCGATACACATCAAACAAAAATGTCGCGGACAGCCGGGCTGTCCGCGAGCATCGGATCAAACGCGCCGACGCTTGCGCGGACGGCAACCGTTGTGCGGGATCGTGGTGACGTCGCGGATCGAAGTCACCGTGAAGCCCGCTGCCTGCAGCGCGCGCAGCGCCGATTCGCGGCCCGAACCGGGACCCGCGACTTCGACTTCCAGCGTGCGCATGCCGTGCTCCTGCGCCTTCTTCGACACGTCCTCTGCGGCGACCTGCGCGGCATAGGGGGTCGACTTGCGCGAGCCCTTGAAGCCCATCGTGCCGGCCGACGACCAGGCAATGGTGTTGCCCTGCGCATCGGTGATGGTGATGGTCGTGTTGTTGAACGACGAGTTCACGTGCGCAATGCCGGATGCAATGTTCTTGCGTTCACGACGGCGGACGCGTGTGGCTTCCTTGCCCATATCAAACCTTTCCGAGGATCTCTAACGCCGCCGTAATGCCAGCGGCTACACCAAAAATAACGACAGAAGCGGACGAACGTCCGCTTCTGCAAATTCAAACCAGCTGGTTACTTCTTCTTGCCGGCGATCGACTTGGCCGGACCCTTGCGGGTGCGCGCATTGGTATGCGTGCGCTGGCCACGAACCGGCAGGCCGCGACGATGACGCAGGCCGCGATAGCAGCCGAGGTCCATCAGACGCTTGATGTTCATGCCGGTCTCGCGACGAAGATCGCCTTCGACCATGTAGTCGCGATCGATCACTTCACGGATCTGCAGGACTTCGGCATCGCTGAGCTGATTGACGCGGCGATCATCCGGAATCTTCACTTTTTCCAGGATCTCGGCCGCATGCTTCTGGCCGATGCCATGGATGTACTGAAGCGCGATCAGAGCGCGCTTGTTGGTCGGGATATTCACACCGGCGATACGGGCCAAGACTTCTCTCCTGTCACCAGCCCATCACGGACCGGCATTATATTCATTCTGTCGGGCGGGGCATCGCAAACGCGATACACGACGCCCGTCCCCTGAATTGGTGGGGCCCGGCATCGTTGGAAATACATCCGACTGGATACGGGCCTTATTAAAGGATTCAACTTCGTTTCGTCAACCGCCTCTAGCGCTTGCTGCGCCTTTTCGCGGACTTCTTGGCGGCTTTTGCCGCTTTCTTGGTCACTTTCTTCGCCGCCGGACGAACCGATTTGGCCTTGGTCCGGGCGGAACTCGTTTTCGGCGCCTTGGCGGTCGATTTCTTGCTCTTCTTGGCCGGCCTAGCGGCCTTCTTGGCCGTTTTGGCGGCCTTGGCCGCCGGCTTAGCGGCCTTCTTCACCGTTTTGGTTGCCTTGGCCGCCGGTTTCGCAGCTTTCCTGGCGGACTTTTTCGCCGCCTTGGGCAGCGATTCGGCCTTCACGGCGGATACCTTCTTCGCGGACTTGCGCGCCGATTTCTTGACCGTCTTTTTCGCTGGCCTGTCGTTCGCCATCATGGCGGCCAGCACCCGGTTGATTTCCTGGGTCACCTCCTCGATCGGCATCATGCCGTCGATGGTCACCAGCTTGCGCTTCTCCGAATAATAATGGACCAGCGGCTCGGTCGAGGTGCGGTAGCTCGCCAGTCGCTTGGCCAGCACTTCCGGCGTATCGTCGACCCGCACCACTTCACCGCGCGCGGTCATCTGGGCGACACGCGCCTCGACCCGCTGCAGCAACGCGCTTTCGTTGACGCGCAGTTCGACCGCGGCGTCGAGCTTCAGCCCCTTCGACTTCAGCAGGCTGTCGAGCGCCTCGGCCTGCGGCACGGTGCGCGGAAAGCCATCGAGGATGAAGCCGTTGGCGGCGTCGGGCAGTTCGATGCGATCGGAAATGATGCCGATCACGATCTCGTCCGGCACCAGACCGCCGGCGGCCATGATGTCCTTGGCCTTGAGGCCGACCTCGGTTTCGGCCTTCACGGCGGCACGCAGCATGTCGCCGGTGGAGAGTTGAACGATGTGGTGACGCTCTACGAGTCGCTGTGCCTGCGTTCCCTTGCCCGCCCCCGGCGGCCCGAGAAGAATCAACCTCATTTGCGGCGGCCCCTCAGCTTGGATTTACGGATCAGCCCTTCGTACTGGTGAGCCAGCAGATAGCCTTGCACCTGCGCCACGGTATCCATGGTCACGCTGACCACGATCAGCAGCGAGGTACCGCCGAAGTAGAACGGCACCGAGGCATAGGAGATCAGGATCTCGGGAATCAGGCAGACGATGGCCAGATAGGCAGCGCCCAGAACCGTGATCCGTGACAGCACGTAGTCGATGTATTCGGCGGTGCGCTCGCCCGGACGAATCCCCGGAATGAAGCCGCCGTGCTTCTTCAGATTATCGGCGGTCTCGGTCGGATTGAACACGATCGCCGTATAGAAGAAGGCGAAGAACACGATCAGCGACAGGTACAGCACGAGGAACAGCGGACGACCGTGGCTGAGCTGGGTGTTGAGCCACTGGAACCACTCCGGCCCCTTGCCCGCATTGAAGTTCGCGACGGTCGCCGGCAGCAGCAGCAGCGACGAGGCGAAGATCGGCGGGATCACGCCGGACGTGTTGAGCTTGAGCGGCAGATGCGAGGACTGGCCCTCGAACATCTTGTTGCCGACCTGGCGCTTCGGATACTGGATCAGCAGCCGGCGCTGGGCACGCTCCATGAACACGATGAAGGCGATGACCACCACGGCCATGACGATGACGAGCAGGATCAGGCCGGTGGACAATGCGCCCTGGCGGCCGAGTTCGAGCATGTTGGCCAGCGCCGACGGCAGCTCGGCGACAATGCCGGACAGGATGATCAACGAAATGCCGTTGCCGATGCCGCGCGAGGTGATCTGTTCACCCAGCCACATCAGGAACATGGTGCCGCCGGTCAGCGTCACCGAGGTCGAGATCAGGAAGAAAATCCCGGGCTCGCTGACGACATTGCCGGCGCCCTGCAGACCCACGGCGATGCCGTAGGACTGGAACGCGGCCAGGATGACGGTCAGGTAACGGGTATACTGGTTGAGCGTCTTGCGGCCGGATTCGCCCTCTTTCTTGAGGGCTTCGAGTTGCGGCGACACGGTGGTCAGCAGCTGAATGATGATCGACGCCGAAATATACGGCATGATGTTCAGTGCGAAGATCGCCATGCGGTTGATGCCGCCGCCGGCGAACATGTTGAACATGCCGAGGATGCCGCCGGCCTGCGACTTGAACACCTGCTCCCAGGCCGAGGGGTCGATGCCCGGAAGCGGAATGTAGGTGCCGAAGCGATAAACAAGCAGCGCACCCAGCGTGAACCAGATGCGCTTCTTCAGTTCATCAGCCTTGCCGAGGGCCGAAAAGTTGAGGTTTGCTGCGAGTTGTTCTGCTGCAGAGACCATTATTGTCTTTCTCCCGCGCCCTTCGCGCCGTCACGCCCCGAACAGCGGGGCATTCGGCAGACGCCGGACATCATTTGGTGCTCGGCATTGATAAAATCTACCGTCCCATCGCGCAAGGCCGTCCACTGTCGCGGACGATGACGCAGATGTTACGCAGCTTCGCCTTCGTCCTTGGCCTTCTTGGGGGCAGCCAGGATCTTCACGGTGCCGCCGGCCTTCTCGATCGCCGCGATGGCAGTCTTCGATGCGCCGTGGACTTCGATGTTCAGCTTGGCCTTGATCTCGCCGCGGCCGAGCACCCGGACGCCATCCTTGGCGCGACGGATAATGCGAGCCTTGACCAGCGATTCCGCATTGATCACGGCCGAGATGTCCAGCGTCTTGGCATCGACGGCATCCTGCAGGCGGTCCAGGTTGATTTCGGCGAAATCGAGCCGGAAGATGTTGTTGAAGCCGCGCTTCGGCAGACGACGATGCAACGGCATCTGGCCGCCTTCGAAGCCCTTGATGCGCACGCCCGAACGCGCGGTCTGGCCCTTGCCGCCACGGCCGGACGTCTTGCCCTTGCCGGAGCCAATGCCGCGGCCGACGCGCATGCGCTTTTTGCGGGAGCCGGCGTTATCGGCGATATCGCTGAGCTTCATCGTTCTCTTCCCTCTGTCGTGCCGTCGTCCTGAGGTGTGCGGGAGAACCCGGACCTCGAAGGGCGGCGGTTGTCACCTGGCACAGCCGACCCTGCGGCTGCCTGGAGGCGACGTGAGCTTACTTATCCTCGACCACGCGGACGAGGTGCTGAACCTTGGCGATCATGCCGCGAACCGAAGGAGTGTCCTGCAATTCGGTGACGCGACCGATCTTATTGAGCTTCATGCCGATCAGGGTCTCGCGCTGCGAATGATGGCGGCGGATTGCGCTGCCGATCTGCTCGACCTTGATCATCTTTACGGCCTTGGCCATCGTGGTAACTCCAAAAGTCGTTTAGAGAGGCATGATCTTATCGGAAAACCGGAAGACCACTTTTCCGGATCATGCCCGGTATTACTCAGCGACCACTTCAGCGTCACCGCCAACGCGGCGCGACTGCAGGGTGGACACCTTGATGTTGCGGCGGGCGGCGACCGAACGCGGCGAATCCTGATGCTTCAGCGCGTCGAAGGTGGCGCGAACCATGTTGTACGGGTTCGACGAACCGATCGACTTGGCGACCACATCCTGGATGCCGAGCGTTTCGAACACGGCGCGCATCGGACCGCCGGCGATGATGCCGGTACCGGCCGGCGCTGCACGCAGATAGACGCGACCCGCACCATGGCGGCCAGCGATATCGTGATGCAGCGTGCGGCCTTCGCGCAAAGCGACGCGCGTCAGGTTGCGCTTGGCCGACTCGGTGGCCTTGCGGATGGCTTCAGGAACTTCCCGCGCCTTGCCGTGACCGAAACCGACCCTGCCCTTCTGATCGCCGATGACGACCAGCGCTGCGAAACCGAAGCGCTTGCCGCCCTTGACGACCTTCGCCACACGGTTGATGTGGACGAGCTTGTCGACGAATTCACTATCGCGCTCTTCCCGGCCGCCCCTGTGGCCGCCACCGCGCTCGCGTTCACCTGCCATGGTGTTTTCCAATCCTTGAGAAGCTTTCGCCTCTGTCCTTGTGTCCGTTCAATATCAATTCGAAGCCAAAGTCGCTTAGAAGCTGAGCCCGCTCTCGCGTGCCGCATCCGCAAGCGCCTTCACGCGACCATGGTAGAGATAACCACCACGATCGAAGACCACTTCCTTGACGCCGTTCTTGACGGCGCGCTCTGCCAGCAGCTTGCCGACCGCCTTCGCAGCATCGACGTCCGCACCCGTCTTGCCGCCATCGCGCATCGCCTTTTCCAGCGAAGAAGCTGACGCCAGCGTCTCCCCCTTCAGGTCGTCGATCACCTGGGCATAGATATGCTTCGACGACCGGAAGATCGACAGGCGCGGCCGACCGTTGGCGGTCCGTCGCAGCGAGAGCCGCACGCGTTGCTTGCGCCGGGCATTCGTAATCTTGAGTTTCGACATGACCGGCTCCGTTACTTCTTCTTGCCTTCCTTGCGGAAGATAAACTCGTCGGAATATCTGACGCCCTTGCCCTTGTAGGGCTCCGGCGGACGGTAGCTGCGGATCTCCGCGGCGACCTGACCAACGCGTTGCGAATCGTTTCCGGAAATCAGGATCTCGGTCGGCTTCGGCACCGTGACCAGGATCCCTTCCGGGATATCGTAAACGACATCGTGGCTGTAGCCGAGCGCGAGCTGCAGCTTCTTGCCCTGCAGCGCGGCACGATAGCCGACGCCGGTGATGTCGAGCTTCTTTTCAAAGCCCTTGGTAACGCCTTCGAGCAGATTCGCAATCTGCGCCCGTGCGGTGCCGTAGAGCGCGCGTGCGCGGTTGGTCTCGACCCGCGGTGCCACCGTGATGGAACCGTTGTCGAGCTTCACCGACACGTCGTCGTGCACAACGAACTGAAGCTGGCCCTTGGGCCCCTTCATCTTGACGACCTGGCCTTCGACGGTCGCGGTAACGCCCGCGGTAACCGTGACTGGCTTTTTGCCAACGCGTGACATGGCTAATCCTTCCTCAGAACACCGTGAAGAGAACTTCGCCGCCCACGTTCGCTTCGCGCGCTTCGTGGTCAGCCATAATTCCCTTGGGTGTCGACAAAACCGAAATGCCAAGACCGTTCTTCACGCGCGGCAGGTTCTTCACCGAGACGTAAACACGACGTCCTGGCTTCGAAACGCGATCGATTTCACGGATGACCGGTTCGCCATCGAAATACTTGAGCTCGACTTCGAGCTCGCTGCGCCCGCTCGAATGCTCGACGCTGGCGTAGCCACGGATGTAGCCCTCGTTCTTCAGCACTTCGAGCACATTGGCGCGCATCTTCGAGCCCGGGGTCGAAACCTTCGGCTTGGAGCGCATCTGCGCGTTGCGGATACGGGTGATGAGATCGCTGATTGGATCGTGCGTTGACATGCCCGCCCCCTTACCAGCTTGACTTCACGAGCCCGGGAACCAGGCCGCGAGAGCCCAGGTCACGCAGCGCGATACGGCTGAGCTTGTTCTTGCGATAGACCGCACGCGAGCGGCCGGTGATTTCGCAACGATTGCGAATGCGGACGGCAGAGGAATTGCGCGGCAGCTCGGCGAGCTTCAGCGTTGCGGCGAACCGCTCTTCCATCGGACGTTCCTTGTCGGCGATGATGGCCTTGAGCTTCGCGCGCTTCGGCGCGGCGTTCTTGGTCATTCTCTTCCGACGATTGTTCTTCTCGATCGAACTCTTCTTTGCCATGCTTGGCTCCTGGGTTTCCGCGTTTGAGAGGCTTGTCAGCTTCTCACTGCCGGAACGGGAAATTGAAAGCGGTCAACAACGCACGGGCCTCGTCATCGGTGGTCGCAGTCGTGCAGACCGTGATGTCCATGCCCCACGTCTCCCCCATCTTGTCGAAGTCGATTTCGGGGAAAATGATGTGCTCTTTGATGCCGAGCGAGTAGTTGCCGCGGCCGTCGAAGCTCTTCGGGTTCAGGCCGCGGAAATCGCGGACGCGCGGCAGCGCGACGTTGATCAGCCGGTCGATGAACTCGTACATCTTCGCCTTGCGCAGCGTCACCTTGGCGCCGATCGGCTGGTTTTCACGCAGCTTGAAGGTCGCGATGGCAACGCGCGAATAGGTGATGATCGGCTTCTGGCCGGCAATCAGCGCCAGGTCGGCGGCTGCGGTGTCGGCCTTCTTGCGATCGTTGACGGCTTCGCCGATGCCCATGTTGAGCACGACCTTGTCGAGCCGGGGAACCTGCATGACATTCTGATAACCGAACTGCTCGGTCAGCTTGCCGCGGATTTCCTTGTCGAACTGTTCGCGTAAACGCGGAGTGTATGCGGTCTCAGACATCGATCTCAGCTCCCGAGCGCTTGGCGATACGTACCTTCTTGCCATCCGCCTGAATTTTGAAACCCACGCGGGTCGGCTTGCCGTCCTTGCCGACGATGGCAATGTTCGACAGCTGGATCGGCGCCTCTTTCGAGATGATGCCGCCTTCCTGCGCCTGGGTCTGCTTCTGGTGCTTCTTCACGAGGTTGACGCCGCGAACCAGCGCCTTGCCGTCGGTCGGACGAACCTCGAACACCTCGCCGGTGCGACCCTTGTCGCGACCGGTGAGCACGATGACCTTGTCACCCTTGCGAATCTTGGCAGCCATTACAGCACCTCCGGCGCAAGCGAAATGATCTTCATGTGGTTCTTGGCACGCAGCTCGCGCGGCACCGGCCCGAAGATACGGGTCCCGACCGGCTCGGACTGATTGTTGATCAGCACGGCGGCGTTGCGGTCGAAGCGGATGACGGATCCGTCGGCGCGGCGAATGTCCTTGCGGACACGAACCACGACGGCCTTCATCACGTCGCCCTTCTTGACCTTCCCGCGTGGGATGGCTTCCTTGATTGACACGACAATTACGTCGCCAACTGTAGCATAGCGGCGCTTGGAACCCCCAAGGACCTTAATGCACATAACACGGCGTGCGCCTGAATTATCGGCCACGTCGAGGTTGGTCTGCATCTGAATCATTGATGCACCTCGTCCTCTTTTTGATGCGCAAAGTCGCGCGTAGATCTGATGCGCAAGGCGCGCTTAGGCTGTTTTCTTCTGTTCACCCCGGACAACCGTCCAGCGCTTCAACTTCGAGATCGGCTTGCTCTCCTCGATCCACACCATGTCGCCCGGCTTGAACTCGTTGTTCTCGTCGTGCGCGTGGTAGTTCTTCGAGCGGCGGATGGTCTTCTTGTAGATCGGGTGGGTGAAGCGACGATCGACGCGCACCACAACCGTCTTGGCTTGCTTGTCGCTGACGACCACGCCCTGAAGCGTACGTTTCGGCATGTTCGGCCCCTTACTTCGACTTCGCGTCGCGCTTCTGCGCGGCGACGGTCTTGATGCGTGCGATATCGCGGCGAGCTTCGCGCAGGCGCGACGTGTTTTCCAGCTGCCCGGTGGCGCGCTGGAAGCGAAGGTTGAAGCGCTCTTTCTTCAGGTTGACGACGGCGTCTTCCATCTGGTCGGCGCTCATTGCGCGGATATCGGCGGTTTTCAAATCGGCCATGACTTTACCCTTATTCCGCAATGCGCGTGACGAAACGCGTCTTGATCGGCAGCTTGGCGGCGGCCAGCGTGAACGCCTCCTTGGCGACCTGCTGGGTGACGCCGTCGATCTCGAAGATCACGCGGCCAGGCTTGACGCGCGCAACCCACAGTTCCGGCGTTCCCTTGCCGGAGCCCATGCGGACTTCGGCGGGCTTCTTCGACACCGGCAGATCCGGGAAGATGCGGATCCAGACGCGGCCGGCACGCTTCATGTGACGGGTCAGCGCGCGGCGGGCAGCCTCGATCTGACGGGCGGTGAGACGCTCGGGCGCCATCGCCTTCAGGCCGAACTGACCGAAGGACAGTGTCGCGCCCGAAGTCGCAACGCCGTGAATCCGGCCCTTATGCGCCTTCCGGAACTTGGTCTTCTTTGGTTGCATCATGGCTTACGCCCTCAAACCTTCTAAATTAAACCGCTCAGGCGGCGTCGCGACGCGGCCGCGAATTGTCACCTTCGGCCATGCGCTTGTCCTGGGCCATCGGATCGTGCTCAAGGATTTCGCCCTTGAAGATCCAGACCTTGACGCCGCAGGTACCGAACGTCGTGAATGCGGTGGCGACGCCGTAGTCGATGTCCGCACGCAGCGTATGCAGCGGCACGCGACCTTCGCGATACCATTCCATGCGCGCGATTTCGGCGCCGCCGAGGCGACCCGAGCAATTGATGCGGATGCCTTCGGCACCCAGGCGCATCGCCGACTGCACGGCGCGCTTCATGGCGCGGCGGAACGCGACGCGGCGCTCGAGCTGCTGCGCGATCGACTCGGCGACCAGGGTCGCGTCGAGCTCCGGCTTGCGGATCTCGACGATGTTGATCACCACGTCGGATGCCGTGATATCGGCGACCTTCTTGCGAAGCTTGTCGATGTCGGCGCCCTTCTTGCCGATCACGACACCCGGACGCGCCGAGTGGATCGTGACGCGGCACTTCTTGTGCGGGCGCTCGATGATGATCTTGGCGACAGCAGCCTGCTTCAGCTCCTTGTGCAGCACTTCACGGATCTTGACGTCCTCGTGAAGCAACTTGCCGTATTCGTTCTTGCCGGCATACCAACGTGAATCCCACGTACGGTTGATGCCAAGACGCAGACCGATTGGATTGATCTTCTGACCCATCGTATTCTCCCGCGCCCTGCTTAAGCTGTCGCTGCTTCGACCTGACGAACAACGATCGTCAGCTGCGCGAATGGTTTAAAGATGCGTCCCGAACGGCCACGGCCGCGCGGGGCGAAACGCTTCATGACAATGCCCTTGCCGACATGGGCCTCGGAGACGATCAGATCGTCGACCTCGAGGTCATGGTTGTTTTCGGCATTCGCGATCGCCGACTCCAGGCACTTCTTGACGTCGACTGCGATCCGCTTGCGCGAGAACTGCAGGTCGGCGAGCGCGGCCGAAGCCTTCCGGCCGCGAATCATCTGCGCGACCAGGTTCAGCTTCTGCGGGCTCACCCGCAGCATTCGGGCAATCGCCTTCGCCTCGTTATCGGGGAGGCTCCGTTCGCGCTTTGGTTTGCTCATAACTTACGTCCTTAAGCCTTCTTGGCTTTCTTGTCGCCCGAATGACCGTGGAAGGTCCTGGTCGGCGAAAACTCGCCGAACTTGTGACCGACCATCTCTTCATTGATGGCGACAGGTACATGCTTTTGGCCGTTGTAGACGCCAAAGGTAAGACCGACAAACTGCGGCAAGATCGTCGAGCGGCGGCTCCAGATCTTGATGACGTCGTGACGGCCTGACGCGCGGGCGACATCTGCCTTCTTGAGCAGCGAGCCTTCGACGAACGGGCCTTTCCAGACTGAACGAACCATGTCCGGCGATCCTTACTTCTTCTTCCGCTTGTGGCGGCTGATGAGAATGAACTTGGTGGTCGACTTGTTGGAGCGGGTCTTTTTGCCCTTCGTGGGCTTGCCCCAAGGAGTCACGGGATGACGACCACCAGAGGTGCGGCCTTCACCACCGCCGTGCGGATGGTCGATCGGGTTCATCGAGACGCCGCGGTTATGCGGGCGACGGCCGAACCAGCGCATACGGCCGGCCTTGCCAATCGATGTATTCATGTGGTCGGGGTTCGACACGGCGCCGATGGTCCCGGTGCAACGACCGTGAACCAGGCGCTGCTCACCCGAATTCAGGCGAACGATCACATAGTCATGGTCGCGGCCGACGAGCTGGGCGTAGGTGCCGGCGGAACGGGCCATCTGGCCGCCCTTGCCGATCTTCAGCTCGACGTTGTGGATGATGGTGCCGATCGGCATGTTGCCGAGCGGCATGACATTGCCCGGCTTCACGTCGACGTAGTTTCCGGCAATCACGGAGTCACCGACGGCGAGACGCTGGGGCGCGAGGATGTAGGACAGGGTCCCATCTTCGTACTTCAGCAGCGCGATGAAGGCGGTGCGATTCGGATCATACTCGAGTCGCTCGACCCGCGCAGGCATATCTACCTTGGTGCGCTTGAAATCGACGATACGATAGGTCTGCTTGTGACCGCCGCCGCGGAAACGCACGACCGTGCGACCCGTGTTGTTGCGGCCGCCCGAGGAGTGCTTGCCCTCGGTCAGCGTCTTGACCGGCTTGCCCTTGTAGAGCCCGGAGCGATCGACAATGACCAGCTGACGCTGACCAGGTGTCGTCGGATTGTATTTTTTAAGTGCCATCGTCGTTTCCGCCTTATAGCCCGGTCGTGACGTCGATGCGGTGGCCCTCTTCGAGGGTCACGATCGCACGCTTCACGTCCGACTGCGAACCGAAGGTGCCGCGGAAGACTTTCGTCTTGCCCTTGCGCACCAGCGTGTTCACGCTTTTCACTTTGACGTCGAACAGCTTTTCGACGGCTTCCTTGATCTGCGGCTTGGTCGCCTTGGAGGCTACCTTGAACACAACCTTGTTGTGTTCGGACGCAACTGTCGCTTTTTCCGTCACCACGGGGGCAACGATAATGTCGTAATGGCGCGGGTCGATGGTCTTCATTTGAAGCGCGCCTCCAACGCATCAAGCGCCGCCTTGGTCAGAACCAGCTTCTGACGGCGCAGAATGTCATAGACGTTGATGCCCTGGATCGGCAGCACGTCGATGTTCGGAATGTTGCGGGCCGCCTGGGCGAAACCCACGTGAACCTCGGCACCGTCGATGATCAGCGCATTGGTCAGGCCGAGACCCGAGAAATGACCGAGCAGAGCCTTGGTCTTGGCTTCTTCCAGGTTGGCGTTCTCGATCACGATCAAGCCGCCATCCTTGGCCTTCGAAGACAGAGCGTGCTTCAGAGCCAGCGCGCGCACCTTCTTGGGCAGATCGAACGCATGGGAGCGGACGACCGGACCGAAGGCGCGACCACCGCCGCGGAACTGCGGGACACGGGCCGAACCGTGACGCGCACCGCCGGTGCCCTTCTGCTTGTACATCTTCTTGCCGGTGCGCCAGATCTCGGCGCGCCCCTTGGTCTTGTGCGTTCCAGCCTGTCGCTTGGCGAGCTGCCAGTTGACGCAACGCTGGATGATGTCGGCCCGGGGGTCGAGACCGAAAATGGCATCCGACAGCTCGATCGAGCCGGCGTCCTTGCCCTCAAGCGTGGTGACGTTCAGTTTCATCTCACACGCCCTCCTTCTCGGCGACAGGCGCCTCGGCAGCTGCTTCCTGCTCGGTGCCCGCATCGGCCAGGCGGAACTTGCCGGGCTTCGGCGCTTCCTTCGGAAGTGCCTTCTTCACCGCATCGCGCACCGCGATCCAGCCGCCCTTGGAGCCGGGAACGGCGCCTTCGACGAGGATCAGGCCGCGTTCCACATCCGTCTGCACGACGCGCAGGTTCAGCGTGGTGATACGATCGACGCCCATGTGACCGGGCATCTTCTTGTTCTTGAAGGTCTTGCCGGGATCCTGACGTCCGCCGGTCGAACCGATCGAACGATGCGACACCGACACGCCGTGGGTGGCGCGCAGACCGCGGAAATTCCAGCGCTTCATGCCGCCGGCGAAGCCCTTGCCGACCGAGGTGCCGGTGACGTCGACGAACTGACCGACCACGAAGTGGTCCGCCATGATCTCGGCGCCGACCGGGATCAGCGCGTCTTCCGACACGCGGAATTCCGCGACCTTCCGCTTGGGCTCAACCTTGGCAACGGCGAACTGGCCGCGTTCTGCCTTCGGCAAATAGACGGTCTTGCGTGTGCCCGAACCGAGCTGCAGCGCAACGTAGCCGTTCTTCTCGCTGGTGAGGTGACCTAACACCTGGCAATTGCCCAGCTTTAGCACGGTCACTGGAATGTGCTCACCGGTCTCCGTAAAGACCCGTGTCATTCCGACCTTTTGTGCGATCACTCCGGAGCGCATCGGCGTGCTTCCTGTTCTTTCTGTCCGTATGACCGGACTGGACCTAAAATACGTGTCTGAGACTCAACCCGCTTGCGCAGGAAGCGTCAGAGCTTGATCTCGACATCGACACCGGCGGCGAGGTCGAGCTTCATCAAAGCATCGACAGTCTGCGGGGTCGGATCGACGATATCGAGAAGACGCTTGTGGGTGCGCATCTCGAACTGCTCGCGGCTCTTCTTGTCGACGTGCGGCGAACGGTTGACAGTGAACTTCTCGATGCGGGTCGGCAGCGGGATGGGCCCGCGAACCTGTGCACCGGTACGCTTCGCCGTGCTGACGATCTCGCGGGTCGATGCATCGAGAATCCGATGATCGAACGCCTTGAGCCGAATGCGGATATTCTGGCCGTTCATGCCGTTGTCTTTCTTTGTCGACTTAACTTCGCGTCGCGTCGGAGATAGCGGATCGTAATCCGCTATCCCCTGCCCGACTTGTTACTCGATGATGCTTGCGACGACGCCTGCACCCACCGTGCGGCCACCTTCGCGGATGGCGAAGCGCAGCTTTTCTTCCATGGCGATCGGCACGATCAGGTGCACTTCCATGGCGATGTTGTCGCCCGGCATCACCATCTCGGTGCCTTCCGGCAGATGAACCACACCGGTCACGTCGGTGGTGCGGAAGTAGAACTGCGGACGGTAGTTGGTG
>DATCUS010000268.1:0-10080 GCA_036561845.1 Tardiphaga sp. | reverse complement strand
GAGAGCGCCGAGGCGTGGCGCACTGTCCTCGACGATCTAATTAGGCGCGGGCTACGGCGGCCCGAGTTCCTCATCGTCGATGGCGCGCCGGGGCTCGACAAGGCCATTGCCTCGGTCTGGGACGGAGTGCCGGTCCAGCGCAACGCCATCATAGAGCTCGCCGTGCCCGCGCGCATGCGATGGTCTGCAGTCCCGACGAGCAGAAACGGTTGAGCAGAGTATCGCGCTGGCACAGCGCTGCGGGATTGAAATCCTGCTCATCGATATGCCGCCCGGCGCACGGCATGCTCTCGTAGCGGCGCGTTACGCCGCCTTGGTAATCGTTCCGACGCGTCCGACGTTGTTCGATCTGCGTGTCACCCGAAGCATCGTCCAACTGCTGAAGTCAACGCAGGCGGCCTATGCGATCATCATCAATGCGGCACCGCCTCGGCGGCGCGATGGAGATGCGCCAGCGGTGCGTGAAACCCGCGAGGTTCTAGCTCCAGTAGCAAGGCGTGTCTGGTCACGGCAGATCACGCACAGACTGTCGGTGGTCTGTCCGTCGTCAGGTAATTTGAGACAGATGGCAGGCTGATTTAGGAGAGTTGGAGTCCAGTTTAATGATGCTTGGGCGACATTGCCAAATGGCTTGGGCAAGTTGATTTTTGTGAGTTTTTTGTTTTAGGGTCGCGGCTGTTCGGACAAGGACTGCTGGGATATGCCCATCGAACATGATCCGACGCTGGTTGCCCTGTCACTGCTCGTGGCAATACAGGCAAGCTACGTCGGTTTGAATCTGGCGCTTCGCGTTTCGCAGGCGTTCGCGCTGAATCGCCGCCTGCTGATCGCCGGTGCTGCGCTGTCCTTTGCGATCGGCATCTGGGCGATGCATTTCGTCGGCATGCTGGCGGCGCGGCTGCCCGTCACCGTCGACTACGTGGTGCTTCCGACGCTGCTGTCGTTCCTCGTTTGCGTGCTGGTGGTCGGAATCGCGGTTTACCTCGCGACATTGCGCTCGCAGCGGCTGCTGTTCATCGCGGCCACGGTGATGGGCGTCGGGATCGCCTCGATGCATTACATCGGGATGCTGGCGCTCCATGCCAGCGCCCACATGATGCACAATCCCGTTTATGTGCTGGCGAGCGTGCTGATCGCCGTTCTGGCGTCGGGCCTCGCGCTGTGGCTGGCATTCGCGTCCGAGACGAGGCCGCCCTTGCTGGTTTGCGCGGCGGTTCTGGGCTGCGCGATTTCGGGAATGCACTACACCGCGATGGCCGGGCTGACGCTGCATCCGATTGTCGGCGCATTGCCGCCGGGCACGCCGGCCATATCCGGCGATCTGCTGGCGGTGATCGTCAGTGTCGTCGCGTTTCTGGTGTCCGGTGTTTTCATGCTGGCGCTGGTTCCGGATCAGCGCGAATCCGCGGCGGACCCGGTGATCGTGCCCGAGGCGAACGAGCCGGATCCCATTCCGGCCCCGATTACGGCGGACAGCGTGACGCCTGTCTCTGGTTCGGTCGCGGAACTCACGGTCGCCGATGCGCCCACGCAGGCGACATCGGATGCTCCCATCTACGAGGCCACCCTGCCGGTGGAGAAGTATCGCGGCAGCCAGACCATCAACACCGCCGACATTTTCTCGGTCCACGCCAACGCACATTATACTTATGTGTTCAACGGCCGGGAGGACATCTTCTGTCCGCTCTCGATCGGCGAGATCATCGCGCGGCTGCCGCCCGATATTTTCTTTCGCGTCCACCGCAGCTACATCGTCAATATTCAGCGCGTCGCGCGTCTGAAGCGCGCGGGCGACAACGGAATTGCCGATCTCGATTCGCCGGTGCGCCGCTCGGTGCCGGTGAGCCGCAGCCGGTTGCCGCAATTGCGCGAGCAGCTCACCGAATATCTGCGAACCAGGGACAATTAAGACAGCGTTGCTGACGCAGTTCGTGCGCAGCTGCCGCTTTTGGTGCCGAAAACCGATCTCTGGTGCTCCTGTTCTTGAATGTTTCTAAACGGCTTGGCCTCCTAGGCAACGCGCTGATGTAAACCGGACCCAACAGAGGTCTGGGGCGTGGGTAACCTGGGGAGGTAACCGTGATTCCTGGTTCATTTGACTACCATCGTCCGAAATCCGTCGCCGATGCCGTCGCGCTTCTGGTGAAGCTCGGCGAAGACGCCCGGCCCCTGGCCGGCGGCCACAGCCTGATCCCGATGATGAAAACCCGGCTGGCCACGCCAGAGCATCTGGTCGATTTGCGCGCCATCGGAGACCTCAAGGGGATCCGGGAAGAGGGCGGCGACATCGTTATCGGAGCGATGACCACCCAGCACACGCTGATCGGTTCCGATCTGCTGGCGGCGAAATTGCCGATCATTCGCGAGACGTCGCTGCTGATCGCCGATCCTCAAATCCGCTACATGGGCACCATCGGCGGCAACGCCGCCAACGGCGATCCGGGCAACGACATGCCCGCGCTGATGCAGTGTCTGGGCGCAAGCTACGAACTCACCGGCCCGAATGGCGTGCGCCGGGTTGCAGCGCGTGAGTTTTATCAGGCGGCGTATTTCACCGCCCTTGAGACCGGCGAAATCCTGACCGCGATTCGCATTCCGGTGCCGCCGGTTGGACATGGCTATGCCTACGAGAAACTGAAACGGAAAATCGGCGACTATGCCACCGCCGCGGCCGCGGTCGTTCTCACCATGAGTGGCGGCAAGTGCACCTCGGCTTCGATCGGGCTGACCAACGTGGCCGATACGCCGCTGTGGGCTGAAGAAGCCGCCAACGCACTGGTCGGCACCGCGCTCGACAAGGCGGCGCTCGACAAGGCCGTCGCGTTGGCCGAGGCGATCACCAGTCCGGCGGCGGATGGCCGCGGTCCTGCCGAATACCGCACCAAGATGGCTGGCGTGATGCTGCGCCGCGCCGCCGAGCGGGCGAAGTCCCGCGCGAAAAACTAGAAATTCAGGGAGAGACCCAACATGGCGAAAGCCCATATCGAGCTGACGATCAACGGGCAGCCGGTGGAGGCGCTGGTCGAGCCGCGCACCCTGCTGATCCATTTCATCCGCGAACAACAAAATCTCACTGGTGCGCACATCGGCTGCGACACCAGCCATTGTGGTGCTTGCACCGTCGATCTCGACGGCATGTCGGTAAAAAGCTGCACGACATTCGCCATTCAGGCCAATGGTTCGTCGATTACGACCGTCGAGGGCATGGCGGCCGCAGACGGCACGCTGAGCGCGTTGCAGGAAGGCTTCCGCATGATGCACGGCCTGCAGTGCGGTTACTGCACGCCGGGCATGATCATGCGCTCGCATCGCTTGCTGCAGGAAAATCCCAATCCGACTGAAGAGGAAATCCGGTTTGGTATCGCAGGGAATCTCTGCCGCTGCACCGGCTACCAGAACATCGTGAAGGCAATTCAATACGCGGCAGCCAAGATCAATGGCGTGCCTTTCCAGGAGGCCGCAGAATGAACGTCCAGGCTCCAATCGAACTCACCAGCGCCGAGCGCGCCGAAAAACTCCAGGGCATGGGGTGCAAGCGCAAGCGCGTCGAAGACATCCGCTTCACGCAAGGCAAGGGCAACTATGTCGACGACGTGAAACTGCCGGGCATGCTGTTCGGGGATTTCGTGCGCTCGTCCCACGCCCATGCCCGCATCAAGAGCATCGACACCTCGAAAGCCAAGGCGCTGCCGGGCGTGCTTGCGGTCCTGACCGCCGCCGACCTCAAGCCGCTCAATCTTCACTACATGCCGACGCTGGCCGGCGATGTGCAAGCCGTGCTCGCCGACGAGAAGGTGCTGTTCCAGAATCAGGAAGTCGCGTTCGTGGTGGCGAAGGACCGTTACATCGCCGCCGACGCGATCGAACTCGTCGAGGTCGAATACGAGCCGCTGCCGGTTCTGGTCGATCCGTTTAAGGCACTAGAGCCTGATGCGCCGCTGCTGCGCGAGGATATCAAGGACAAGATGACCGGCGCGCATGGACCGCGCAAGCATCACAACCACATCTTCTTCTGGGATATCGGCGACAAGGACGGTACCGACGAAGCCTTTGCCAAGGCCGACGTCGTCTCCAAGGATATGTTTACCTATCACCGGGTCCATCCGTCGCCGCTGGAGACCTGCCAGTGCGTCGCCTCGATGGACAAGATCAAGGGCGAATTGACGCTGTGGGGCACCTTCCAGGCGCCGCACGTGATTCGCACAGTGGTGTCGCTGATCTCGGGGTTGCCCGAGCACAAGATCCACGTGATCGCGCCGGATATCGGCGGCGGTTTCGGCAACAAGGTTGGCGCCTATTCCGGCTATGTCTGCGCGGTGGTCGCGTCCATCGTGCTGGGCGTGCCGGTGAAGTGGGTCGAGGACCGGATGGAGAATCTCTCCACCACCTCGTTTGCGCGTGATTACCACATGACGACTGAACTCGCCGCCACCAAGGACGGCAAGATCCTCGCCATGCGCTGCCATGTGCTCGCCGATCACGGCGCATTCGACGCTTGCGCCGATCCGTCGAAATGGCCGGCAGGTTTCATGAACATCTGCACCGGCTCCTATGACATGCCGGTGGCGTATCTCTCGGTAGACGGCGTTTACACCAACAAGGCATCGGGTGGCGTCGCCTATCGTTGCTCATTCCGGGTGACGGAAGCGGTCTATGCCATCGAACGCGCCATCGAGACGCTGGCGCAGCGGCTCGGCATGGATTCGGCGGACCTGCGCATCAAGAACTTCATCCAGCCGGAGCAGTTTCCGTATCATGCTCCGCTCGGATGGGAATACGACAGCGGCAACTATCCGCTCGCCATGAAAAAGGCGATGGATGCTGTCGGCTATCGTGCGCTGCGCGCCGAGCAGAAGCAAAAGCAGGAAGCCTTCAAGCGTGGCGAAACCCGCGAGTTGATGGGCATCGGCATCTCCTTCTTCACTGAGATCGTCGGCGCCGGTCCATCCAAGAATTGCGACATTCTCGGCGTCGCCATGTTCGAC
This sequence comes from Tardiphaga sp., assembly GCA_036561845.1. Lineage (GTDB taxonomy): Bacteria > Pseudomonadota > Alphaproteobacteria > Rhizobiales > Xanthobacteraceae > Tardiphaga. The sequence continues at coordinate 5,095 of DATCUS010000268.1, read as the reverse complement.
TCCGCCGAAATCCGCATCCATCCGACCGGCTCGATCATCGCCCGCATGGGCACCAAGAGCCAGGGGCAGGGCCACGAGACGACCTACGCCCAGATCATTGCCACCGAACTCGGCATTCCCGCCGACGATATCATGATCGAGGAAGGCAACACTGACACTGCGCCTTACGGTCTTGGTACATATGGCTCGCGTTCAACGCCGACCGCCGGCGCGGCCACGGCCGTGGCCGCGCGCAAGATCAAGGCCAAGGCGCAGATGATCGCGGCTCACCTTCTCGAAGTGCATGAAGGCGATCTTGAATGGGACGTTGATCGCTTCCGGGTGAAGGGTCTGCCTGAAAAATTCAAGACCATGAAGGAAATCGCCTGGGCGTCGTACAACAGTCCGCCGCCCAATCTGGAACCGGGTCTTGAGGCGGTGAATTATTACGATCCGCCGAACATGACCTATCCGTTCGGCGCGTATTTCTGCGTCATGGACATCGATGTCGATACCGGCGTCGCCAAGACCCGGCGCTTCTATGCACTCGACGATTGCGGCACGCGCATCAATCCCATGATTATCGAAGGACAGGTCCACGGTGGTCTCACTGAGGCCTTCGCCGTCGCGATGGGTCAGGAGATCCGTTACGACGAACAGGGCAACGTGATGGGCGCGTCATTCATGGATTTCTTCCTGCCGACTGCGGTGGAGACGCCGAAGTGGGAAACGGACTACACCGTCACGCCGTCGCCGCATCACCCGATCGGCGCCAAGGGCGTGGGCGAAAGCCCCCATGTCGGCGGCGTGCCATGTTTCTCTAACGCAGTGAACGATGCCTTTGCGTTTCTGAATGCAGGCCACATCCAGATGCCGCACGATGCCTGGCGGCTCTGGAAGGTCGGCGAAAGACTGGGCCTGCATGTTTAAGACAGGTCCGGGCGAAGCAAACTCTGCTCCGCCCGGCATGTCCGGAACGTGTGGTGAGATTTCGGGTGCCGGCTGCTCGTCGGCTCTCTGATCGCACCGGACTTGAAGCAGGGACTGCACCGGCAATGGGCCGGGCGAGTTGGAAATGCTTATGCGTCATCATATTCCACGCGATCGAATCGCAGATCGGCTGGCCGCCGCAGGCTATATTCCGGATCGTGATCTTGCGACGGCCGTCTGGCTGATGGAGCACCTGTCGCGCCCGCTATTGCTGGAAGGCGAGGCGGGCGTCGGGAAGACCGAGGTTGCGCTGGCTTTGGCTCGGGCGAATGACGCGCGCCTCATTCGCCTGCAATGCTATGAAGGACTTGATCAGAACGCGGCGCTCTACGAGTGGAACTATCAGCGCCAGTTGCTGGCGATCAAGGCGCGCGAAACCCATGCTGACGCTGCCGATGTCGTCGAAGATCATATCTTCTCGGAAAAATTCCTGCTTGAACGTCCGCTGCTGTCGTCCATCCGTCAGCCGAAATCGCCTGTGCTGCTGATCGATGAGGTCGATCGCGCTGACGAGGAATTCGAGGCGTTCCTGCTGGAATTGCTGTCGGATTTCCAGGTGTCCATCCCCGAGCTTGGAACCATCCGCGCCACCACGATCCCGCATGTCGTGCTGACGTCCAACGGAACGCGCGAACTCTCCGACGCGCTGCGCCGCCGCTGTCTCTATCATTACGTCGATTTTCCCGACGTCGAACGCGAGGCGCGTATCATCACCGCGCGCATGCCCGACATCGACGTGGATCTGGCGTTGCAGATCGCGCGCATGGTCGAGGCCATCCGCAAGGAGGATTTGCGAAAGAGCCCCGGCGTTGCCGAAACACTCGACTGGGCAGCCGCTCTGGCCGGGCTTGGCATCGACGATCTGCGCGCGGAACCGGAAGTCGTGTTCGAAACCATGATGTGCCTGATCAAGACGGCAGAGGACAAGTCGCGCATGACGCGTGAGGTGTCCGACCGGCTGCTGGGCAAGGTGGCCTGATATGGCAGGAAGTGCGGCCATTCGCGAGACGATTGCTGCTCCGGCGGGCGCAGGCGCGCGCCGCAAGCTCGGCGATTTCGTCCGCGTGCTGCGCGACAACGCTTTTATTGTCGGGCTCGCCGAGACAAGTGACGCGCTCACGGTGCTTGCCGGTCCGGATTCGTCATCGCCATCGCGGTTGCGTCCAGCGCTGCGCGCGCTGTTGTGCAGCAACAAGGCGGACTGGGAGAAATTCGACGAGATATTTGATGCGTTCTGGCTGGGGCGCGGCATGAAATCCGCCACGCGCATGTCCGGCGTGCTGCAGAAGACCCCGCCGGGTTTCGACAGCACGAAGAGCGGCGATCGGCCGGGCAATCCGGACGGCGCACCGGATAGCGTGCAAAGGCGTCCCGGTGGTGATGACGAGACCAACGAGAACAGCCCCGGTCTACGCGAAGGAGCCTCGCGGTCTGATTCGCTTGCCAAAGCCGATTTCCGTCATCTCGCCAATCCATCCGATCTTGCGGAGGCTCATGCCGTTGCGGCCAGGTTGGCAAAGGCGATGCGCGTGCGGCTGACCCGGCGCGAGCAGGCACGCCGCGCGGGCCGGCGCATCGACCTGCGGCGCACGATCCACAAGAGCATCGCGCATGGCGGCACGCCGATGGAACTGGTCTGGCGCCAGCGCAAGAACAAGCCGCTGCGCCTCGTCGTGCTCCTCGACGCCTCGGGTTCCATGAGCATGTATTCGGCGGTGTTCCTGCGCTTCATGCACGGCATTCTTGACACGTTCCGCGAAGCGGAAGCCTTCGTATTTCATACGCGGCTGATTCACATCTCACCGGCGCTGCGCGAGCGCGATGCGACGCGGGCGGTGGAGCGCATGTCGATCCTGGCCCAGGGCGTCGGCGGCGGGACACGGATCGGCGAGTCGCTTGGCACATTCAACCGCTGGCACGCGAAGCGTGCGATTCATGCGCGCACCTGCGTCATGATCGTGTCCGACGGTTATGACACCGGACCGGCCGAGCAACTGGGCCGTGAGATGGCGGCGCTGCGCCGACGCTGCCGCCGCATCGCCTGGCTCAATCCGATGATCGGCTGGCGCGATTATGCGCCGGAGGCGGCCGGCATGAAGGCGGCGCTGCCCCATGTCGATCTGTTCGCTCCGGCGCACAATCTCGAAAGTCTGCAGGCGCTCGAACCTTATCTGGCAAGGATATGAGATCATGACGCTCGCACCCGATGTCCTCGACATCGTCAACGACATGAAAGCCCGCGGCGAGCCGTTCGCGCTGGCCACTGTGGTGCGCACGGTATCGCTGACCGCAGCGAAGGCGGGCGCGAAGGCCGTCATCCTCAGAGACGGCACCATGACCGCCGGATGGATCGGTGGGGGTTGCGCACGTGCCAATGTGCTGAAGGCGGCGCGGCAGTCGCTCTCGGACGGCCAGCCGCGCCTCATCAGCGTGCAGCCGAAGGATGTGCTGGAAGAACACGGACTGAAAGCCGGTGAATCACACGACGGCGTCCTCTACGCCAACAACATGTGTCCGAGCCACGGCACCATGGATATTTTTGTCGAACCGATCCTGCCGCGTCCGCAGCTTTATGTCTGCGGCGCATCGCCTGTGGCGGTGGCGATCGCGGCCATCGCCCAGCGCATGGGATTCTTCGTATCAGTGTGCGCCCCAGCCGCGGATCATGCGCTGTTCGGCGATACCGATCGGCTTGTGGATGGTTATGAGATCCCTGCGGACAGCGGCGGCAACCGATATGTCGTTGTGTCGACTCAGGGGCGTGGTGATACGGCAGCGTTGAAATCGGCTTTGGCCGCTCAGTCAACCTATGTCGCCTTCGTCGGATCGCGCAAGAAGGCGGCCGTGCTGAAGGACGAACTGGCTGCCGCGGGCGTGCCGCCCTTGCAACTGGAGACTCTGCGGGCCCCGGCCGGACTCGATCTCGGCGCGATCACGCCGGATGAAATTGCATTGTCGATCGTTGCGGAGATGGTCGAGGTGCGCCGCCGTGGACAACGGCGGGCGGAACAACAGGAAGAAGGACATGTCTGATGGATATGAACGGTTCGCAACGCATCGAAGCTTCACGCGAGTTAGTCTATGCCGCGCTCAACGACGTCGATGTGCTCAAGCAGTGCATCCCCGGATGCGAGTCCATCGAGAAGACATCCGACAATGAAATGAACGCCAAGGTCACGCTGCGCGTCGGTCCCGTGAAGGCTTCGTTCACCGGCAAGGTGACCTTGTCCGACTTCGATCCGCCGAACGGTTACACTATCACCGGTGAAGGCTCCGGAGGCATGGCCGGCTTTGCCAAAGGCAGCGCCGCGGTCAAGCTGGAGGCCGATGGTGACGCAACCATCCTTCATTACACCGTGAAGGCCGAGATCGGCGGCAAGCTCGCGCAACTCGGCGGGCGATTGATCGATGCGACGGCCACGAAGCTTGCAGGGGAGTTCTTCGAGAAGTTCAGCGGCATCGTCGGCGGTCCGGTCGAAACCGCGGATGAGGCTTCCGCGGAAAAGAAGAAAGTCGGCTGGCTGAAGAAGATGGTGGGTGCGACAGGCGCCGTGATGCTGGGCGTGATCATTGCAACGCATTGGTGTTGTATCAACGGTCATGCCCATGCCCAGAACGAGCCGCTGATGATGTTCATCTGTTCATCCACATCGGGAGTATGAGCGAGGGTAGGGGAGGGGCTTGTTTAAGTAGACATTCCACCGAACCCGAAACAAAACCCAGCATCAACGTTCTCGCCTGCTGTCGCCTGAAGGGCGCGACGATTCGCATGAGTCTTCCAGTCAACCCCGGCCCTTGCGTTTGAGATGTGGACTTTAAGCGACGTAAAACAACCCGCAAAGAGGTTGCCGGAATAGGACACTTACCGAGGAGTCGCCAGCGTGATGACTGATTCACAAAGCCATGACTGCAACCGAGCGAATCCAACGGCGAACGGTATCGCTGCGCCGATTGGTCTAGATAAGTCTGAGCGGCAGGCGACGGCGGTGCCGTCGCGGAGTTGGTAGGAATTGAGGGTGGCGTAGTCTCCGGGGTGATCAACCTCGAATCATCCGGCGTTGAAGCGTCGGACTGGAGACTACGCCATGACCAAGCTTACCACGAAGCCTGATTCCATGCAGCCTGC
>DATCUS010000267.1:0-18274 GCA_036561845.1 Tardiphaga sp. | reverse complement strand
GGTCGCGCGCGCGACACCCGGCCGCAATGCCGGCCCCGCGCCGGTCGAGACGGCAGCAGCAGCGCCGCAGCACGGTGTGCTGCCGATCGTGACCGACCAGTTCGCCACCGTCACCGTGGTGCCCAACGACGAGATCCGCCGCGCCGGCGCTGCAACATTGGGCGATCTCTTGTTCTCCAAGCCCGGCATCACCGGCTCCTCCTTTGCGCCGGGCGCATCGAGCCGGCCGATCATCCGCGGTCTCGACGTCAACCGCGTCGGCATCGTCGAGAACGGTACCGGTGCCGGTGGCGCGTCGGACCTCGGTGAAGATCATTTCGTCCCGGTCGATCCGCTGGCGACCAACCAGGTGGAGGTGGTGCGCGGTCCTGCGGCGCTCCGTTACGGCTCCACCTCCATCGGCGGCGTGGTGTCTGCCACCAACAACCGGATTCCGGACGCGATGCCGGCCTGCGCTGTCGCCCCGTTCCAGAGCTACGGCCTGCCGGCGAAAGCGCCGGCCATCGGTGCTTCCGGCGCGTGCATGAATGCCGAAACCCGCACCTCGATCAGTTCCGCCGATCGCGGCATCGATGGCGGTGTCCTGCTCGATGCCGCCGGCGGCAATGTCGCGGTTCATGCCGACGTCTATGGCCGCAGGGCCACCGACTACAACATTCCAAGCTATCCCTACCTGACCGACACCACGCGGACCGTCGGCGGACGGCAGCCCAATTCCGCGGCGCAGACCAGCGGCGCGTCGGTCGGCGGCTCGTATTTCTTTGACGGCGGCTTCTTCGGCGCCGCGATCACGCAGAACAATGCGCTGTATCACATCCCGGGCATCGACGGGGCCGATCACCAGACCCGGATCGACGCGCACCAGACCAAGGTCACCGCCAAGGGCGAATACCGGCCCGACTCGGCAGCGATCGAGGCCGTCCGCTTCTGGGCCGGCGCCACCGACTATCGCCACAACGAGATCGGCCTTGCCGATATCACCGATCCCTCCACCGACGGCGTGCGCCAGACCTTCACCAACAAGGAACAGGAAGCCCGCGTCGAAATGCAGATGATGCCGTTCAACGCGCGCTTCGCCACGGTGACGACCGCATTCGGTCTGCAGGGCGGCCACCAGGAACTGACCGCGCCCAGCCCCGACGATCCCGGCGCTCTGTACAACGGGCTGTGGAATCCGAACAACAATTCGCGCATCGCCGGCTATGTGTTCAACGAGTTGAAATTCAGCGAGACCACCAAGGCGCAGGTCGCCGGCCGCATTGAGCATGTCAAACTCAACGGGTCGACGCCGGACTTCCCGACCGACTTTCTGCCGGACGGCAGCACGCAGATCAGCATGGGACGCAATCCGTCGTTCACGCCGATGAGCGGCAGCGTGGGCCTGATTCAGGAGCTTCCAGCCGGGCTGGTGGCCAGCATCACCGGCCAATACACCGAGCGCGCGCCGAAGCCGGCCGAGTTGTTTTCGCGCGGCGCCCACGATGCCACCGCGACCTTCGACATCGGCAATCCCAACCTGACGCTGGAGACCGCAAAGTCCGTGGAGATCGGACTTCGAAAGGCCACTGGCCCGTTCCGGTTTGAGGCCACCGCCTACTATACCAAGTTCGATAACTTCATCTATCGCCGGCTGACCGGCGTCATGTGCGGCGAGGACTTTGCCTCATGCGGCAACGGCGATCCCGGCAATGAAGGACGCCAGGCGGTGTATTCGCAGCGCGACGCCACCTTCCGCGGCGCCGAATTCCAGAGCCAGCTCGACGTCGCGCAATTCTATGGCGGCACCTGGGGCATCGAGGACCAGTTCGACATCGTCCGCGCCACATTTGCCGACGGCAGCAATGTGCCGCGGATTCCGCCGATGCGTATCGGGGGAGGCGTGTTCTGGCGCAACGCCAACTGGCTGACCCGCATCAACCTGCTGCATGCCTTCGCACAGAACGATATTGCCACGATCGGCGAAACGCCGACGCCCGGCTACAATCTGCTGAAGGCTGAGGTCAGCTATAATACCAGACTCGATCCCCGCATCTACGGCGCGAAGGAGATGACGGTCGGGCTGGTCGGCAACAACCTGCTGAACGAGAACATCCGCAATGCGTCGTCCTACAACAAGGACGAGGTGCTGATGCCCGGACTGAATGTCAGGGCGTTTGCGAATTTGAAGTTCTGAGCAACGGCGCAAGGTCGTCCCTCCCCGGCGCCTTCGCGTGGGGAGGGTGGCCGGCCGACAGGCCGGTCGGGTGGGGGTCGCGCCACATACGCTATCGAGCGTGGGACACCCCACCCCGGCCTCCACTTCCAACGATGCTATCGCATCGTCGTCCGTTCGGCCGACCCTCCCCACTGCGCGCAGCTTCGCTGCGCTTGGGGGAGGGATACTTCAGCTTCCGCGCGCCGCGTCCCAATCCGGCCGGACCTTGCCGGCGATTCCCGCCGCAGCGCCTTCGACCAGTTCGAGCACCAGCAGGCGTCGCTGATCGACCGGGCCCGGCATGGTCACCGACCCCTGCGGGATCGACCTGAAGCCGACGCGGCTGTAATAGGGCTCGTCGCCGACCAGCACGATCAGACGATGTCCGGCCTTGCGGGCCTCATTGATGGCACGGTCGAGCAATGCGCGGCCGACGCCGCGGCTGCGGAACGGCGGCTCGACCGTGAGCGGCCCGAGCAGCAAAGCGGGCGTATCGCCAATGCAGATCGGCAATTGCCGGACCGAGCCGACCAGCAGGGTGCCAATGCGTGCAGTGAACGACAGGTCGAGCAGGTGATCGACGTGTTCGCGCAGCCGGTAGGCTGACAGCACGTAGCGGCCGGGGCCGAACGTGCGCGCGTGCAGCCGCTCGATGATCTGGGCGTCGTTGGCGGTTTCCGCCAGAATGGTCAGGGAAAGGTCAGTCATGTCGGAGCGCGGAATAGCATCAGACGGGCGCGGGGTCCATCGCGCGGTCCGAGGCCCTCATTCCCGCCAGGTCGGGATGATCGGACGGCCATCCAGCACCTCCGCGAGCCGCAGCCGGGTGCCGGTCGTGGTGTCGGCCGGCAGATCATCCAGGGCGAAGAAGCCGCATTGCGCAATCTCCCGATTCGGCGCCGGCATGCGATCCTGACGGAACTGGCGCACCACATAGACCATCACATGGTCGCGAATCGAGACATGGCTGTTGAGGAACACGCCGTGCAGGACCGGCTCGCCAAGCACCTCGATACGGCCCTCCTCCATCAACTCGCGGTCCAGCGCCCCGCGAAAGCTCTGGCCGGTCTCGACACCGCCGCCGGGCAGATGCCAGCCGGCCACATAGGTATGCCGGACCAGAAAGACCCGGTTGTCGGCATCGAGCACCACCGCGCGCACGCCCAGCGTCATGCCGCGGGCAAAGCGGAAATACAGATGAAAGATCTTTCGCAGCGCCGGTTCGAGCTTCTGCCGCAGTGTCGGTGGGGTCATCGCGGCTGAAATCCTTGCGTCATGCCGTTCACCTTGCCAAAACATCGCGGACTTTCACAGGGTGCATGGGATCTTTCGATGACGGCATTCACCCTCGCGCATCTGTCCGATCCGCACATCCCGCCGCTGCCGACGCCGCAACTGCGCGAGTTGCTGGGCAAGCGGGTGCTCGGCTATCTCAACTGGATCCGCAACCGCCACACCATCCATCGCCGCGACGTGCTCGACGCGCTGGTTGCCGACATGCTGGCACAGCAGCCGGACCACATCGCCGTCACCGGCGATCTGGTCAATCTCGCGCTCCCGGCCGAATTCGCGCCGGCGCGGGCCTGGCTGGAGCGCCTCGGGCCGCCCGACCGGGTCTCTCTGGTTCCCGGCAATCACGACGCCTATGTGGCGGCGACCCGCCATCTCGCGGCCGATGTCTGGGGCGACTATATGGGCGGCGACAACGCCGGCGGTGCCGACGGCTTTCCCTATCTGCGGCGTCGCGGACCGCTGGCGCTGATCGGCGTCTCCACGGCGGTGCCGACTGCGCCCTTCATGGCCACCGGTACGCTGGGCCCTGCTCAGATCGCGGCGCTCGATCGCATGCTGGCTGGACTGGAAGGTGAGACGCTGTTTCGCGTGCTGCTGATCCACCATCCGCTGCGCTCGACACACAGCCACAAACGACTGACCGATTCGACGGAATTGCAGAGCGTGCTGAAGCGCCACGGCGTCGAACTGGTGCTGCACGGGCACGATCATGTTCATTCGACGATCTGGGTGGAAGGGCCGCGCGGCAAAATTCCGGTGGTCGGCGTGCCCTCGGCGTCATCGGTCGCGCACGGCCACAAGCCCGCGGCGGCGTATAATCTGTTTTCCATCACGCGCGAGGGCGAAGGATGGAAGTGTCAGCAGCGGGTACGTGGATTTGGAAGCGGTCCGGCTATTGGCGATCTGCAACACATTGAGCTGCGCGATGATCAACGAACCTCATCCTGAGCAGCGCGCCCTTGCGCGCGTCTCCTTGCGAATGGCAAGGCCATTCGCTGGGGATGGGCCACACATCTCATGGTTCGAGACGGCGCTGAAGAAGCGCCTCCTCACCATGAGGGCCTCGGCTGGTTTGACATCAGATTCAATGGCCGCGTAGAGAAACCAACAGAGCGACGCCGAACAGCCCGATCATGCCGACGACGACCCCGAGCACGAAGGTCCAGAAGCCGCCGCCCCGGCGCGGCTTCTCCGTTGGGAGTGGCGCCGGCGCCGCGATCAGCGCCTGTTCGCGCTCGATCATGCGGCGCGCCACATAAGCGGTGACCGCCTGCACCACCGCCGCGACCTCGTGGGATTCGGCGATCACCACGCGGCCGAACCGGGTGTCCTGGACGAAGCGGTAGATCCGCTTGTCCCTCCCCATCACCACGTGGGCGACCATGTCGATCCACAGCCGCGGCGTGTCGCCCTGGGTGATGCCGCGATCGAACATGTCGACGCGATCGGGAATCTCGGCGAACAGCGGATCGAGCGCCTCGTTGAGAATTTCGAGCCGGGCGACCTCGGCATCGCGCAGATCGACCACCACGCCGGTGCGGTCGGCGGCCTCGATGCGGGCCTGGCGCAGGGCGTCGCGCAACCGCATCGGCCGGGCGTTGCCGGCCGAACCGGATCCGGTCTTGTACGCGTCCGACATGTCCTTGGCCTTTCCGGCGGGAGCCTTACCGCAACTAACCTATCAGTAACTATAGGCCGGGAAAAGACCCTTTGTTCCCAGATACTTGTGCCGTGTATAAACATCGACGGCCCCACCCGGTCGCCCGGGTGAGGCCGTCGACGTCCTTGGGACGTCTTCTTGTTCGATTGGCGGCCGCTCAGGCGATCGCGCGCTGCGGCTCTTCGACGATGGAGAAGCGGACGCCGGCGCGATGCCGGTTCTCTTCCGACACGGTCTTCCAGGCGTCTTCAGCCTCCTGACGCGTCTTGAACGGACCCTGCACCTGGGCCGATCCCTCGACCAGCTTGTGGAAGTTCATCGAACCGAACTCGCCGCCGATCACCCAAAAATTACTGCCTGCCATGTTAGCCTCCTGTTGTTGGCGTTAGCCGAACTGGTTCATCGTGTTGTGCGCGCCGCCGGCCTTCAGAGCAGCCTCCCCGGCGAAGTATTCCTTGTGATCGTCGCCGATGTTCGAGCCGGCCATGTCCTGATGCTTGACGCAGGCGATGCCCTGACGGATCTCCTGGCGCTGAACATTCTTGACGTAGCCGAGCATGCCCTGCTCGCCGAAGTATTCCCTGGCGAGATTGTCGGTCGACAGCGCGGCCGTGTGATAGGTCGGCAGCGTGATCAGGTGGTGGAAGATGCCGGCGCGCTTGGCCGATTCGGCCTGGAAGGTCCGGATCAACTCGTCGGCCTCTGTGCCCAGCGGCGTGTTGTCATACTCAGCCTTCATCAGCTCGGCACGGTTGTACTGGCTGACATCCTTGCCGGCCTTCTTCATCTCATCGTAAACCTGCCAACGGAAGTTGAGCGTCCAGTTGAACGACGGCGAATTGTTGTAGGCCAGCTTGGCGTTCGGGATCACTTCGCGAATACGATCGACCATCGAAGCGATCTGCTCGATGTTCGGCTTCTCGGTCTCGATCCACAGCAGGTCAGCGCCGTTCTGCAGCGAGGTGATGCAGTCGAGCACGCAGCGATCCGCACCGGTGCCTTCGCGGAACTGGTACAGGTTGCTGGGCAGGCGCTTCGGACGCAACAGCTTGCCGTTGCGGCTGATGATGACGTCGCCGTTGCCGACCGCGGTTGCATCGACCTCTTCGCAATCCAGGAAGCTGTTGTACTGGTCGCCGAGGTCGCCCGGACGGTGGCTGACAGCGATCTGCTGCGTCAGACCTGCGCCGAGCGAGTCGGTGCGGGTCACGATCACGCCGTCCTCAACGCCGAGTTCGAGGAACGCATGGCGGCAGGCACGGATCTTCGCGAGGAAGACCTCGTGCGGCACCGTCACCTTGCCGTCCTGATGACCGCACTGCTTTTCGTCCGACACCTGGTTCTCGATCTGCAGCGCGCAGGCGCCGGCTTCGATCATCTTCTTGGCCAGCAGATAGGTCGCCTCGGCATTGCCGAAGCCGGCGTCGATGTCGGCGATGACAGGCACCACATGGGTCTGGAAATTGTCGATCTTCTCGATCAACGCGGTTTCCTTGGCCTTGTCGCCTGCCTTGCGGGCAGCGTCGAGGTTTCGGAAAATTTCGTTCAGTTCGCGCTGATCGGCCTGGCGCAGGAAGGTGTAGAGCTCTTCGATCAGCGCCGGCACCGAGGTCTTCTCGTGCATGGACTGGTCGGGCAGCGGTCCGAACTCGGAACGCAGCGCCGCAATCATCCAGCCCGACAGATAGAGATAGGTACGGTCGGTGGTGCCGAAGTGCTTCTTCACGGAGATCAGCTTCTGCTGCGCGATGAAGCCATGCCAGCAGCCGAGCGACTGGGTGTATTTGGTGGGGTCCTGGTCATAGCGGGCCATGTCGGCGCGCATCAGCGCAGCCGTGTAGCGCGCGACGTCGAGGCCGGTCCGGAACCGGTTCTGCAGGCGCATGCGGGCCACGGCTTCGGGCTTGACGCCGTTCCACGTGTCCTTGTCCTTGAGCAGCGCTTCGGCCGCCTGGATTTCGCCCTGGTAGGAGGCCGGGCCCTGGAGGGCCAGATCGCTGATGCCGCGTGGCTGGAAGTTCATGTCCTTGATCCCTTCGGTGACGACTCATTCGCAAACGCCGTATCGACATTCGTGACAGTGCGCTGCGAAACGTGCTGAGAGCTAAACGCCAAAAGGCAGATTTCGTATAGATGGCTTGTCAGCCAATGGTGATGCGATGTAACGTAATGACTTGTCACAAATGTCATTTTGTAATGATTGTCACAATCGCGGAGATTCTGGATGGCGAACGAGACCGGAAAGAAACTGTTCGTCGGTCCGCGGTTTCGCCGGATCCGTCAGCAGCTCGGCCTGTCGCAGACCCAGATCGCCGAGGGCCTCGGCATTTCTCCCAGCTATATCAACCTGATAGAGCGCAACCAGCGGCCGGTGACGGCACAGCTGCTGATGCGGTTGGCGCAGACCTATGACCTCGATTTGCGCGACCTCGCCAGCGCCGACGAGGACCGCTTCTTTGCGGAGCTGAACGAGATTTTCTCCGATCCGCTGTTTCGCCAGATCGACCTCCCCAAACAGGAGCTGCGTGACCTCGCCGAACTGTGCCCGGGCGTCACCCACGCGCTGCAGCGGCTGTACGCGGCCTATGCCGAGGCGCGGCGCGGCGAGACCATGGTCGCCGCGCAGATGGCCGACCGCGACGAGGGCCACCGCTTCGAGGCCAACCCGATCGAGCGCATCCGCGACCTGATCGAGGCCAACCGCAACTACTTCCCCGAGCTCGAGCAGGCCGCCGAAGCCCTGCGCGACGAGATCAACGTGCCGGCACAGGATCTCTACGCGGCATTGAGCACGCGCCTGCGGGAAAAGCACTCCATCGTTACCCGCATCATGCCGGTGGACGTGATGCGCGAGACGCTGCGCCGCTTCGACCGCCACCGTCGGCAACTGCTGATCTCCGAACTGGTCGACGCGCCGGGCCGCGCCTTCCAGCTCGCGTTCCAGCTCGGCCTATCGGAATGCAGCAGCAGCTTCGAGACCATCATCGGCCGCGCCGGGGCCCTCGACGACACACCGCGGCGACTTTACCGCATCACGCTGGCCAACTACTTCGCTGCCGCCGTGCTGATGCCCTACGCCGCGTTCCATAGCGCCGCGGAGGCGTTGAGCTACGACCTGCAGGTGCTGGGCCAGCGCTTCAACGTCGGCTTTGAGCAGGTCTGCCACCGGCTTACCACCTTGCAGCGCCCGACCGCGCGCGGCGTGCCGTTTTTCATGCTGCGCGTCGACAATGCCGGCAACGTCTCAAAACGGTTTTCGTCCGGCACCTTTCCGTTCTCGAAGTTCGGCGGCACCTGCCCGCTGTGGAACGTGCATTCCACCTTCGACACCCCGGACCGCCTGCTTCGGCAGATCATCGAACTGCCCGACGGCAGCCGCTATTTCTCCATCGCCCAGATGGTGCGCCGGCCGCCGGCGCCGCACGGCCAGCCACAACCGCGCTTCGCCATCGGGCTCGGCTGCGAGATCCGCCATGCGCCGAAGCTGGTCTATGCGTCAGGCATGGATCTGGAAAAGACCGAAGGCACCCCGATTGGCGTCAACTGCCGGCTGTGCGAACGGGAAAACTGCAGCCAGCGCGCCGAGCCGCCGATCACCCGGACGCTGATCCTGGACGAGAACACGCGGAGGGTGTCGTCGTTTGCATTCAGCAACGCGCGGGAGCTGTAATGATCGAGAAGCCAGCAACGCTCTCCGTCATGGCCGGGCTTGTCCCGGCCATCCACGTCTGTATTCCTTGGTGATGAAACGTGGATGCCCGGCACAGGCCGGGCATGACGGGGAGAGGCCTGTGCCGATGTTGCGAATGTCATTGCTGATGCGATCGCTTGTTTGTGGTGTAGCGCTTGCCATTGCTGGACTCTCCTCCCCAGCTTCCGCGCAACCAGTACCGGCCGCGCCGCAGGCAAGACCAAACGTCGCGACGGCGAAGCCCGCCGCATCATCGAGCTCCCGCGCCGCGTCCTGCCATGGCGGCCAGAGCTTTGAGCAATTCCTTACCGGGCTCAAGCAGCAGGCCGCCGCCGCAGGCGTATCGCAGCGCGCCATCGCCGAAGCCTCGCCCTGGCTCGTCTACGACCCCAAGATCGTCAACCGCGACCGCGGCCAGCGGGTGTTCGGTCAGCCGTTTCTCGAATTCTCGCGGCGGATGGCGGCGGACTATCGGATGCAGAACGGCCAGATCCATATCAAGCGCCATGCCGCGGCGTTTGCCCGCGCCGAGAAGGAATTCGGCGTGCCGCCGGCGGTGATCGCCGCGTTCTGGGCGCTGGAAAGCGATTTCGGCGCGCAGATGGGCAATCTGCCGACGCTGCCCTCGCTGGTGTCGCTGGCCTATGATTGCCGGCGCTCGAAGATGTTTCAGGACGAGACCATCGCTGCGCTGAAAATCATCGACCGCGGCGATCTTTCGCCCGAAGAGATGATCGGCTCCTGGGCCGGCGAGCTCGGTCAGACGCAGTTTCTGCCGGCGCACTATTTCAACTATGCCGTCGACTATGACGGCGACGGCCACCGCAATCTGCTGCGCAGCCCGGCCGACGTGATCGGCTCGACCGCCAACTACATCACCAACGGATTGAAATGGCGACGCGGCGAGCCCTGGCTGCAGGAGGTGCGCGTATCGCCATCCGTTCCGTGGGACCAGGCCGATCTCACCATCCAGCTGCCGCGGTCGAAATGGGCGCAATTCGGCGTCGCCTATCCCGATGGACGGCCGCTGCCCAACGACAACATGCCGGCCTCCCTGCTGCTGCCGATGGGACGCGATGGTCCGGCCTTTCTGGCCTATGCCAATTTCGCCGCCTACACCGAATGGAATAATTCGCTGATCTATTCCACCACCGCGGGTTATCTTGCCACCCGCATCGCCGGCGCGCCGCCGATGCAGCGGCCGGCTGCGCCGATCGCGCAATTGCCGTTCAACGCACTCAAGGAGATGCAGCAATTGCTGACCCGCGCCGGCTTCAATGTCGGCAAGATCGACGGCATCATGGGGCAGCAGAGCCGCAGCGCGGTCAAGGCGATGCAACTTAAGTATGGGCTGCCCGCCGACTCCTGGCCGACCGCCGAATTGCTGGCGCGGATGCGCGGTGGACCGGGCTAATCCCTCTTTCCAGCTTGCGGGAAAATGCTCTAGGGTCCCGCGCAACAAGTTCGGGGAGGAATGACTGTGCGCCGATTATCCATGCTCGCTGCCACCATTGCGCTGACCACCACGGTTGCGCACGCCGACGATCTCAAGATCGCGCTGATCTACGGCAAGACCGGCCCGCTCGAGGCCTATGCCAAGCAGACCGAGACCGGCCTGCGCATGGGCCTGGAATATGCCACCAAGGGCACGATGGTGGTCGACGGCCGCAAGATCGTGGTCATCACCAAGGATGACCAGAGCAAGCCGGACCTCTCCAAGGCCGCGCTGGCGGAAGCCTATCAGGACGACAATGCGGACATCGCCATCGGCACATCGTCGTCGGCCGCGGCCCTCGCCGATCTGCCGGTCGCCGAAGAGAACAAGAAGATCCTGATCGTCGAGCCGGCGGTAGCCGACCAGATCACCGGCGAGAAATGGAATCGCTACATCTTCCGCACCGGCCGCAACTCGTCGCAGGACGCCATCGCCAATGCGGTGGCGATCGGCAAGCCCGGCGTCACCATCGCCACCCTCGGCCAGGACTATGCGTTCGGCCGCGACGGCGTCGCAGCCTTCAAGGAAGCGCTGGCCAAGACCGGCGCGACCTTGGCCGCCGAGGAATATGTCCCGACCACCACCACCGACTTCACCGCCGCCGGCCAGCGGCTGTTCGACGCGCTCAAGGACAAGCCCGGCCGCAAAATCATCTGGGTGATTTGGGCCGGCGGCGGCGATCCCCTGACCAAGCTGCAGGACATGGACCCGAAGCGCTACGGCATCGAACTGTCCACCGGCGGCAACATCCTGCCGGCGCTGGCGGCCTACAAGCGGCTGCCCGGCATGGAAGGCGCGACCTACTACTATTACGACATCCCGAAGAACCCGGTGAACGACTGGTTCGTCGCCGAGCACAAGAAGCGCTTCAACGCGCCGCCGGACTTCTTCACCGCCGGCGGCTTCTCCGCGGCGATGGCGGCGGTGACCGCCGTGCAGAAGGCAAAGTCCACCGACACCGAGAAGCTGATCGCGGCGATGGAGGGCATGGAGTTCGATACGCCGAAGGGCAAGATGATCTTCCGCAAGGAAGACCACCAGGCATTGCAGAGCATGTATCACTTCAAGGTCAGGGTGGATCCCGATCTGGCCTGGGCGGTCAACGAGCCGATCCGCGAACTCAAGATCGAGGACATGAACATCCCGATCCGGAACAAGCGGTAGAGCGAAGTGCATCACGCTCACCTCTCGTGTCCCGGACGCGGTGCAGCACGCTTGTGCCGCTCCGCAGATCCGGGACCCCGATTTTTTAGCGACAAGCGGGACCCCGGATCAGCAGTGCACCACGCTGCAAGCGCAGCGCGCTGCACTGCATCCGGGGAACGAGACTTGCGCGTGTGGATCATTCGATGACCACCCTCGAAACCTCCAACCTGACCATCCGCTTTGGCGGCCACGTCGCCGTCAACAAGGTCAGCTGCACGTTCCGGCCGGGCGAGCTCACCGCCATCGTCGGCCCCAACGGCGCCGGCAAGACCACCTATTTCAACCTGATCTCCGGCCAGCTGCGCGCCACCGAGGGCAGCGTCCTGTTCGACGGCGCCGATCTCACCGCGCTCTCGGCGCCGCTGCGCACCCGCGCCGGGCTCGGTCGCGCGTTTCAGCTCACCAACCTGTTTCCCAACCTGAGCGTGGAAGAAAACGTCCGCCTCGCGGTGCAGGCCCATAGCGGCACCCATTACGACATGCTGCGGCCGTGGATGACACGCCGCGACCTGATCGCACGTGCCGACGCCATTCTCGACGACGTCGCGCTGGGCCACCGCCGCAACGTCGCCGCCACCGTGCTGTCGCACGGCGACCAGCGCAAGCTCGAGGTCGCGCTGATGATGGCGCTGCAGCCGAAGGTCTTCATGTTCGACGAACCCACCGCCGGCATGAGCGTCGACGAGGTGCCGGTCGTGCTCGACCTGATCGCAAGGCTGAAGAAAGATACCAGCAAGATCATCCTGCTGGTGGAGCACAAGATGGACGTGGTGCGTTCGCTCGCCGACCGCATCATCGTGCTGCACAACGGGCAGCTGGTTGCCGATGGCAGCCCCGAAGAGGTGATCGCCTCGCCGATCGTGCAGGAAGCCTATCTCGGCATCGCCCCGGGAAAGAGCGCGGCATGATGTGTTCGATGGATGCGACACGCAAGCAGGACTGCTCCCCTCCCCCCGCGCGAAGCTTCGCTTCGCTAGGCGGGGAGGGGTCAGGGGTGGGGGTTACTATGAGCCACATCACCTGTGGCTACTCCCCACCCCAACCCTCCCCCACAAGGGGGGAGGGAGTTGACAGCGCTTCGCTCAGCGCGCGGAGCGCAGCATGACCGACATGCTGACCATGGCCGGCGTCCATACCCATATCGGACGCTATCACATCCTGCACGGCGTCGATCTCGCCATCGCCGAGGGCCAGACCACCATGCTGCTCGGCCGCAACGGCGCCGGCAAGACCACGACGCTGCGCACCATCATGGGTCTCTGGCAGGCCTCGTCCGGCCAGATCACGCTCGGCGGGCAGCGCATCGAACAGCTCGCGACGCCGGATATCGCGCGGCTTGGCGTCGGCTACGTGCCGGAGAGCATGGCGGTGTTTTCCGATCTCACGGTGAAGGAGAACCTGATCCTCGCCGCGCGCGACGGCCCGCTCGACGACATCAGGCTGCAGTGGATCTTCGGCTTCTTCCCGGCGCTGCGCAAATTCTGGCTGTCGCGCGCCGGCCTGCTGTCCGGCGGACAGAAGCAGATGCTGTCGATCGCCCGGGCCATCGTCGAGCCGCGCAGACTGCTGCTGATCGACGAGCCCACCAAGGGACTGGCGCCGGCGATCATCGGCGCGCTGATCGAGTGCTTCGCCGAGATCAAGCGCTCGGGCGCCACCATCCTGCTGGTCGAGCAGAATTTCCACGTGGCGCAGATGATCGGCGACGCCGTGCTGGTAATGGACAACGGCACGATCGTCCATCGCGGCGCGATGGCGGCGCTGGCCGCCGACACGCCGCTGCAGGAACGGCTGCTCGGCCTGAGCCTGGAGGCGCATCAATGACCGACCTTGCCGCGACCGACGCGCTGCCGAAGCCGAAGCGCGACATCCTGCCGGTGCTGCTGCCGGTGATCCTGGCGATCGCCGTGATCCCGCTGATCGGCTCCGGCAGTTCGTGGGCAACGCTGACCGTCGCCAGCCTCGCCATGGGCATGATGATCTTCATCATGGCCTCCGGCCTGACGCTGGTGTTCGGCCTGATGGACGTGCTCAACTTCGGCCACGGTGCCTTCATCGCGGTCGGCGCCTATGCGGCGACCCTGGTACTGCTGCCGCTGGCGACATGGGTGCAGGCGGATTCACTGCTGCTCAATCTCGCGGTGCTGGCGCCGGCGGCGCTACTGGCGATGGGCGTGTCCGGCGCCATTGGCCTCGTGGTGGAGCGCGTGCTGATCCTGCCGGTCTACGGCCAGCACCTCAAGCAGATCCTGATGACCACCGGCGGGCTGATCGTCGCCGAACAGGCGCTGTATGCACTGTGGGGGCCGCAGATCATTCCGCTGCCGCTGCCGACGTCGCTGCGCGGCTCCTTCATCATCGGCGACATCGCCATCGCCAAGTATCGCCTGCTGGCCATGCTGGTCGGCCTCGTGGTGTTTCTCGGCATCCAGCTCACCCTGAACCGCAGCAAGATCGGCCTGTTGATCCGCGCCGGCGTCGAGAATCGCGAAATGGTCGAGGCGCTGGGCTACCGCATCCGCCGTCTGTTCCTCGGCGTGTTCATGGTCGGCTCCGGCCTCGCCGGGCTCGGCGGCATCATGTGGGCGCTGTACCGCGAACAGGTCCATGCCTCCATGGGCAACGATCTCACGGTGCTGGTATTCATCGTGGTGATCATCGGCGGCCTCGGCTCGATCAACGGCTGCTTCATCGGCGCAATCCTGGTGGCGATGGTCGCCAATTACGGCGGCTTCCTGCTGCCCAAGCTGGCGCTGGTCTCGAACATCCTGCTGATGGTCGCCATCCTGATGTGGCGGCCCCGCGGGCTCTATGCGGTGACAAATCGATGATGATCCTTTCCGGCGATCTGCCGCGCAGCCGCATCCTCAACGTCCTGCTCCTCGTCATCATTGTCGCGCTGGCCGCAGCACCCTTCCTGTTTCCCGGCGCCAAGGCGATGAACGTCGCGACAAAGATCTGCATTTTCGCGGCGCTGGTGGCGTCCTACGACCTGCTGCTCGGCTATACCGGCACGGTGTCGTTCGCCCACACCATGTTCTACGGCATCGGCAGCTATGCCATCGCCATCGCACTGTATTCCATGGGGCCGAGCTGGACCGCCGTCGCCGTCGGCCTCGCCATCGGCCTGCCGCTGGCGGCATTGTTGGCGCTCGGCATCGGCTTGTTCTCGCTGCGGGTGGAGGCGATCTTCTTCGCCATGATCACGCTGGCGGTGGCCTCAGCGTTTCTGGTGCTGGCGTCGCAGCTGTCTTGGCTGACGGGCGGCGAGGACGGCCGCAGCTTCCAGCTGCCGGAGTTGCTGCGGCCGGGCACGGTCTTTGTGAAGAAGGACGTCTTCGGGGTCGCCATCAATGGCCGCACGCTGACCTATTACATGATCTTCGTCGCGTCGGCCGCGATGATCCTGGCGCTGCTGCGGGTGGTCAATTCACCGTTCGGCCGCGTGCTGCAGGCGATCCGCGAGAACCGCTTCCGCGCCGAGGCGCTGGGCTTCCGCACGGTGTTTCATCTGACCTATGCCAATTGCCTCGCCGCCGTCGGCGCGGCTTCTGCCGGCGCGCTGAACGCGCTGTGGCTGCGCTATGCCGGTCCCGACACCTCGCTGAGCTTTGCCATCATGCTCGACATCCTGCTGATGGTCGTGATCGGCGGCATGGGCACCATGTACGGCGCCATCGTCGGCGCCGTCGTCTTCATTCTGGCGCAGAACTACCTGCAGGCGCTGATGGGTATCGCCTCCACGGCCGCGGCCGATGCCGGGCTGCCCCTGCTGCCGGGCCTGCTGCATCCGGACCGCTGGCTGCTGTGGCTGGGCCTGCTGTTCATCGCGTCAGTGTATTTCTTCCCCACCGGAATCGTCGGCCGGCTGCGGGAGCTGGCGCGCAAGCCAAGGCACTAAATTCTTCTGTTTTGTGGTGTCGCGACGGTTGTTTTCGGCTGGGAACTCCCCAAGTCCATGCAGCAGCATCTTTCTTGCCCCTTCCCGCTGCGCCTCAAATTCCGTTGAAAAGAGCATCATATGTCATTCTACGATTCCGCCGTTCCCGCCTATCTGCAGATGCTCTCGAACCTTTCGGGACTGCTCGACAAGGCGGAAGCCTATGCGCAGGCGAAGAAGATCCAGCCTGAGGTTCTGCTGGCTGCGCGGCTGTTTCCGGACATGCTGCCGCTGAGCAAGCAGATCCAGATCACCTGCGATCATGCCGTCCGCGGCACAGCCCGACTGAGCGGCAGCGAGGTGCCGTCCTTTCCCGACACCGAAACGACGATCGCCGAGCTCAAGCAGCGGCTCGCCAAGACCGCCGACTATGTCAAGAGCGTCAAGCCGTCGTTGTTTGACGGCGCAGAGGACCGGGACATCACCTTCCCGATCGGCGGCGGCAAGACCATGACGCTGAAGGGCCAGCAATATCTCACCAGCTTCTCGCTGCCGAACTTCTATTTCCATGCCACGACGGCCCACGGCATCCTGCGCATGTGCGGCGTCGAGATCGGCAAGCGCGACTTCCTCGGCGCCAACTGACCGGCGAGGACGACTGACGACGTCTTTCGGCCACCGAACCGGTGACCGAAGGCATCTTCATGCTCAGCCAGGCCGTGATCTCAGATCATTTGTCCTGCCTGGAAATGAAGCGATACAGGGCATTGCCAATGCCCGCTGCAATGCACACTTCGAGCGTATTAATCATTTTCCCGGAACAACAACATGAGCGCATCCAAACTCTTCGAGTCCTACAAGCTCGGCCCGATCACCCTGTCGAACCGCACTGTGATGGCCCCATTGACGCGTAACCGCGCGATCGAAGGCTTCGTGCCCAACCCGCTGGCGGTCGAATATTACGCCCAGCGCGCCACCGCGGGTCTGCTGATCACCGAAGCCAGCCAGATCTCACAGCAGGGCCAGGGCTATCAGGACACGCCCGGCATCTATTCGAAAGAGCAGGTCGCCGGCTGGAAGAAAGTCACCGACGCGGTCCACGCCAAGGGCGGCCATATTTTCATCCAGCTCTGGCACGTCGGGCGCATCTCGCACACCAGCCTGCAGCCGAACGGCGGAGCACCGGTCTCTGCTTCGGCGATCAAGGCCAAGGGCAAGACCTACGTCAACAACACGTTTACCGAGACCTCCGAGCCGCGCGCCCTCGAGCTATCGGAAATCCCCGGCCTGATCGAGGATTACCGCAAGGCTGCGAAGAACGCGATCGAGGCCGGCTTCGACGGCGTCGAGATCCACGCCGCCAACGGCTACCTGCTCGAGCAGTTCGCCCGCGACTCGACCAACAAGCGCACCGACGAATATGGCGGCTCGATCGAGAACCGCGCCCGGCTGATGCTCGAAGTCGCCCAAGCGGTGGCCAAGGAAATCGGCGCCGAGCGCACCGGCATCCGCATCTCGCCGGTCACCCCGGCTAATGACGCCGCGCTCGACAGCGAGCCGCAGAAGCTGTTCGACTACATCGTCGACGGCCTCAATGCCGAGAAACTGGTCTATATTCACGTCGTCGAAGGTGCCACCGGCGGTCCGCGCGACATCGCACCGTTCGACTACGCGTCCCTGCGCAAGCGCTTCAAGGGCGCCTATATCGCCAATAACGGCTATGACTTGGCTTTGGCGGAGAAGGTGCTGGCGGCGGGTGAAGCCGACCTGATCGCGTTCGGCAAGCCGTTCATCTCGAACCCCGATCTGGTCGAACGCCTGAAGACCGGCGCGGAACTCAACAAGCCGGACCAGGCCACGTTCTACGGTGGCGGCGCCAAGGGCTATACGGACTATCCGACGCTGGATGCGAAGCAGGCGGCGGAGTAGCCGTACTTCAACCTCGGCTGTCATCCCCGCGAAAGCGGGGATCCAGTAAACATCACGGTCCGCATTCAAAACACTGACAGCTGCGTTTACTGGGTCACCCGCCTTCGCGGGTGACGACAAGAGTGAATGAGGCGAATGTAACGCACGACAATAAAAGGCCGGGATCGCTCCCGGCCTTTTGTTGTTTGGCACTGCTACGCTCCCCTCCCCGGCGGGGAGAGGGAAACAAGACGCCTCAGTTCGCCGACGCGCGCTTCTGCGGCGGGGTGGCCGGCCACGACTTGATCAGCGTGTCGTAGTCGACCGTCTCGCCCTTCGGCTTTTCGTTGGCCAGCTTGCGCTGCGGCGCGATGTTGCCGTCCTTGGCGGATTTTGTGTACCAGTACTCAGCCGTTTCCTTCTTGTTCAGCTTCGGTCCGCACTCGCCCTGAACCTTGGATCGTTCAAGTCGCTCGAGCACCGAATCCTGAGCTGCCGCCAGAGAATCCATCGCCGCCTGCGGGGTCTTCGCACCGGACGAGGCATCGCCGATGTTCTGCCACCACAGCTGCGCCAGCTTCGGATAGTCCGGGATGTTGTTGCCGGTCGGCGACCACTGCACGCGGGCCGGCGAGCGATAGAACTCGATCAGACCGCCAAGCTTCGGCGCCCGTTCGGTGAACGACTTGTCCCAGATGTCGCTCTCACGGATGAAGGTGAGGCCGACATGGCTCTTCTTCAGGCTCACCGTCTTCGAGGTGATGAACTGCAGATAGAGCCAGGCGGCCTTGCGGCGATCGGCCGGGGTCGACTTCAGCAGGGTTGCCGAACCGACGTCCTGATAGCCGAGCTTCATGCCTTCCTTCCAGTACGCGCCATGCGGCGACGGGGCCATGCGCCACTTCGGCGTGCCGTCCGCATTCATCACCGGCAGGCCGGGCTTGACC
>DATCUS010000266.1:0-15899 GCA_036561845.1 Tardiphaga sp. | reverse complement strand
CGGGGCGCAGGCAGTCGACCGCTGACGCGCCGGCGTCGCCGTTCAGCCGATGTCCGGGGTGAAAACGCTTGACCGGGCGATCACGGCGTGATGACCAGACGGCAAGGGATCCACCGGGTGGATCTTGCAAAAACAAGAACTGGCAGGGAGACGATCAGATGAGTTTTTCACGGCGGACATTGTTGAAGGCATCGGCTGCGGCGACCGTTCTCGGCGGCGTCGGTACGCCATTCGTGGCCCGCGCGCAGAGCGCCGAATTCGTCTATAAATACGCCAACAACCTGCCCGACACCCATCCGCTCAACGTCCGCGCCCGCGAGATGTCGGCCGCGATCAAGACCGAGACCAACGGCCGCGTCGACCTGCAGATCTTCCCGAACAACCAGCTCGGCTCCGACACCGACATGCTGAGCCAGATCCGCTCCGGCGGCGTCGAGTTCTTCACGCTGTCCGGCCTGATCCTGGCGACCCTGGTGCCGGCGGCCTCGATCAACGGCATCGGCTTCGCTTTCCCGGACTATGACACCGTCTGGAAGGCCATGGACGGCGAACTCGGCGCCTATGTGCGCGGCGAGATCACCAAGGCCAACCTGGTCGTCATGGACAAGATCTGGGACAACGGCTTCCGCCAGACGACGTCGTCGACCCGGCCGATCAACGGGCCGGACGACTTCAAGGGCTTCAAGATCCGTGTCCCGGTGTCGCCGCTGTGGACCTCGATGTTCAAGGCGTTCGACGCCTCGCCCGCCTCGATCAATTTCAGCGAAGTCTATTCGGCGCTGCAGACCAAGGTGGTCGAAGGCCAGGAAAATCCGCTGGCGCTGATCTCCACGGCCAAGCTCTACGAAGTGCAGAAATACTGCTCGCTGACCAATCACATGTGGGACGGCTTCTGGTTTCTCGCCAATCGCCGCGCCTGGGAGAAACTGCCCGAGGATCTGCGCACCATCGTCGCCAGGAACATCAATGCGGCGGCCGTCAAGGAACGCGGCGACACCGAGAAGCTGAACGCCACCGTGCGCGAGGAACTGACCGGCAAGGGCCTGATCTTCAATCAGCCGACCGTGGCGCCGTTCCGCGACAAGCTACGCCAGGCCGGCTTCTACGCCGAATGGAAGGGCAAGTACGGCGAGCAGGCCTGGGCGCTGCTGGAGAAATCCGTCGGCAAGCTGGCGTAGCCCGCGACCATGGCGCATGTCGACATCCATCCGGGCGCGGGCGAGGTGACCCAGGTCCCTCGCCCGCGCTCGTTGCTGTCATCGATCGAGGCGATCCTGGGAGCGCTGGTGGAGATTCCGGCGGCTCTGCTGGTGGTCGCCGAGATCGTCATCCTGTTCGCCGGCGTGGTCGCGCGCTACGGCTTGCACAAGCCGCTGGTGTGGTCCGACGAACTGGCCTCGATCCTGTTCCTGTGGCTGGCCATGCTGGGATCGGCGGTCGCCTTTCGCCGCAGCGAACACATGCGGATGACGGCGCTGGTGGCCACCGCCAGTCCGGCAGCGTGGGCGTTTCTCGATCTCATCGCGACATGCTCGGCACTGGCTTTCCTGCTGATGATCGTGTGGCCGTCGTTCGAATATGCCTACGAGGAAAGCTACATCACCACGCCGGCGCTGCAGATCGCCAACAGTTTTCGCGCCGCGGCGCTGCCGGTGGGCATCTCGATCATGGCGGCGTTCGCCCTGCTTCGGCTGGCGCGCTTCGGCAATCCGCGCACGCTGATCTACGCGCTGGCCACCGTCGTCGTAGTCATCGGCCTGTTCTGGCTCGCCCAGCCGCTGCTGCGGACGCTCGGCAACCTCAACCTGATCATCTTCTTCGTCGGCGTGGTCGGCATGTGCGTGTTTGCTGGCGTGCCGATCGCGTTTGCCTTCGGACTGGCGATCTTCGGCTACATGGCGCTGACCACGCATACGCCGATGATGGTGCTGGTCGGCCGCATGGACGAGGGCATGAGCCACCTGATCCTGCTGTCGGTGCCGCTGTTCGTCTTCCTCGGCCTGCTGATCGAGATGACCGGCATGGCGCGGGCCATGGTCGCCTTCCTCGCCAGCCTGCTCGGCCACGTCCGCGGCGGCCTGCATTACGTGCTGCTCGGCGCCATGTATCTGGTATCCGGCATTTCCGGCTCCAAGGCCGCCGACATGGCGGCGGTGGCGCCGGTGCTGTTCCCCGAGATGAAGGCGCGCGGCGCCAAGCCGGGCGACCTGGTCGCCCTGCTCGCCGCCACCGGCGCCCAGACCGAGACCATTCCGCCGAGCCTGGTGCTGATCACCATCGGTTCGGTGACCGGCGTGTCGATCTCGGCGCTGTTCACCGGCGGGTTGCTGCCGGGCGTGGTGCTGGCCATCACCCTGTCGATGCTGGTGTGGTGGCGCTACCGCGGCGAGGACCTCAGCCACGTCAAGCGGGCGACCTCAGGCGAGATTTTCAAGGCTTTCGTGATCTCGCTGCCGGCTCTGGCGCTGCCATTCGTGATCCGCTTCGCCGTGGTCGAAGGCATTGCCACCGCCACGGAGGTCTCCACCATCGGCATCGTCTACGCCCTGATCGCCGGCATCCTGATCTATCGCCAGTTCAACTGGGCGCGGCTGATGCCGATGCTGGTGGACACCGCCTGCCTGTCCGGCGCGATCCTGCTGATCATCGGCACCGCCACCGGCATGGCCTGGGGCCTGACCCAGTCCGGCTTCTCCCGGGCGCTGGCGGCGGCCATGACCGGCCTGCCCGGCGGCGGCGCCAGCTTCATCGCGGTATCGATCGTCGCCTTCGTGATCCTCGGCAGCGTGCTGGAGGGCATTCCGGCCATCGTGCTGTTCGGACCGCTGCTGTTCCCGATTGCCCGTCTCGTTGGCGTCCACGAGGTGCACTATGCCATGGTGGTCATTCTCGCCATGGGCATCGGCCTGTTCGCGCCGCCGTTCGGCGTCGGCTACTATGCCGCCTGCGCCATCGGCCGGGTCGATCCAGCGGAAGGCATCCGCCCGATCCTGGGCTATATGCTCGCGCTGCTGGCCGGCCTGATCATCGTGGCCTTGTTCCCGTGGATCTCGATCGGGTTTCTCTAGGAGTGTTTTGAATCAGCATCTTACGTCAGAAATTGGACAGTTTTTGACAAAGTCTGGCCTAACCCATTGATGCTCGAGAATATCGACTTAAACCATTGAATAATGGATGAAATAGATGGCAGTAGAAGCTCAGGGGCCTTACAGCGTGGACCTGGATAAAACGCCGGCCAATTTCGTGCCGCTGTCGCCGCTCAGCTTTCTCGAGCGCACTGCGGCGGTCTATCCGGACCTGACCAGCGCGGTCTATGAAGGCCGCGTCTTCACCTGGGCGCAGACCCGCGAGCGCTGCCACCGCTTCGCGTCGTTCCTCGCCGAGCGCGGCATCGGCCGCGGCGATACCGTGGCGGCGATGCTCCCCAACATCCCGGCCATGAACGAGGTGCACTTTGCCGTGCCGATGACCGGCGCTGTCCTCAACGCCCTCAACATCCGGCTCGACCCCGCCTCGATCGCGTTCCAGCTCGACCATGGCGGCGCCAAGGTGCTGCTGGTCGATCCGGAGTTTTCGGCGGTCATCAGCGACGCCCTCGCCCTCATGAGCGGACCGCAGCCATTCGTGATCGACGTCGATGACGCCGCCTTTGCCGGCGGCCAGCGCATCGGGGCGATCGAATACGAGGACGCCATTGCGGCAGCCCGCCCCGGCTTTGCCGCAAGGCCGCCGCAAGACGAATGGGACGCCATCGCGCTCAGTTACACCTCGGGGACGACCGGAAACCCGAAGGGCGTGGTGACCCATCACCGCGGCGCCTATCTCAACGCGGTCAGCAATATCCTCGCCGCCAATCTCGGCCAGCACCCGGTGTATCTGTGGACGCTGCCGATGTTCCACTGCAACGGCTGGTGCTTCCCCTGGACCATTGCCGCCGCCGCCGGCATCAACGTCTGCCTGCGAAAGGTCGATCCGAGCAAGATCTTCGCGCTGATCAAGGAGCACGGCGTTACCCACATGTCCGGCGCGCCGATCGTCTACAACACCCTGATCAACGCGCCCGGTGCGCCGAAATATACCGGCGGCCCGGTCGTCAACGGATCGATCGCCGGTGCGCCGCCGCCGGTCTCCGTGCTGTCCGGTGCGGAGAACATCGGCATCAAGCTGACCCATGTCTACGGCCTCACCGAGGTCTACGGCCCCGCCTCGGTCTGCGCCGAGCAGCCCGGCTGGGACGATCTGCCCGCCGACCAGCGCGCGCAGTTGAAGCGCCGGCAGGGCGTTCCCTACCCGCTGCAGGAAGCCGTCACGGTGCTCGACCCCGACACCATGCGCGAGGTGCCGCGCGACGGCCAGACCATCGGCGAGGTCATGTTCCGCGGCAACATCGTGATGAAGGGCTACTTGAAGAATCCCAAGGCCACCGAGGAAGCCTTCGCCGGCGGCTGGTTCCACACCGGCGATCTCGGGGTGCTTGACGAGCATGGCTACGTCATCATCAAGGATCGCTCCAAGGACATCATCATTTCCGGCGGCGAGAACATCTCGTCGGTGGAGGTCGAGGACGTGCTGTATCGCCATCCGGCGGTGCTGTTCGCCGCCGTGGTGGCACGGCCCGATCCCAAATGGGGCGAGGTGCCCTGCGCCTTCATCGAGCTGAAAGAAAACGCCCAGGCCACCGAGGCCGAGATCATCGCATTCTGCCGCGAGCACATGCCCGGCTTCAAGACCCCGAAGTCGATCGTGTTCAGCACGATTCCGAAGACCTCGACCGGCAAAATCCAGAAATTCGCGCTGCGCGACCAGGTCAAGTCGGCAAAGGCGATTTCGGGGTGAGGCGCAGCTTACTCCGTCCTCATCCTGAGGAGCGGCCCCTTAGCCGCGTCTCGAAGGATGGCGACAAACGCGTCATGGTTCGAGACGCGCGCAAGGGCGCGCTCCTCACCATGAGGATTGAGGGTGGCTCGTGCGAAGAGGCTACCCGATCTCCAGCCGCATGCCGTCGAACGCCGGGATCACGCCGTCGGGCAGCTGCTGGCGCACCGCCTCATAGTCGACATCGGCGGTCATGTTGGTAATCACCGTTCGTTTCGCCTTGAAGCGCGACGACCACGACAGCGCATCCTTGATGCTGAAATGGCTGGGGTGCTGGGTGTAGCGCAGCCCGTCGATGACCCACAGGTCAAGGCCTTGCAGCGCCGGCCAGCTCTCTTCGGGGATATCGTTGACATCGGGCGTGTAGGCCGCATTGCCAATGCGATAGCCGAGCGCGGGGATATTGCCATGCTGCAGGACGAAGGCGGACAGCGTCAGCGGCCCCCCCTTCCCGTCAACGGTCCGGCTTTCACCAGCCTCGATCGACTTCCGGTCCAGGATCGGCGGATAGTCGCTGCCGTCAGGCGACACGAAGCAGTATGAAAACCGCGGCAGGATGTCCTTGGCCGTCGACTGGTTCAGGTAGAAAGGAATCCGGCGGCGCTGATGCAGCACCACGGAGCGCAGGTCGTCGATGCCATGGGTCTGGTCGGCGTGCTCATGCGTCAGGAACACCGCGTCGATGTGATCCACTTCGGCATCGATCAATTGCTCGCGCAGGTCCGGCGAGGTGTCGACGATGACGCGGGTGATGCCCTCTGCCGATTGACGCTCGAGCATGATCGAACAGCGGCGGCGGCGATTCTTGGGATTGGTCGGGTCGCAGGCGCCCCATCCCAGCGCCGGGCGCGGCACGCCGGCGGAAGATCCGCAGCCGAGAATGGTGAGGGTCAGCGTCATGCAGCGTCCACGCGCGGCACCTTGCTGAACAGCCGGAAGAAGTTTTCCGTGGTCTGCCGCGAGATGTCCTCAAGCGATACCCCGCGGGTGTCCGCCATCACCTTGGCGGTCTCCACCACATAGGACGGCTCGTTGCGCTTGCCGCGAAATTTGCCGGGCGCCAGATACGGTGCGTCGGTTTCCACCATGATGCGATCGGCCGGCAGCTCCGCCGCGAGATCGCGCAGCGCCTGCGATTTCTTGAAGGTCAGGATCCCGGTGAAGGAGATCGACAGCCCCATGTCGATGGCCTTCATCGCCAGGTCGCGCCCGCCGGTGTAGCAGTGCAGCACCGCGCGGAAGGCGCCCTTCCCCATCTCGTCTTCGAGAATTCGGCCGCATTGCTCGTCGGCGTCACGGGTGTGGATCACCAGCGGCAGGCCGGTGGCGCGCGCCGCCGCGATATGCGCCCGGAAGCCGCGTTCCTGCGCGGCGTTCGCCTCCGTCCCGTAGAAATTATCAAGCCCGGCCTCGCCCAGCGCGACCACCTTCGGATGCTTCGTAAGTTCGATCAGCTCTTCTGCGGGAATGCCGTCTTCCTCGTCGACATGGCCGGGATGGGTGCCGACCGAGCAATAGACGTTCGGGAAGCGCGCGGTGAGCGCCAGCAGGGCCGGCAACTGCTTCACCCGCGTCGAGATGGTGACCATGCGGCCCACGCCGGCCGCTTCCGCGCGCGCGACGATGCCGTCGAGGTCATCGGCGAAATCGGGAAAGTCGAGATGGCAGTGACTGTCGACGAGCATCATCCGGCCGTTACGCTGCGGTCGGTTCGATATAGCGCGGAAACACGCCGGTCGGTGTCGGCAGCACCGTGCCCGCACTGATCCGGGTCGCTCCGCCCAGCGCGGCGAAATCGCGCTGATCGGCGGGAATGCCCAGCACATCGAGCAGCTTGCCACAGGAGTCCGGCATCACCGGCTGCGCCAGGATGGCGACCTGCCGGACCACTTCGGCGGTCACATACAGGACGGTGCGCTGCCGCGCCGGATCGGTCTTGGCCAGCGCCCATGGCGCCTCGCCGGCAAAGTAACGGTTGGCTTCGGCCACAACGGCCCAGATCGCATTCAAGGCATGATGGATCTGCTGCGTGCTCATTGCAGCCCGCGCCAGTTCAATCATGCCATCGGCCTGCGCCAGAATGGCCTTGTCGTTGTCGCTGAACTCACCCGGTGTCGGCAGCACGCCCTCATATTGCTTGGCGATCATTGACAGCGAACGTTGTGCGAGGTTGCCGAGGTCATTGGCGAGATCGGCATTGGTGCGCGCCACGATGGCTTCATGGCTGTAGCCGCCGTCCTGTCCGAACTGCACCTCGCGCAGAAAGAAATAACGCAGCTGGTCGACGCCATAGCGTTCGGCCATGACGAACGGATCGACGACGTTGCCGAGCGACTTGGACATCTTCTCGCCGCGGTTCAGCACGAAGCCGTGCGCGTAAACCCGCTTCGGCAAAGCCAATCCCGCCGACATCAGGAAGGCCGGCCAGTACACGGCGTGAAAGCGGATGATGTCCTTGCCGATGATATGGACATCGGCCGGCCAGTAGCGCCAGTTTGCGTCGGACTCATCGGGAAATCCGACACCGGTAATGTAGTTCGTCAGCGCGTCGACCCAGACATACATCACGTGGTCGGCGTCATCAGGCACCTTGACGCCCCAGTCGAAGGTGGTGCGCGAGATCGACAGATCCTTCAGGCCGCCCTTGACGAAACTGACGACTTCGCTGCGGCTGGAATCCGGCCCGATGAAATCCGGTTGCTGGTCATAGAGCGCGAGAAGCCGGTCCTGATAGGCGGACAGCTTGAAGAAGTAGCTCTTCTCCTCGACCCACTCTACCGCCGTTCCCTGCGGGCCGCGTCGCACCTGGTCCTCGCCGACAATGGTCTCGTCCTCGGCGTAATAGGCTTCGTCGCGCACGGAATACCAGCCCGCATAGCTGGCAAGGTAGATGTCGCCATTGTCCGTCATGCGCCGCCAGATTTCCTGGACCGAGCGATGGTGCTGCTGTTCGGTGGTCCGAATGAAGCGGCTGAACGAGACGTTCAGCTTCTCATCGAGGTCGCGCAGCAACCCCGAGTTCTGCGTCGCCATCTCAAGCGCCGAGATGCCTGCCTTCTGCGCGGTCTGGACCATCTTCTGCCCGTGCTCGTCGGTGCCGGTCAGGAAGAACACGTCCTTGCCGTCCAGTCTCTGGAACCGTGCCAGCGCATCGGTCGCGATCGCCTCATAGGCGTGACCGATATGCGGCGCACCATTCGGGTAAACGATTGCCGTGGTGATGTAGTAGGTTTCGCGGGACAAATTATTCGCATTCGCCATAGCTGCGAAAGCCTTTCATCGGATTGTCGTCATCGCCGGTGCGACACTGACGCGATCGGTCGCGCTCAGCGCGTCGCCTCGGCCAGCAGCCCGAAGACCGAAAAAACCAGCGGTTTTCGCTCGAGATTGTAGGATTCGGTCTCGCGCGCGGCGCGGTTGATCTTTTCCCATACCTCCGCCAGCCGCGCAAGCCGCGGCAGGTTGGCGTTGGCATGGGCGTCGTCGGCCCGCAGCCGCTCGCCGATCCAGCGATCGACGCTGTCGACGAAGGCGCCGAGCGCCACGCGGTCGCTGCCGCCCAAAGCATCGCCCAGCGCATGCAGCTCACGCGGATCGACGTGCGGAAGGGTATTCAGCAGGGCCGCGGTGCGCTGATGCAGTTTCAGCGCGTCGCCGCCGAGCAGCGTCAAGGCGCGGGACACGCTGCCCTCCGCCGCCTGTGCAGCCTCCCCGAGGGCCGGATCGCTGATCGACATCTCTGCAGCCTGCGCCGTGGCGGCGATGACGTCTGCGACAGCGAGCGGCCGCAAAGCCAGCTTGCGGCAGCGCGACTGGATGGTCGGCAGAACCCGGGCCGGAGCATGGCTCACCAGCAGGAACAGCGACTGCTGCGGCGGCTCCTCGAGCACCTTGAGCAGTGCGTTGGCGGCGTTGCCATTCAACTCGTCAACGGTATCGACGATACAGACCCGCCAGCCTTCCACAGCCGCCGTGGAGCCGAAGAACGAGATGGTCTCGCGCGTCTCGTCGACCGTGATCACCGTGCGCATGACGCCCTTGTCGTTGAGGCTGCGCTCCAGCGTCAGCAGGCCGCCATGCGCCCCGGCGGCGACCTGCCGCGCGACGGGATGCATGGGATCGATGGCCAGCGTTTCGGCTGCCTGCACTTGTGCTGCCAACGGATCGCGGTGCGCCAGAACAAAGCGCGCCATGCGATAGGCCAACGTCGCCTTGCCGATGCCCTGCGCGCCGCCGATCAGCCAGGCGTGGGGAATCCGCCCGCCGCGATAGGCATTGAGCAGGGCCTGTTCGGCATCGTGATGTCCGAACAACGCGGTGGTTTCGCGGGGATGCGGGATGGCGCTCTCGGTCTCGGGGGAACGGGCCATTATGCGGATGCCGTCTCGTTCTGTCGCAGCATTGTCAGAAGGCGCTCGCGGGTTGCCGCCCATACGTCGGCCGCCACGGTCGCGGGATCGGCACTGGCGTCGACCAGCACGCAGCGCTCGGGCTCCTGCGCCGCGATCTGCCTGAACGCCGCGCGCAAGCCTCGGTGAAACTGGATGTCTTCCGCTTCGAACCGGTCGGGCGCGCCCTCGCCGCGACGTGCCGCGGCGCGCTGCATCCCGACTTCGACGGGCACGTCGAGAATGACGGTGAGATCCGGCTTGAGACGGCCGATGGTGACGCGCTCCATCGCGTTGAGAAGCCCGGGCGACACCTTGCCCAGCGCGCCCTGATAGGCGCGGGTTGAATCCGCGAAGCGGTCGCACAGCACCCAGATGCCCTGCGCCAGAGCCGGTTCGATCACGGCGTGCACGTGATCGTCGCGCGCCGCCGCGAACAGCAGCGTTTCCGCTTCCGCGCCGAGCAGCTTGCCCATCCCCGACAAGACCACATGACGGATGATCTCGGCGCCGGGCGATCCGCCCGGCTCGCGGGTGACGAGGACGCGCAATTTGGCAGCGTCGAGCCGGTCGGCCAGCAGCTTGATCTGCGTCGACTTGCCGGCACCCTCCCCGCCTTCGAAGGTGATGAAGCGCCCGCGTCGGGGCGCCCTGTTGTCGGCAGTATCGGCCATGGTCAGAGTTTCTCGGCGCCGGCGCGGAAGATACTGACGACCAGCTCGCTGGCGCCGTCGACGGCCCGGCGCATGGTCGATCCCGTCGCCACCGCTTCCGCCGCATAGACCGGCGCCTCGACCGCGATGTTGGCGCCGCGCCACACGCGCACCACTCCGACCTGCTGTCCGGCTTCGACCGGCGCGCGCACCGGGCCGCTGTAGACCACGCGCGCGATCAGCTTGTCAGTGCCGTTCTTCTGCACCATCACCTTGACCGGCTCCTTGCTGGTCAGGGCGACCGAGCGGCTTTCGCCGCCGAACACCTTGGCAAAGCCGACCGGTTGCTGGGCCGCGAACAAGGTGCGGGCCTCGAAATTCCTGAAACCCCATTCCAGCAATTTTTTCGCTTCGGTGACGCGGTCGTCGGGGTCATCGACGCCGTTGACCACCACGATCAGCCGCATGCCGTTTTGCACGGAGGAGCCGGCCATGCCGTAGCCGCCCTCCTTGGTGAAGCCGGTGATCAGGCCATCGGCGCCTTCCAGCACGTTCAGCAGCGGGTTGCGGTTCTGCTGCCTGATCTTGTTCCAGGTGAATTCGCGCTCGCTGAACAGTTTGTAGAAATCCGGATAGGTCTGGATGATGTGACGCGTCAGCCGGCCGATCTCGCGGACCGTCATCTTGTTGTCGGGATCGGGCAGACCGTTCGAATTGGCAAATGTGGACTTCGCAAGGCCCAGTTCGCGGGCCCGTTTCGTCATCACGTCGGCAAAGGCCTTTTCACTGCCGGCCATGCCCTCCGCCAG
Source organism: Tardiphaga sp. (assembly GCA_036561845.1). Taxonomy (GTDB): domain Bacteria; phylum Pseudomonadota; class Alphaproteobacteria; order Rhizobiales; family Xanthobacteraceae; genus Tardiphaga. Next base: position 5,174 of record DATCUS010000266.1, on the reverse strand, counting down.
GATCATGCAAGAATCGTTGCCGCTCTGGATGATCATGCCGCGCAGCAGGTCGCTCACCGGAACCCGACTGTTCAGCGCCGCAAACATGGTGGCGCCGCCGGCCGGTGCGCCGCCCTTGCGCCATGAGTTTTCGCTGACGCGGTATTCATCGGTGAGCTTGATGTCGCCGCGCTGCAGGGCGCTGAACACCACCTCGGCGGTCATCAGCTTCATCATGCTGGATGGCGCGCGCATTTCGTCGGCGTTCTTCTCGAACAGAACGCTGCCGCTGCCGGCCTCGATCAGAATGGCGGTCGGCGCGTCGGTGTCGTAGCCATCGTCGACCTGCTTCTTGGCGCCCTGCACGCTCTGATTGGCCGCAAAGGCCAGGCCGCTGAACACGATGACCGCAGCCACCGTTCCGGCGAGCAAAAGCCGCCAGCGCGAAACGGCAATTGGGGATCGGTTAGAAGGTCTAAGGTTCGGTGCCATCTGCTGTCCTGAAGGCCAAGTCTTAACAGGATCGGCAGGCCCAAACAACGCGCGGCCGGACGATCCGGTCGCACTGTCCTGAGGCGCTGAAGCCTCAGTAGAGGCCGCGGCCGGACAGGATATCCCGCGCTTCGTCGGCGGGCGCATAGGCGGCAACCGGCTGCTCGCGCGGAGCGGCGTAGTTGCTGTCGTTTTCGTAGGACACGGCTCGCCGATTTTCAGGAATGCGAGGGCTCGGCCGCACACGACCGGACGCGGACATCTCGGAGGTCGCGTTGATCGATGCGACGTCGGCTGGCGTATTGCCGAGCGTATAGGGGCGGCCTTCCGGCAGCGGAACATCGCGCGAGACCACGCGCCCGCCCTGCATATCCGGCACAAAGGAGCGCGCGGATGCCACCCGGACCAGGGACGGCGAAGGTGCCGGCTCGCCCGTGCGCAAGGTCGCCACCAGCTGGCGATCGTCGGAGCCTTCCAGCGGCGCGCGGGCCACATATTCGACCCGCACCCTGGCGATGCCGACGCCCTTGAACTCCAGCAGTTCGGCGGCCTTGTTGGAAACGTCGATCAGGCGGTTGCCATGATACGGCCCGCGATCGTTGACCCGCACGATCAGCGACTTGCCGTTGCTGAGATTGGTCACGCGGGCGTAACTCGGGATCGGCAGGGTCGGATGCGCCGCCGTCAGCGACGCCATGTCGAACACTTCGCCATTGGCAGTCAGACGACCGTGGAAGTCGTCGCCGTACCACGACGCCATGCCTTCGGCACGATAATTGAGATTCTCTTCCGGTACATACATCTTGCCGGCGACCATATAGGGCTTGCCGACGCGATAGGTGCCCCCGCCCTTCGGCACGGGCTCGCCCATGCCGACCACGCGCGGGCTGCTGGAAACGCCATACTTCGGATCGACGCGGCTGAGTTTCCCGGACGACGCGCAGTTCGCCAGGAACATGCACGCGCCGATGGCCGTCGCCGCTCGCGCAGCCCGGCCGAGTCGATATGACCCACGAATCCCCATAGTCCCCAATACCATTCCCGCGGCCGTCTGCCCATCACGGGGCGCCCCCAGCCGATATTTCCGATGCAGCCCACATCCGCACCGGAAGGTAAACATATCGCAGCGAGAAGGCGGCGGAAATGCGGTCAGGCCCGACATGGTGAATGAATGGTTGATTTTGCGGCTGCTCACAGCGCGGGTGCAAGGCCCGGCGCACCGCCTGCACGCCAGATCTGCGGATGGATCGAATTGACTGGTCTTGGCGGCCCGAAGCGCGCATCACAGCAGTCGTCAAATCGTCAGGACAGATCATGAGCGAACGACTGGACACGCTGCACAAGGCCCGCAGCCGCATGGTCGAGGACCGCGACGCTTTTGCCAAGGTGCTGGCGGCGCCGTTCGACCGTGACAAGGCCGAACGCGCCCGCCTCAAGTTCATGGAGACACAGGCGCTGATCAACGCCATCGACGCGGCCATCGCCGGCGACGTCGCAAGCCCGGATTGACGGCGGTCTGCGCGCCAATTGCGCCTTACGCCGCCTGGGGCAGCTTGAGCGAACGGATTTGCAGCCAGATCTTGAGCCGGCGCTCGGCAGTGTTGATCTGCGGCAAGGTGACGGCATCGCGCATCAGCCGCGCGATCTGCCAGCCCTCGAGGTCACCCTTGGTACCGAGTGAAAACTGTCGAACCTGATAGGCGTTGCCGCGCAACGCATTCAGGCGTGGCCCGGGTTCCGGCGGCACAGGTCGTATGGCGGTGAAATCGATCATCATAGGTCGCTCCCGTATTTCTACATGGTCAACCGCCTTGTCGCGCAATGGTTGCGCTCGCCGCCCGGCCATGGTTTCCGCCGGGTTAACGGGCGCGTCGGGGTCGCGATCGAGACCGCCCAAAACAAAGCCGCGCCAACCTTGCGGTTGACGCGGCCATGAAGCGTTCTGTTGCCAGGTGCTTCGTCCCCCGAACAGGTTACGCCGCGAGGCGCACTTCGTTCAATGCAACGTTATCGTTTGCATTTAGGTTTTTGACCCGATAACGGCGGTATCATGCCGAGCACAATTCATACCTTCTTCGCAGTCATCGATCCTGTTTCGCCCCCGCCGCAGCAGCCCTCGTGATTTACCGTCCGGCAAACCGGCCCCGCCTGCGGGACCTGTGAAGCTGCTGCGGTGGAGGCGCCGGGTACTGCCCCCGGGTCTGCCTGCGGTCCGCTATGAGTTTCAGCGCCATCGTCTTGCGACCCTACCAATATAGGTGCGATCCGTGGCGAATGCTAGACCGCGCAGGCCGCCCGCCCGCGCCATATCGGCGTCAGGCTGGCCGCGCGGCCTTCTTCAGGGAGGGCCGGCGCCGCCCGCCATTGAGCGGATCGCCGGCGATCTTGGTCTTGGTGAACTGGCATTTCGGGCATCGGTAGGTGATCGTCCCGCTGCCGTCGGCCGCCAGCTGCGTGCCGGCCAGCACCATCCGGCCGCGGCACATGGCGCAGCGCGGCGGCTTGGGATCGGGAGCGGTAGCGGGGTCGGGTGGCGACATGGCAGGTCCGGCAGGCTGAGCAGGCAAGGCAATATCGCACGCCCCCCGCCCCCTGGCGACGCTGCAGTGGCTGCGATTTGTTAACCCGGCATAGCTAGGATTTGGCAATCGCGGAACCTGGTAAATCGTACCGCGAGCACCAACTGGACCCGCCGTCTCAACCCGGCGGGTTTTTTGTCGCCGCAATTTTTCGCTGCAGTCCGCGCCACGCCACATCGACCTGCGCCGGCGGAAGGAGAAATCACCGATGTCGCTGTCATCCGCCAAGAACTACGCGCTCCGCGCGGCACGATCGCAGGACGAGAAGGAAGCCATCGAGCTGCTCTCCAAGGCGATCCTCGAACTCGCGACCTCCATCGAAACCACCGACGCCAAAATCAAGAAAATCAACAAGTCGGGAAGCTAAGTCCCGGCCCGGCCGGCCGCAACCGCGCCGCGTAATAAATCCCGGAACTGGTCGGAAACGACCGCTGCCGCGGACTGGACGGTGCTTATGTGGATGCGGGCGTTGCAGGTCATCTGCGGCTCCTCCCACACCTTGACAGTCTCAGTGCGCCCGCGCTGGGACTGTTCTCTTGCCGCCGCAAATCTCTCGCATGATCCGCGAATTCGGCTACTCTGTTGTTCGGATGAGGGCCGCTGATGACGCAATCCATTCGCAACCGCCTCCTCGCGATGATGCCCGCCGGCGACGTTGAGATGCTGCGCCCGCATCTCCACGAGGTTGTCTTCAAGTTCAGGATGCCGCTCTACGAGGCAGACCAGCCGATCGAGCACGTCTATTTTCCGCTCGACGGCGTGGCCTCTCTCGTCAGCACCATGAAGAACGGACAGTCGGCTGAGATAGGCACCATCGGCAACGAGGGCATCGTCGGGGTCCCGATCATTCTGGGCGATACCACCGCACCCACCAACGTGTACATCCAGGTGCCCGGCGCCGGTCTCAAGATGAAGGCAGGCGTCCTGCGCGACATTCTGGAGCGCAGCAGCGCCAGCCGCGTGCTGATGCTGCATTACGTCCATGCCTTCTTCAATCAGGTCGCGCAGTCGGCCGCTTGCAATCACTTTCACTCGCTGGAGAAGCGCTGCTGCCGCTGGCTGCTGATGACCCATGATCGGGTGCAGTCAGACCAGTTCATCCTGACCCAGGATTTCCTCGCCATGATGCTCGGCGTCCGCCGCACCGGCGTCACCGAGGCGGCGCGCAAGCTGAAAAACATGCATCTGATCGAGTATGCCCGCGGTCGCGTCGTGATTCTCGATCGCGCCGGCCTCGAAGACCGCACCTGCGAATGCTATCACATCAGTAGGCGCGAATATGATCGCCTGCTCGGCCCGGCCCAGGGCCTGTGGCCGCACCAAGCGCTGCGCGACGTGAAGGCGGCCAGCGCGGGATAGCGCGAGCCGCCGCGACGCAGCAGCGGCAGATCAGCGGAAACCCAATGGGGCATGCGACTGCCCGATCATCATGGGCAACTCGCTTGCCCCAGCCTGCGCCTGGGCACTGGTCAACAATTCGTCGGTGTAGATGGAGCCGGCGATAGCGCCGAGCGCGAGAACGAGGATGACGGCCAAGGTTTTCATGATCGCCTTGTCGCCCGCAAATGGGGCCGAAATCGCCGCGGCGTCGCGCATTTTTGCGGCAAAGGCGCGGTGATATTTTTGCGCGCCTTGCGCCGTGTCAACAATTCGCCGCCAAATTTCCTGCGTCGCCGGTTCCCAGCGGCGGGCATATTGCTTACAACCTGACGCAGGTGCAGGAAGACACGGTACAGATTGAGGACGTTACTTGGCCGACCAGTTCAATCACGACATCGATGTCGGCAGGCCGCCACTGGCCGCGCGAAAATCCTACTCCGGCGTGTTCGGCATCGTCGCCGCGCTGGCGGTCATCGCGGGCGTCTCCGGGCTGCTCTGGCTGAATTATGACCATCTGGTCGAGGCCTCGTCCCATACCGGTGCGGTCGCCAATTCCACGGCCAGCGAGGACACCTCGGCGCTGAAGGAGCTGCAGGCGATCCAGCAGCAGACCTCGGACACCCTGTTGGCGACACGGCAGCTGCTGGAGGCCCAACAGGCTGAAGTCAAGCGGCTGTCCGAGCAGGTGTCGGGTCTGACCGCCAAGATCGACCAGTTGCAGCTCCGCCCTGCCCCGCCGCCACC